>NC_018027.1:2791861-3102068 GCF_000266905.1 Mycolicibacterium chubuense NBB4 | reverse complement strand
TGAACCCGGTTCGGTCGCCGACCGTTCCCGACTCGTGGTGCCGACTGGTCGAATGAGGTGAATTGGGCCGCCTGCGCCGGCCACTTCGGCAGCGTTGGTATCCGGTTGATGGAACGCCTCGAAGGGGTGGTGCACACGGGCCGGGATCGGGATCGGAAGCTGGAATGTCGTTCAGGATCGGGTCTGTCCGATCCGAAATCAGTTGGGAGTGCGGGGAAGTGCAGACCTGGGAACTCTCAAATGGTTGCGGACCGCACTTGCGAGATTCGTCCCCGAAGATTTGAGGGTGTCGGACGAAATCCAGAAATACCTGAGTATGCCGGCTCAAGGCGACCGCAACGCGGATTCAGATCTTCGACACTGTTGTCTTGTCCACCGGACGAACTCGGCACAAGCGGCTGGCAGCACGCCGCAAGGATGAATCATGTGCTTGCAGTCGCGCTGCAGAAACCAACTAGGCCTTCACACGCTGCATCGATCCAGACTCGTAGTTGCGGTCGGTCAGGTAGCTGTGAAGATAGTCATCCGCGAGCAGATGCGGAATTTGGTGCCGGTGTTGGGGCGAGGAATCGAATCGCAGCACCTTGGAGCCGTCGACCATTGTCAAGAGAATGTCGTAATCAGGATGCGCCTCGGCGAAGTCAACCAATTTCTGAGTGGTTAGATTGTCGGCATACTCGGGGTCAGAGTCGAACAGCCTCGCAATGTAGGCCGACGGACACGCACCTCCTCCAAAGAACCAGGCGTACGGTCCGCAGGGGAGTAGAACCGGCCTGTACAGGAAACCACCTGTGCGCGTGGTCGATTCCATACGAAAGGCACCCCCCAACGCACCGCGCCGAATGCCTCCCCACCCGCCGAGCCGCTCGCCGGTTTCCGTCGGCGAGCGCTTGGCCAGCCGAGCGCACGACTGCCCTCGCAGCGAGACGGTGGTGGCTGACGTCACCGACGAACCGAATGAGGCGTCGTACGGTTAGAGAATGGGTGTCGCCGATTGTTGAGCCTGCAATCAGTGTTCGTCCTCTTGTTGGGCCAAACGCTGGTTCCTTCCCGTGCGCAGCATCTGCGAACGCTAGTGGTCCAACGCAACCCTGAGTGGCTCTCGGGTCCGACATCCGAGAGCAAGCGATCGAGACCATCTCTCCACGACCGTTGCCGCAGCTACCGTTCGGTCGCCACTTAGCCTCGAGGACGGCCGGTATGGAATGTGCTACGTACGGATCCGAGAAACACTCACAGTCAGCTGGTTTCACTTTGCGTTCTCGATTAGTCATAGGACGCCACCGGTGCATCCGGCGGCCCTCCCGAGAATCGGTCGACCACCTTGGAATTTGCAGCACTCGTGCCGTCGTGACGGACGGCAGCCTAGCAAGATGAAGTAAGCCGTCTACCGAGCCTCTGGACCGATAGGCCGTCTGCGTGTTCGCGGGAAATGCATCTCCCGGGTGGCGCAATTGAGGAACAATCTGCCGCCGCGTAGTACAAGATCTAGCCGTGGGGCATAGGGGCGAGGGTCACGTGGGCGACGGTGACGGCGATCCACGCATCATGCGATCGTTCCCCCGCGGACCAAGGCCAGGACAGCGGTGCGCCACGCCCCGAGACGTGCCTTCTGTCGAGAAGGACCGCGGGAGATGACCTTATGACGTGGATTCAGGGCCAGGAATGGGATTCCGTTCAGGGCGCCGGGCTCGCGGTCCTGCTCGGCGCGACATTTCCCAACGAGCCGGCCATTCGCGAGGTGCTGGACAACGCGGGGATTGGACTGGAGTACATGCCCGCTGGCCTTACGTCGAGAGAGCGCTGGCACATACTGCTGCGGGAGCTGCAGCGAGCGGGACACCTATCTCAGGTCCTCTCCACGATCTCGGCCGAAAATGTAGGACTCGCTGGGAAGGTCGAGGCGCTATCTCAGCGTAGCGGGCAGCAAGTCGTTGCACCGGTCGGTCATAACCGTGGCATCGTGGTCGGAAAGATTCCAGCTGAACCCACGGCGTTCATATCGCGGGAGACCGTACAGCGGCTGGAACGGCTCGTCGAGACATCGCATGTCGCAGTGGTCACTGCGATTACTGGCATGCGCGGCGTCGGCAAGTCGCAGATCGCGGCAGCATACGTCCGTTCGAGACTAAACGATGGTCTGGGCCTCATCGGATGGCTCGACGCGGAGACCGCGCGATCGTTGGTGGATGGTCTGGCAACGATCGCCGAGCGGCTTCACATCGCCGACCCAGAGGCGGATTCGGAAGAATCCGCCGAGCGCCTCCGCGATTTCCTCAGCACGTGGGCCATGCCGTCCCTGCTCGTATTCGACAACGCCGAAGATCCTGACCTGGTTCGCCAGTTCATCCCCAGCGGAGGAAGGTCCACGGTCATAGTGACCGCGGCCGATCGAGCATTCGAGCAGTTAGGAGTCTCGGTCGAGGCCGACGTCTACGCGCGGGAGGAGTCTCTGCAATACCTCCACGACATCACCGGTTTGGGCAAGACCGGACTTGCTGATGTCATCGCGGAGAAACTTGGTGACCTGCCCTTGGCCATCGCTCAGGCGGCGGCCACGATCCGGGACCAACGCCTGTCCTACGAGGACTATCTGGACAGGCTCACGGATCTCCCTATTTCCGAACTGCTTTCACGGGCACCAGGCGCCGACTATCCACGCTCCACCGCTGCAGCCCTTCTGCTGGCTGTGGCAGGCGTAGACGAAGAGTTGGGCGCAACAGCATCGGTTCTTTTGCGCGTCATGGCTACGTTGTCGCCGGCCGGAGTCCGCAGGGATCTTTTATACACCCTCGTGGCCGCAGACCCCGGTCGACGAGAGCGAAACTCCATAGATACGGTTTTGCAGCACTGTGCTCGTGCTGCGGTCGTTTCGTGGTCCACCGAAAACGCCGGATCGGTCATCATGCATCGCTTGTTGGCGCGTCTCATTCGGGAGTCGGCGATCACCAAGAAGGTCTACAACGATGCACTGTCGGCAGCGATCAACACCCTCAAGCCACACCTGTTCGATTATTGGCATTCAACCTGGCATAGACGAGAAGAGGGCCGTCATCTCATCGATCAGATCGACTCCCTATGGGCGTCCGCCGAGGGAATTGTCAACGAGCCCAACCTGATTGGAGAGCTGATCGGCGCTCGGCGGTGGGCGCTTCGGCAGATGCATGCGCTATCTGACACGACCAACGCACTGGAAGCGGCCAAGAGTCTGCGAGAAGATTGCCTTGCCCTCTTCGGCGCCCACGACCGGCGAACCATCCGGTCGAACCGAGACTACGCCGACGCGATCCGCGCGGCGGGGAAAGCCTCGGACGCGGTGCCCGTCCTGGAGGAAACACTCCGGACCGCCGAGACTGCGCTGGGACGGCGCGACCTTGAGACGTTGACCTGCCGGGCAGACCTCGCTTACGCATTGCGCTTCGCCGAACGGGTGCCCGAAGCGATTGAACTGGAAGAGACCACCGTCAGACTTCGCACGGAATTGTTGGGAGAACTACACCCCGACACGATGACAGTGGTTAACAACCTTGCGGCCTGCTATAGGAAAGTGAACCGCCTCGACGAGGCGATTGAGCTATACGAGCAGAACCTCAGGAATCGACGAGCTGTCTTGGGCGAAGACCACCAACAGACCCTATTCTCTCGCCACAACCTAGCCATGGCCTACCGAACCGCCGGTCGTGCCGAGGAAGCCCTCGAACTGATGGAGCCGGTGCTCGCCGACAGGGAACGGATCCTCGGCAATGACCATCCCCAGACAACTGCGTCACGCAATGTATTGGCGTTCATCTATCGGTCGCTTAATAGGGGTGAAGAGTCGTTGGCTTTATTTGAGCAGAACTATTACGACCGGGTGCGCACCTTGGGGCCGGATCATCCCCGCACGCTTCTGTCCCAGAACAATCTGGTGTACGCCTACCTGCTCACCAAACGCTCAGACGAAGCGTTGATGCTCGCGGAGGATGCCGTGACAAGGCGAGAGCGGCTTCTGGGTCCAGACGATCCGAAAACCCTCACGACGCGCAGAAACCTTGCGCTGAGCTACCTGGATGTGGGGCGCACCGACGAGGCACTTCGGATGTTGGAAGACGTCTACGCCGACTGGGTACGCGTCATGGGCGATCTTGATCCCGACACATTGACGACCAACCACTACCTGGGTATGGCATATGCGCGAAGTGGGAAACTGTCACAGGCGGCGGCGACGCTACAAGCCGTCCTGACCGGCCGTGAAGCCACACTCGGCGCCGATAGCCTCAAAACGGCTAACACCCAACGGCGTCTGGGCGAGGTATTCGAGCAGATGGGCAAGATCGACGCCGCCGTCGCCTTGTTGCGGAGCGCCCTGACAACATACGAACAGAGAACCACTCCGGAGTCGACGGATGCAGAGGATACGCGGCATAGACTGGCGCGGCTCACCGGCGAAGGCCGCTCTCTCGATCCCGGACCATGACGCTCGGCGCGTGTGCGCAGATGAGGTGCGCTCCGGACAATTCGAGTAGTCGGATACTCAGGCCAGCTCAAAACCGCGATGTCACGATTCTCATCACGGGAACTTTGCAGCTCCGAACCCCGCTACCCGGGATACAGGTGGTCGTCATCCGCGCCCAGTGACGGGGTGACGGCCACATGGCTAACTGATTCCGCTGCTGAGGAGTGCTCGGCCGCTCTACGATCGATTCGTTCAGCGCATCACGGTGGGGGTTGACGCGGATGACACATTTTCTCGACGAAGTTCCATTCGACTTCAGCGATCCGGTCGCACAGCAGCTGCGGAACCTCCTGGCAACAAGCTATTTTCGGGAGTCCGAGATCATCGACTTCGTGCAAGTAGCCGGCCTCGATCCGTCCCGTATCGCATGGGGGCAGACAGCCAGGGCGATGTGGGCCGACACCCTGCGACGTGGATCGATGGAGGGTAAGAACCGCGCGCTTGTCGAGGTCATCAGTAACAGCGGTGATGCCGCCGTCGCGGCCACGCTGCAAGACATGCTGGGACCATCCCCCGCGGCGCCCGCACCGGCACCCGAGCCGGACTGGAAAGCCTCTCCCATGTCGGCCACCCAGGAACGGCAGACGGCTGCCGAACCCACCCTGCTCGACGTCACCTTCCTCGAGCGTGGCACTGAACTGGCTCGCGGCGTGGTGCGGTTGCGCGTCACCATGCCCATCGGTAAGCGCTACTACGGCAGCGGCTTTCTCATCGGACCTGATCGTGTGCTGACCAATCATCACGTGCTGTACGACGACGACCATGGTGGCGCCCGGGCCACTCGAGTGGAAGTCTGGTTCGGCTATGAACGCGCCTTCGGCGGGGTCCTTCGGCCACATACTGCCCTCGAGGGAGACACCGGCTCCATTCTCGGTGACCCTGACCACGACTGGGCCGTCGTGCGGGTCAGCGCAACCGAGGTTCCCTCGACCGCGGTCGTCATCGACACGGGCACACTCGGATCGGTAGGGGTTGATGATCGCGTCTACATCATCCAGCATCCGAATGGTGGTCCCAAGCAAATCGGAATGATCCACAACGTCGTCAGATTCGTCGATGACGATATCGTGCAGTATCTGACCGACACCGAAGGCGGGTCATCGGGATCCCCCGTCTTCGACGAGGAGTGGCATTTGGTCGCCCTTCATCATCAGAGCACAGAGACCAAGGTCAACAAAACTATCGAAGTCCGTAATCAGGGGCGACAGATGACGCGCGTCGTGGCCGGCCTCACCGACGCGGGACTGCGATAACCGATGCCCACGATCCTCGACTGCACGGTTTTCACTCTCGACATGCCCGGCGCGCGAGACGTTTTCCTGAAAGTCATAGACCTCTGGGGCCGAAACGACGAGGACACCTCGTTAGCGGAGATATTTCGGGCCAACGGCGTCCCGCCCGCCCAGCTGACCTGGGCGAGCAACAAATGGGACCTATGGCTGCAGGTTCTCACGCTGGCGGCGAAGAAGGGGACATTGCGTGCGTTGATGTACGCCCTCGCCGACCAACTTGCCCCTGCTCTGCGAGGCATGCTCGACCACCTGCCCGACGCGGCTCCCGTTGACGCCCTGACGGCCTTCACGGTTGGTGGCGGCGCGTTCGACGCGCGCCTGCTCCCGCAGCATCGCGCATTCCTCGATCGTAATCCGGTCCGCGCAGCGCTGGATGATCTTGCTAGCGAGGTCGGCGCTCGCGTACTCATCGTCGACGGTCCGTCCGGTTCGGGCCGGAGCCACATTTGGTTCCTTATCGCGCACGGTTGCGCGCGGATGGGCCTGCCGCTGGACGCTGCGGTGCGTATCCAGCCGTCTCACATCACGGTGGCCGGACAGGCGTGGGGCCCTTTGGACTTGATGAACGAGGTCGCACAACGTCTTGACTGGCCGCCGCCTGAGTTCGATCCCCAAGCCCAGCCCGACACGCACGTCCGGATGCTCTCGCGCTGGTTCAAGACCAACGCCACCGCCAGAGTGGGCACCGTGCGATGGCTCGTGATCGACGATGTCTCCGCCGTTTACATGACCGAAGCTTGTCAAAGGATGGCTGCCGAGCTCGCCAATGCCGCGGCGACCGCCGAAGCCGGCATGCTGCGGATCGTGCTGCTCGGGTACAGCGGCATCCTGTCCGCCGATGCGGAAGGTTATGTGTCGCGAGAGCACATCGTCTATCTGGACGCTGAGGCGCTCAAGGCTTACTTCAAGGACCTCGCTGCCAGCGTCGGCGAAGACCTCGACAGCGAGGCCGTGGAGATGCTGGTGTCCCAAGCGGCGGGTGCACCCCCGTACACGGTGCCGTTGCCGTTTCGGCGGATCGGCGCAGGAATCGGCCGCGTCGCTGGGAAGTATCTGCAAACTGTAGGCGGGCAGTGATGGCCGCGGTGCGAAAGGTCAGCGCCGAGGAGTTGCGTCGGCGATTCGGCCTCGACTCCGAGACCTCGGTGGCCCCGAACCCCGATACCTTTGCCGAAAATGACTCTCTCCCCGGCAGCCGAATCAGTACCGCACGTAAACGGTTGCGCGACAGCGTCGCCCTGGTCGGCGCCTTCGACTCGGCGATGCTTCCGCAGAACCGTTCCCCGCGCGCCGGTGGGGAGATCGCCGAGTTCATCGCGGGGGATTGCGAGCCGGTCACCACACCGAGCGGACTGCATTGGCGACTTACCCTGCCGGTACGAAAGGCCGTCATCGACGCAGCCGCCCCGTCGCGCCTCAACGACCTCGTCAAGGCCGGCCGCAAAATCATCGGGACGCACGCGCTCGGCATCGACCCACTGCTCGATGCGGCAGAGCGCATTGTAGGCAACGCATTTGACGACATTCCGCATATGTCGCTCATCGAATCGCGCGCGCTGATAGCCGCCGCATCATGGTTTCCAGCGGATGTCCGTACGCCCGACCAAGACATCTTGACAGGCCGCATCGCGGTACTCGAACAACTGGAACCGCTCCGAATCCTCGTTAAGGACGGTTTCGTCGGACGGCGCCGGGAGCTGCGCCGGTTGCGAAACCATATCCTGGTCGATGAGGACCCTGGAGTCTTGGCGCTCACTGGCCCCGGCGGCGTGGGGAAATCCTCGCTGCTGGCCCAGGCCGTGCTGGCCGCCAACGACGAGTCGCGTCCACCACTGGTGGCCTACCTGACGTTCGACCGGCCCGAGCTGCGCGCGGATCAGCCATTGACCTTGATCGCTGAAGCCGCACGGCAACTGTCGGCGGTCGTCTCCGACGATTCGCGAGCCCTCGCATTGAAAATCGAGCGGCAGTCCCACGACTCGAATAGGCGGGCCACCTCGGCCCTTGTCAGCCGATCGAGCGTCGGTAGTTCGACTCGGACTGCCAAACGTGATTCAACGAAGGACCTGTTCAAACTGGCCTGGCAGTATGCCCAAATACTCGACCACACTTATCCCGAGCGCCGAATCCTTTGGGTGTTAGACACGTTCGAGGTCGCCCAGCGCGTCGGTGAGGTCGCCGTCGCCGGCGCGTTCGATTTGATCGATGTGCTGCGGTCAAAGCTCGGCGATCGGTTGCGGGTGTTGATTGCCGGGCGGGGCGACGTGGGCGGAGACCGAGTGCAGCGAATGCATCTTGAGGGCCTAGACCGGCCCACGGCACGCACACTGCTGCGCCGCGAGGTCAGTGGCCTCGCCCTGAACCGGAAATTTCTCGATGCCGTACTCGACCAGATCGGGACGAACCCTCTCAGTGTGCGGCTTGCGGGTGAATTACTCCGGCGGGAAGGACGCGAAGGGCTTCATACAGCGGAAGTGCAGCGGCGGCTGCTTTTCCGGGTCGGGAGCGAAGAAATTCAGGGTGTGCTCTACAAGCGGATCCTCGATCACCTCGACGATGAGGACGTCCAACGGATCGCTAACCCCGGTCTGGTGGTTCGGCGGATTGACGCCGGAATCATCCGCCAAGTGTTGGCCGCGCCGTGTGGCCTCGGTGACCTATCCCTCGAAGCGGCCAATGACCTCCTGGAACGGCTGGGGCGCGAGGCTTCTCTGGTGGAACCGGCCGGAGTCGGCGTATTCGTGCACCGAAGCGACGTCCGCGCCATCATGCTTCCCCTCATCGAGCGCGAGGACATGACGCGCGCGACCAGCATCCGGCGGGCAGCGGTCCTTTACCATGCCAATCGCTATGCGCAGTCAAAAGACCTGATCGACAAGACCGAGGAGTTGTATCACCGGCTGATGCTGGGGGAGTCCGCCAAGGAACTCACTGCTGTGTGGGACCGGGACGCCGCGGTGCTGCTGCAGCCCGCTCTCGACGAGTTTCCGCCGGCATCTCAGGCCTACCTCGCCGAACGCTTGGGCTGGACAGTCGATCCGGAGGTATTCCGGGCTGCCGAAGACGAGTCATGGGCCGAGCAGGCCGCGCGGCTATGCCGCCAGAGGCTCGACACCGGTGACGCCACAGGTGCGCTGGCACTGGCCCGGGAACGCAGCAGCGACCAGGTGCGCTCATTGATGGATCCGATCATCATCGAGGCGATGGCTACGCTCGGTCGGTGGAACGACGCGCTCGGGCAAGCCGAGCGAACCCTCCAATGGGCGACGAGGAAAGGCGAGTGGCAGACCTACGTCGCGGTGTCGGTGATGGCCGCCCGCATCGCCGAGGACGCAGCCCAGTGGGACCAGGCTCTGACCCTGCTGCGTGACGCGCGCGACGTGACCCAGGATTACAGTGACATCGTCATGCACTTGGCCGCCGGCGTGGCGATGTTGCGCATCCAGCGTCGGGCAGGGCGGACGCTGACGCCGGCTGACGCGGACTTCCGCGCGACGGTGTTGGCGGAAGGACGCGCCCTCTCCGAAACCGACCGCCGACTCAACCCCACGCTGATCCGCGATATGGCCGCCGAATTTGGTTCGGAAGCTATGGATTTGGTTTCAGCGGCGACACAGTTGGTTGGAGTTGACCTCGGCTCCGAAGCAGGCGACCAACTCATCGGCTCGCTGTCGAGCGAGGATAGATCATCGTTCAACATCTTCTACTCGACGCCCGATTCACGAGACACTCTTTCCGAGTCTGGGGACGCGGTAGCCCCGACGCCGTCATCGGACTCAGGGGACAACCTGGACTGGTTACGAAGCGGGACGTCGGTCGAGCAGAGTAACCGGGTCAACGAGTACCTGGGCAATATCAGCGGCACGTCGGAAGAGGGTGAGTGGTCCGACGCCATTGCTAGCGCCTTCCGCGTCGAGTCGGACGACTCGGCGTACTAACGCCCGACGAAGGGATTTGCTCGTGGATGCGCTGCTGTGGATGTTGATCTGTTTTGGTGCGGTGCTGGTCGTGACGGGCATCGTCGCGATCGTCGTCGGCATCGCACTGCCAACCCCGGCGACGGTGTCGGAGAGGGAATCTGCCGAAGAGAAAGACGTTTGGGTTGTTATTGCGGAGAAGGTGCTCGGCTGGTTCGACAAGTTGATCGCGGTCATTTTGAGCGACGACTTACCCCGGTCAAAGCGGGTGACCGCGCTGGGCGTGTTGCTCATCTTGCTCGGCGCCTTGTGCGTCGCAGGTGGGGTGTACGGGATCGGTGCCACGGCGGCGGTGGCTGCTGTGAAGGCAGCAGGATTAGGTCAGGTTGTGTAAATCCTCGCATGTGAGGAGAAGCTCGGGGGCAGCCGCCGCCTCGTTGGCAACAACATCCTGGCTGGTCAGGATCCCGAAATCAAGACCGGTCAGGTGCGCCACCGTCGCGATCGGAACGCGGTACAGGGCGAGTTCGGCTGCTGTGAGGGTCTCTTGCCAGTCCTCGAAGTCGTCGATGGACCCGAAGTAGTCCTCTTGGGTGACGATGAACGATTGAACCTTCATCACTCTGTTCTCGACATACGCAGCCACCTTGAAGTACTGCTTAGGAATGGCCACCGTCTGCAAAGTCGGGTCGGCGGTGTCGGGGTCGAAAGGGTTCAAAGCGTAGTAGCCGTCATCGCGCTTCGAGCTCTGGGGGGCGTCGAAGATAGGCCCGTTAAATATTGAAAGTTTTCCCGCCGTCCCTTTTCCGGCTGCCCAGACCTCAATCTCGCGCCACACTTCGTGTTCGTTAAATGCGCTCACCTGGGGGGCACAGTTACTGAAGTAAAAGGTATCCGTACCGTTGCGCAACGGCTCTGTACCCCAGGTCGCGTTCTCGAACGCAGTGAGGTGACCGCGGTCGAATGGCCCCCGGCCCAATCCAGCAGAATTCTGGTGCTTGTACCAGCTGTCTGTGATCTGACGTTGCTTTGCGCGAGCGGTGTCCTCGTCGAGCCGAGGATCCAGCAACCACTCCTGCGGCCGAGCCGGCTGCTGTTTCGAATTCCGATCGAAGTTCGCCGCTGAGATGATGGGAAGCCGGCGGGAGCGGCTCATCACAGATGAGTACGTCCAGAATCGTAATTCTGTTCCACCACCCACGATTTCAAGTGCATCGGCTGCTCTCTCACGGCTGAGGGTGGGCATCGCAATGCAGAATTCTGCGCCGAGAAACGCCGGGTCATAGCCCGGACGATCAGCATAATCCTCTGGCGCCGTGCTGACTTCACTCCGCTCGTCGACGACGCATCCATCGGCTGGCGACCGCGACCTGTCAAGATTCCCGCTCATACGGCCATTCCCCTCAGTCTGGTCGGAGTGTAAATACAGCCACCAGAATTGGCAACGATTCGAGCACAACGATTGGCCAGCTCACTTTCCTGGAAATCAATCGTGGCGCAGATGACGGCGCGGACAACTGTTGAGTTGGCCAGAATTGGGACTTCGCCGATTTTCGACCGATGGAGCCTCATCAACCTTGCGGGGGCGCGGAAGGTGGTGACAACTCTCGGGTCTTTAGGATGGTGCGTGCGCTAGTTCCGCACATATCGAGATGGTGCGAGGCTGACGCAGGTTAGGCGGGCACGTACGGCTGAGATGGGGATCACGGGTCAGTCCCGAGCGGGACTACTCCACATCGCGGTTGACGTCACAGCTTTCTATCTCAGAGGCTGCTGATGTTGGTAGTGAGGAATGTTCACGAATTGCCTTTCAGTGCAACAAAATGTCGTCGATCATCTCCGGCGGGTCAGTCGCGCCTGGCCGTCACCACTATCCGGCGTGTGACACCCCGACATGGGCGCATCGATGCGGCGGAGAGGAATCCGGCTCGAAGAAGTCGGGATTCCCCGCGGACGGAAGCGCCGGCGGCTAGCGTGGGTGGCTCGCACCGACTCCACGAGTGATGGGGGACTGTAGTGGGGAGTGCAACGACGTCGATGCCTGATGCGAAATGGGCATCACGTGGGAAATGCTCACGCGACCAACCCATCGTGAGTGCGCAAGGACATAGGGGGCACACCGGCGATGAGCGACAAGGTGAGTGACGCGGCAAGTCCGGTCCGGATGATCCCCTCCGACAGCGGAGAGCGGCCATTGGCGGGCCTGGGACTGTGCCTGTCCGGCGGCGGATACCGGGCGATGGTCTTCCACCTCGGGGTGCTGTGGCGGCTTAACGAAACGGGTCAGTTAACCGAGCTCGACCGGGTATCCAGCGTCTCCGGGGGCTCGATCACCGCGGGCGTGCTGGCCAAGAACTGGGCCCACCTGGAATTCCGGAACGGGGTCGCCCAGAATTTCGTCGACTTGTGCGTCGAGCCAGTGCGGCGCATGGCGAGTACCGACATCGACATCGCCGCCGTCGCACTAGGAATGCTAATACCGGGCGTGTCGATCTCGAACCGGGTGGCGAAGGCCTACCGACGGATCCTCTTCGGCAAAGCCACGCTGCAAGACCTTCCCGACAGCCCGCGTTTCGTGTTCAACGCGACCAATCTGGAATCCGGTGCGCTGCTGAGATTCAGCAAGCCCTACCTCGCCGATTACCGGGTTGGCAAAATCGATTCACCTGACCTGTGGATCGCCACCGCCGTCGCCGCGTCGTCCGCGTTTCCGCCGTTCCTGTCGCCGGCCACCCTCGACCTCGAGGACGAGGAGTGGGTCACCGAACCGGGCAACGACCTCGCAACGCCGGACTTTCGCGGTGAAATTCAGCTCAGCGACGGGGGAGTCTACGACAACCTCGGACTGGAAACAGTCTGGAAAAAGTGCAAGACGATACTTGTCAGTGACGGCGGCGGCCACATGGCCGCCGACGCGACACCACCGACCGACTGGGCCCGCCAACTCAGAAGGGTCCTGGACGTGGAAGACAATCAGGTACGGGCGCTGCGAAAACGGCAGGTCGTCGGCGCCTTCCAGAGCGGCGACCGAACCGGCATGTATGTCGGGATCCGCAGCCACATCAGCGATTTCCCGACTAGCGTGCTGTCCGCGGACCCGGTGACGGTCACGCGACTGGCTGCCACACCGACACGACTCGACGCGATGGACCCCGCTCTTCAGGAGCAGCTCATCAACTGGGGCTACGTCGTCTGCGACGCCGGCCTGCGCTCCTTCCACCTCGCCGACGATCTGCGCGGTGCCCCCGCCACCGGGTTGCCCTACCCGCACCGCACGCTGACCTAGCCAGTTATGCGGTCAAGACTCAGATCGGAGTAGCTGACCTGATTTGAGACGAATCCGATTGGGCATGGGGGCTGGGTGTACTGGGCACAACACCGCCCGCCTGCACAGCTACCTCGACGACGTCGCACCGACCGAGTTCGAAGCGGCGTTCTACGATGCCCAACGGATCGACCAACCCCTGGTCGAAATCCAATAGTTCGAGCCTCCGGCAGAACCAGCGCGGTTCAGATCGAGGCCGCTTCGTGGTTGGCGGCAAATGCGGCAAACGCTGCACGCATCGAATCGCGAGTTTGTCAGTTGGACTGAGCCGGATTGGTTCTCCGTCCGTGAGCAGATTGGCGATCGCGTTGAAGTCGCGCCGATAGGCCTTCATCGTGTGCGCCGAGGGCTTACTGGCCTGCCGGTGGTCCAAGAACTGCTGGAACCACTCGGGGATCTCATCGACGACCGACAGCACGGAGGCAGCGTCAATGGCGCCTTCGGTGACGGAGTAGCCAGGATCGGTCTCGTGCGGCACAGGGTCAGCCTGACAGACAATAGCTGGATAATTAACGTTACCCACATATGGGTACCCGCGCGGCTGCAGCCCGCGCGAACAGGGGGCGGGCGCAGCGTCAGGTTTACGTCACTGTGACGAATTGAGTGGTAGGCGCGTACAGAGCGTCCGCCGCTGTCAGGCAGTTCTGGACTGTCAACCGTGCCCGCCGGCGCTGTCAGGTAGTCGCGGATTCAGGAGGCTCAGCGCCATGGGTGTGCCGGCCGAAAATGCGCAGGTGCATGTGCAGAGACCTGGGCGGGGCGGCACTGCCAGATAGTTTTGGAACGGAGGATGAGAAGTCGGACAGCTCTCAGGTTTTCCCGGATTACTCCCAACTAGTTCCGGATCGGACAGCCTGGTAGCACACCAGAAGCTGCTGCCTTGCAGATCACCTGACACGCTTTACCGATAAGCCACATTATGTCGATTAAGGTGCCGCAATCGTGTACCCCGCAGTGCGGGCACCGTTTGTGGAGCAGCCTCGGAACCGCACCGGAGACTTCGGCTCCTGCCGATCCAGCAAACTAATTGCGACACCAACAGGGCCTTGACGACGATGCTTCGGTCACGGCCGCACGCGCGTCGCCTGCCCCACGGCCACCAGACCCACACCGACGTCAACATCGATACAGCGGAACCGGATACCGAGGGTTACCAGTAGGCGCCGCATACTAGGTTGTCGCCCAACGGGTTTCGTATTCAGGTTTTGGCCGCCGGTATGCCACGTACTGCAGCTTCTGTGGCCAGTGCGTGGTCTGTCCGGCCTCAGTCGAACTGGCGGACCGCCCAGCATTGATGGCGACTGTGCAGCGCTCATAGATCGAGGACTACCCGAAGAGCCGCGTCAACACGGCGCATCTCGTCGAAGCTCAGGAACCCGACGCTCTTCCCGAGTCGGCCCGGGTCGACCGCTGCGGCCTGCTCGGCAAGCACCCGGGTGTTAATGCCGCCGATTTTAACGTCGGGTCGAAAGCTGGCGGCACGAGCCGATGTGGAGGTTGGCGCAACCAACCAAGTGGACAGCGGCAGCTGGTCCGACTGGACGACTACGGCGTATCGGGTACCGGACTGCTCGTGGCCGCGACTCCCCCTCGCGGCATTCAACCGAAAGACCTCACCACGCACGCAGTGTCTCCATATCGCGCAGCACCTGCATGGCCTCGGCGCGATCGGATTCATCTTCGGCTAGCCTTTCGGCTTCGGCGCGAATCGCCGCGCTCGCCTTCCGCCGTGCGGCGTCGATGATTGCAGATCGGACGGCCGCGGAGACGGCCGTGCCGTCTTTTGTCAAGACCTCGAGCGCCCTCGATGCGTCTTCGTCCGGACGGAAGGTAATCGTGTCAGCCATGGCAACAGTGTACGACATTTTGTAAGACAGTCATGGGAGCCATGCGGACGTTACTCTCGCCCAGCAGGGGCAACCTCGACAGTGACTACGACCGCCACGGTGCTCGACACCGACTGCCGTGTGTACGGCGTTGCCGGCCTTCGAGTGGCCGATGCTTCGGCGATGCCCACCATCACTTCCGGGAATACCAACGCGCCGGTCATGCTCATCGCGGAACGCGCAGCGAGGGCGATCCTCGGGTGAGCCTCGGATGAGTCGGTCGAGACCGAGAGCTCCAACCCCGTCATTTCCGTAATGAGGCAGTGCTCTTGGCTGGTGCCAACACCGCGGTCCCGAAATGCTGGCAGGCCAGCAACGCGAGTTCGACATCGAGGCGCTCGTCGGCGATCGGGCGGCCACGACGCTCGACGGCGCGCTGAACGCGGTATTTGACCGAATTGTGGTGCAGATGAAGGCGTTCGGCGGCGGCCTTGTAACTCGAGCCCTCGTTGAGGAAGACGCGCAGCGTTTCACGCAGCCGTGCGTCGCTGTCGGTGTCGTCGGCCAGCGGGCCCAGCGTCTCGCCGACCCACTCACGCGTCTGCGGCAAGCCCTCCGTCAGCAGGGCTGCAGCGCCCACACCGGGGTCGGCCGCGCAGGTGACACGCCGATCCGGCCGCCCCGTCACTGCCACCGCCACCCGCCGCGCGTTCCGCGCCTGCCGGTGCGACTGCCGGAATCCGGCCAGGCCGGGTCGCGCCGTGCCGACGGCGAGGCACGGCGCATCGGAGCGCGTGCCGGCGAATTCCCGGATGTGATGCACCGGATCCGGCATCGCGGAGTCCGCGAGAGCCAGCCAGCCCCATCCGCTGACCCGGTCGGCCGCGACGAACAGCGCACTGTCGGCCAACGCCATCGACTCGGCCAGTTCGCGCAGGAACCGTTCCAGCTTCAGTAACTCCCGGCCCGTTGCGTCTTTCGCGTCGGTCCACAGGATGACGGCGATATGCGTGCGCGACAGCGGGTAACGGATGGCCGCGGTCGCGGCGTCGATGTCGACGCCACCGATGTGATCGTCGGGCACGTCGAGCAGCTCTCGGACCCTCACCGCGCGCACACTGTTGCGATTCTCGACCCAGCGCTCGCGCTCGACCTCATAGGCGTCGACGACCTGCTGGGAGATCCAGTCGATGTAGCCGAACGTGACGCGGCTGATCGCGTCGAAAACGTCGAGAGCGAGTTCGGCGTCGACGTCGGTCCCGCGGATCTCCTCCAGCACGTGGCGCAGCGTCTCCTGCTGCCCCAACCGATAGGCGCGGACCAGTGCATTGGCCGGAACACCATGCTGGGCCAGGCGCCGGGAATACTCCAACGCGGCGGTCGGCGGTTCGATGCGCTCGATGTCGATCCCGTACCGCAGCGCATCGAACACCGTCTCGACGTTGCCCGCCACGCTGGCACGCATCAGGTCCAACAGCTGGGCGTCACCCCTGAGCTCGGCGATCTCCGCTGCGAGGAGCCGTTGGACCGACTCGATGATGGTCGCGGCGCGTGGGCCGATGGTCTCGATGGCGGCCGCGACGTTCTCCGCCACGAGGGACTCGTCATGACGTTTGGTGGCCACACACGAACGGTAGACCCGGCGTCAGCTGCGCAGGGCCGGCTTTTGTTTTCCCGAGACAAGCCCGTGAGGGGACTTGGTGGCCTCACGACGATGTGTGGGCCGTCACAACTTTCTAGGTTCATCACAGTTCAGACGAAACCGACCAGCACAGGATCCCCGCCGTGAATCTCCCACTCCTCCCCGACCGGCGCGCCGCCGTGGCGCCGTCCGCACCGTGTCTCGCCGACGACGACGTCAGCCTCGCCAACGACCAGTTCCTCGACGCGGTGCGTCGTGCCGCGTCCGCATTGCGGCGCCACGGGGTCGGCGCTGGCGATGTCGTGGCCGTCATGCTCCCCAATACCGCCTACCTGGTGGTCGCCGTCTTCGCGGCCTGGCGCCTGGGGGCGGCGGTGACGCCGCTGAATCCGTCGTCGTCGAATGACGAGGCGGCCTATCAGGTCACCGACGCGGCAGCCAAGGTCCTGATCGTCTCCGAACCCGTCGACCTCGGGGTGAAGGCCGCCGTCGTCACCACCGGTGACCTGACCGCCGACGCAGCGCCTGACGCGTTCGTGGTCCCTGCCGATCCGTCGGCCCTCGCTCTGCTGATCTACACCAGCGGGACCACCGGCCGGCCCAAGGGCGTCATGCTCGACCACGCCAACCTCGACGCGATGTGCCGGACGGTCATCGACGCCTTCGACCTGACCAGCGCCGATCACAGCCTGCTGATCCTTCCGCTGTTCCACGCCAACGGCATCGTGGTGGGCACCTTGTCGCCGCTGCTGGCGGGCGGACAGACGACGATCGCCGGCCGCTTCAAGGCCGCCGAGTTCTTCGACCGCGTCGAGCGGACCCGCGCCACATATTTCTCGGCGGTGCCGACCATCTACACGATGCTCGCCGACCTGCCCGCCGACCAGCAGCCCGACACCTCGTCGCTGCGGTTCGCCGCGTGCGGGGCGGCGCCCGCCAGCGTGGATGTGCTGAACCGGTTCGAAAGCCGTTACGGCGTGCCCATCGTCGAGGGCTACGGACTGTCCGAGGGAACGGCGGCCAGCACCGTGAACCCGCTGCACGGCGTGCGCAAGCCGGGCACCGTCGGGCTGCCGATGCCGGGCCAGCAGGTCCGCATCGCCGACACCGACGGCAACAGTGTCGCCGACGGCGACGCCGGTGAGGTGCTGATCGCCGGCCCCAACGTGATGCGCGGTTACCTGAACCGGCCCGAGGAAACGGCCAAGACGCTCGTCGACGGCTGGTTGCGCACCGGCGACATCGGCCGGTTCGACGAGGACGGCTATCTGGTGCTCGTCGACCGGTCCAAGGACATGATCATCCGCGGTGGGGAGAACATCTACCCCAAGGAGATCGAGACGGTCGCCTATCGGATGGCCGGCGTGGCCGAGGCCGCGGTGGTCGGACGTGCCCACCCGGTGTACGGCGAGGAGCCGGTGATGTTCGTGTCGGCATCGCCCGGATGTGTCCTCGACGCCGAGTCGGTCTCTGAGTACCTGGCCGACTCATTGACGAAATACAAACGGCCCGTGGAGATCACGGTGCTCGATGCGCTGCCCAAGAACGCCGTCGGCAAGATCGACAAGCCCGCGCTGCGCCGCGGCCTTGTCGCCTGCACGGCCACGAACTGACCGAGAACAGGAGTAATCGCCATGGGATTCACACAGCCCGATCTCCCCGCGGTGGACCCGCAGGAGTTCTTGCGCAAACCGCTCATGGAGCGCATCCGCATCCTGAGCGCCAACTGGGTCGAGCACGGCTTCGGCTCACCGTGGATGGTGCATACCATCTACATCGCCAAGCTGATCTTCTTCTACGCCCTCGGCGGAATCACCGTCGCCACACTCACCTCGGATCTGCCTGCGTTCTGGCATGTTTCGGCGTGGTGGAACCAGCCGATCGTCTACCAGAAGGCCATCCTGTGGACCGTGCTGCTCGAGGCCATCGGGATCGCCGGTTCCTGGGGTCCGCTGGCCGGCAAGGTCAAGCCGATGACGGGCGGTATCCGGTTCTGGGCCCGCCCGGGCACGATCAGGCTCCGGCCGTGGACGTGGATGCCGTTCACCGCGGGCGACCGCCGCACCTGGTTCGATGTCGGGATCTACGCCGCGTTGCTGGCCAGCCTTGTGGTCGCACTGGCGATGCCGGGCGTGCCCAGCGAGTCGCTGGCGAAGGCATTGCCGGACAACACCTCCGGCCTGGTCAATCCAGCGTTATTGATCGCCCCCATGGTTCTGCTGGTGCTGATCGGCCTGCGTGACAAGACCATCTTCCTGGGCTCGCGCGGAGAGCAGTACCTGCCCGCGATGTTCTTCTTCGCCGTCCTCCCCTTCGTCGATATGATCCTCGCGCTCAAGCTGCTGATCGTGGTCGTCTGGGTCGGAGCCGGGGTGTCGAAGTTCGGCAAGCACTTCGCCAACGTCATCCCGCCGATGGTCAGCAACAGCCCGGCCATTCCGTTCAGGTGGGCCAAGCGTGCGCACTACCGCCAGTACCCGAACGACCTGCGGCCGTCGCGGCTCGCCGAGTTCATGGCACACGTCATGGGCACGACGGTCGAGATCGCCGCGCCGCTGGTGCTGCTGTTGTCCACCGACAAGACGCTGACGATCGGCGCGGTGCTGCTGATGCTGGCCTTCCACGTCTTCATCATCTCGACGTTCCCGCTGGCCGTGCCGCTGGAGTGGAACGTGCTGTTCTCCTACGCCACGGTCTTCCTGTTCGCCGGCTTCCCGGCGTGGGAGGGTTACGCCGTGACCGATATGTCGTCGCCGTGGCTGACCGCACTGATCGTCGCGGGCCTGTTGTTCTTCCCTGTCCTGGGCAACTTCCGGCCCGACAAGATCTCGTTCCTGCCGTCCATGCGTCAGTACGCCGGGAACTGGGCGTCGGCCACCTGGGCCTTCGCGCCCGGCGCCGAGGCGAAGCTGAACAGGGTCACCCGCCCCGCCTCCAACACGGTCGACCAGTTCGTCGCGTTCGGCTACGAACCGGAGTGGGCCGAGGTCACGATGAACCAGCCGATCGCGTGGCGCGCGTTGCACAGCCAGGGCCGCGGCCTGTTCTCGGTGCTGCTGAAGTCGCTGCCGGACATCGACATCCGGACCGTGCGCGAGGCGGAGTTCGCCTGCAACTCGCTGATCGGGTTCAACTTCGGTGACGGCCACCTGCACGACGAGAAGATGATCGCCGCGGTTCAGCGCGAGGCGCAGTTCGAACCGGGTGAACTCGTGGTCGCCTGGGTCGAGTCGCAGGCCTGGGGCAGCTCGGTGCAGCGCTACAAGCTGATCGACGCCGCTCTCGGCATCATCGAGACGGGCACATGGAAGGTCGCCGACGCCGTCGAAGCGCAGCCCTGGCTGCCCGACGGCCCGATCCCCACCGAGGTCACGTGGTCACTGGCGGGTGACCGGCGCGATCAGGGGCACGGGGCGCTGGCGTGAGTACCGCCACGGTGGTCGGCAGCGGGCCCAACGGGCTCGCTGCCGCCCTCACGCTGGCCCGCGCCGGCCTGTCGGTGACGGTCCTGGAGGCGGCCGACGAGATCGGCGGCGGCACCCGTACCAGCGAGGCGATGCTGCCCGGTCTGTTGCACGACCACTGTTCGGCGATCCACCCAATAGCGGTCGGGTCGCCGTTCTTCAACGAATTCGGTTTGGACCGTTACGGTCTGCAGTGGCGCTGGACGGACATCGACTGCGTCCATCCACTCGACGACGGCAGTGCCGGTGTGCTGTACCGGTCTGTCGGCGATACCGCGGCCGCGCTCGGGCGCGACGGGTCGCGCTGGCGGGCGCTGTTCGGCCGGCCGTCAGCGCATTTCGACGCCTTGTCCGAGGACATCATGGGGCCTCTGTTGCGCGTGCCGTCCCATCCCCTGGCCCTGGCCCGGTTCGGTGCGCCGACGGTGCTGCCCGCCGCCGTGCTGGCGCGGACGTTCCGCACCGAGGCCGCCCGCGCCTTGTTCGGAGGTGTTGCGGCGCATGCCTTTCGGCCGTTGCATCTGCCGATGACCTCGGCCATCGGGCTGGGTATCCTCACCGCGGGGCACCGGCACGGCTGGGCGGTCGCGGCCGGAGGGTCGCGGGCGATCACCGACGCGATGACAGCCCATCTGGCCGACCTCGGCGGCAAGATCGAGGTCGGAGTCAGGGTGAGGTCTGTCTCGGAGCTGCCGGCTGCCGATGTCACGATGTTCGACCTGTCCCCCGAGGCGGTCGCGGAAATCCTGGGTGACCGGTTGCCGCGCAGGGTGTCTCGCGCCTACCGGTCGTTCCGGCGCGGTCCCGGCGCGTTCAAGGTGGACTTCGCCGTCGAGGGCGGTGTGCCGTGGACCAACCCGGACGCCGGCAGAGCCGGCACCGTGCATCTGGCCGGGCCGTTCAGCGAGATCGCCGCCACCGAACGCGACATCGCAGCGGGGCGGATGCCCGAGCGGCCGTTCGTCCTGGTCGGGCAGCAGTACCTCGCGGACCCGCAGCGCTCGGTCGGCAACACCCATCCGGTGTGGAGCTATGCGCATGTGCCCAACGGCTACACCGGGGACGCCACCGAGGCGATCGTCACCCAGATCGAGCGCTTCGCACCCGGATTCCGGGACCGGATCGTCGGCTACACGGTGCGCACGACCATCGCGATGGCCGGGTATAACACCAACTATCTCGGCGGGGACATCATGACCGGGGCGAAGGACATCCGGCAGTTGACGTTCGGCCCGCGCATCACGCTCTCGCCGTACTCCACCGGCGCGGCAGGCATGTACATCTGCTCGGCCGCAACGCCGCCGGGGCCGGGCGCGCACGGCATGTGCGGCTATCACGCGGCCCACACCGCGCTCACCGAGCTCGATCGCTGATACAGCAAGACAATTGGAGGAATGAGATGACTGACCTGACAGGGCGCCGGGCGATCGTGTCCGGTGCGGCGCAGGGAATCGGGCTGGCGATCGCCAAGCGCCTGGTCGCCGGCGGCGCTGTGGTCGCGATCGCCGACGTCAACGGCGCCGGCGCGAAGGCCGCGGCGGCCGACCTGGGCAACGGGTGCATCGGCATCGCCTGCGACGTGCGCTCCACCGCCGATGTGATGGCCGCCGTCGCCGCCGCTGTCCACGCGTTCGGAGGGCTCGACCTGCTGGTGAACAATGCGGGCATCGAGATCTGCAAGCCGGCGATGGATGTCACCGACGAGGAGTTCACCCGGATCCTCGACATCAACGTGGTCGGCACCTATCGCTTCACCAAAGCCGCGGTGCCCGTGCTGGCTCAGGCCGGTGGCGCCGCGATCGTGAACATGGCGTCGGCGGCCGGCACCTCGGGCGGCCCGCTGCTGTCCGCGTACTGCGCATCCAAGGGGGCGGTGGTGCGGTACACCGAGTCCGTGGCCATCGAACTGCGCGAGGCGGGCATCCGGGTCAACGCGGTCTGCCCCGGCATCATCGCAACCGACATGGCCGATCGACTGGTCGCCCCGATCGAGGCGATCTCGCCGATCCCGTTCGACGACCTGATCGAGATGAAGCAGGGCCGGTTCGGCACCCCCGACGACGTCGCCGAGATGGTGGCATTCCTGGCGTCGGGCGACGCCCAGTTCATCAACGGCAGTCACTACCTGGTCGACGGTGGTCTGACCGCAAACCTGTTCTAGGAGAAGCACAATGACGCAAGTATCGGAAACTCCCCGCATCGAGGACGCTTCACTGGGCGGCAAGGTCGCCGTCATCACCGGGGGCGCCCAGGGCATCGGCCGGGAGATCGCCCGCGCCTACGCGGCACACGGCGCCAAGGTCGTGGTCGCCGACATCGATTCCGACCTCGCCGCCGACGCGGCGCGAGACCTGCCCCACGCGTCGTCGCACCGGTGCGACGTCCGCGACGAGGACAGTGTCTCCGACCTGATCGACCACAGCCTGAACCTGCACGGGCAGATCGACATCGCGGTCGCCAACGCCGGCATCGCCACCGTGTCGCCGCTGACCGAGATGTCGTTCGACCAGTGGCGCACCATGATGTCGGTGAACCTCGACGGCGTGTTCCTCACCGTCAAGCATGCCGCGCGCGCGATGCTCGCGGCGGGGACACCGGGATCCATCATCACCATGGGTTCGGTGACGGGCCTGTGCGGCACTCCCCTGCTCGGCCACTACGCGGCCGCCAAGGCCGGCGTCGTCAACCTCACCAAGACCGCGGCGCTCGAGCTACGGGCACACGGCATCCGGGTGAACTCGATCCTGCCCGGATTCGCCGAAACCGCGCTGGTGACCAGCAACAAGGCCACCTACACCGCGGCGATGGGCGGCGTCGACTTCGACGCGGTCATGGCACAGGCCCAGGGCGGCTATGTCACCGTCGAGGATGTCGCCGCGTTGGCGCTGTTCCTCGCCGGAGACCGTTCGTCGTTCTGCACGGGCGGCGGCTACGTCGTCGACGGAGGGCTGACCGCGAGCCTGATCTGAGGCAGCGGAATTCGTCACCGGGGCGGCGGGTGCCTCAGCGGTCGAACAGGCTCTTCATCTCGTCCAGCTCGCGGGCCATCGCGCGATCGACCGCCGGCCCGCGGCCTGCGGTCATGAGGCGCTTTGCCGCAGACACCGCCGCGGGATCCCGCGCAGCCACCCGGGCCGCGGCCTCTGACGCGACTGCGGCAACGTCCTGTTCGGCGACGACGCGCCACACCAAGCCGGACCGTTGCGCGTCGGCGGCGCTGAACCACTCGCTGGACAACACCGACCACATGGCATCGGCCCAGCGCATCCGCGTTGGCAGCAACGCCGAACTGCCCGCCTCCGGCACCAGGCCCATGCTGGTGAACGGCAAACGGAACCGCGCACTTTCGGCGGCAACGATCACATCGCAATACAACAGCAGAGTCGCACCGAAACCCACTGCCAAGCCGTTCACCGCGGCGAAAAGCGGCTTCGGGAAGTCGGACAACGCCGCGATCAGCCGATCGAACTCCTCCCCGGCGCGCCGACGGCTCTCGTCCTCGCCGCCCGCCAACAGCGATCGGTCCGCGCCCGCGGAAAACGCGCGGCCGGAACCGGTCACCACCACGACCCGTGTTCGCGGATCGGCTGCGAGCCGGGCCAAGGCGAGATGCAGGCTCCGATAGTCGGCGGCTGTGAACGCGTTGAGCCGGTCGGGACGGTCGAACGTCAACCATGTCACGGCGTCGTCGCGACACTCGTCGATCATGGGTTCCCCAGTCTGTCGTCCCGCGCCGCCGTGCCGCACGCCGGCTAAGAGTCTCACCGCGTATCGCATATTTCAAATGCTATTTTCGACGTGTCGGCCAAAGCCCGACCACGCCTGGAGAGACCGATCATCATGTCACCGCCACCACGCCGCGTGCTGCCGCCGACGGAGGGGCCCACCGGATTCTTCTGGACGATGGGCGAAGACGGGCAGCTGCGATTCCTGCAGTGCGATGCGTGTGGATACCGCATCCATCCGCCGACGTCGTACTGCCCGGAATGCGGTGGGCGGGAAGCTGTACCGCGGCCGGTCTCGGGATGTGCCACGCTGTACTCGTTCACCGTCAACCACCAACCCTGGGACGGAGACGACCGGCCGTACGTCATCGGTGTGGTCGAACTCGTCGAGCAGGCCGGCCTGCGGCTGATGACGAACATCGTCGGCGCCTCACCCGACGAGGTCTACATCGGAATGCCGCTCGAGGTGACATTCGACGACCTCGATCCCGTTCACCTGCCCTTCTTCCGGCCGCGGTCGACGTGAGTGCCCGCGAGAACCGCGCCGTCATCTCCGGCATCGGCCAGTCCGACATCGGCCGCCGCCTCGGCCGCGACGAGCTGGACCTCACGATCGACGCGGCACTGGCTGCGATCGCCGACGCCGGGCTGACCGTCGCCGACATCGACGGGCTGGCGACGTATCCGGGTGGGCTGGGCGGCTACCCGGGGTTCAGCGGGCCCGGGTCCCCCGTCGTCCATGATGCGCTGCGCCTGCAATTGAACTGGCACAGCGGCGGTGCCGAAGGACCCGCGCAACTGCAGGCCGTCGTCAACGCGGCCATGGCCGTGTCGCAGGGCCTGGCCCGGCACGTCCTGGTCTACCGAACGGTGACCGAGTCCACCGCGCAGGGCAGTGGACGCCGTCCGGGAATCGGCCTCGACGACGGGCAGGTGACCGGCGCGCTGCAGTGGACGATTCCGTTCCGCGCGTACTCCGCAGCGAACTGGCTCGCCATGTACGCGATGAGGCACTTCCACGAATTCGGCACCACCGAAAGGCAATTGGCCCAGATCGCACTGAACGGACGCCGCAACGCGGCCCTGAACGACACGGCGATCTTCCGCGAGCCGCTGACCATGGACGACTACCTGGCGGCGCGGATGATCTCCACTCCGTTCCGGCTCTTCGACTGTGACGTCCCGGTCGACGGCTCCACCGCACTGATCGTGTCCACCGTCGAACACGCCGACTCCGTGGATCATCCCGTGGCGCGCATCGACGCCGTCGGCACCGCACTGCGGGGTCGCCCGTCCTGGGAGCAGTGGGACGACCTGACCACCATGCCCGCGCGCACGTCGGCAGCACAGATGTGGTCGCGCACCGATCTGCGTCCCGCCGACGTCGACGTGGCCGAACTGTATGACGGCTTCTCCTGGCTCACCATGTCCTGGCTCGAAGCGCTCGGATTCTGCGGCCACGGCGAGAGCGGGCCGTTCATCGAGGGCGGCGGCCGGATCGCGCTCGACGGCGAACTACCCGTCAACACCCATGGCGGCCAGCTGTCCGCAGGCAGGTTGCACGGCTACGGCTTCCTGCACGAAGCGGTTCTGCAATTGCGGGGAGAGGCCGGAGCCCGTCAGGTCGCGGGTACCCCCGAGGTTGCGGTCGTCTCCAACGGCGGCGGCCCCGTCTCAGGGTGCTTGCTCCTCACGCGGCTGGCGTGACCGTGTCCGCGAGCGCCGTGGTCAGGCAGGTTTGAGCTCCACGACCACCTTGTGCAATTCGCCCGTGAACCGGAACGGCACGTCGTAGTCCCGGTTGACCGGGGTTCCGGAGTCCTCGCCGATGTCGAACGTCTCGTCGGCGGAGACGCGCACCGGAACGGTCTTGTCGATGCGTCCCTGGGCCACCTGGGCGTTGTCGACGAACAGCGTCGCCATCCCACCACTACCGGGATCTCCACCGTCCCAGGCGAAGTCGACCCGGACGTCGTGCTTGCCGGGCGCCAGCGCGTTCGGGGCCTCCACCTTGAACTTGTGCTCGGGGTAGTGCGACGCGGCGTAGGCGTACACCGGTTTGCCCTTGAGCAGGTACAGCGCGTTGCCGCCGAACCAGCCGCCCTGGGTCATGATGATGCCCTCGCCGCCCCCGGGCGGCACCGTCACCGTCCCGGTGATCGAGTACGACGTGTTCTTCATGTTGGGCGCCATGCCCTCGGTGATCCGGGTGACTCCGTCGAAGTAGGTGTAGACGTTGCGCCCCGCGTTGTGCTGCGGACGGTTCTCCGGGCGCACCCGCTCGATGTAGCGGTCGTCGAGCGGCAGCACCTGGTTCCTGCCTGCCTCGTCGAGGAACAGCTTCCGCAACTCCTCGAGCTTGTCCGGGTTGTCGTCGGCCACGTTCTTGGACTGGGTGAAGTCCTCGGTCAGGTTGTACAGCTGCCATTCGTAGTCGTTGAACGGGTCCTTGGTCGACGGACCGCTGCCCACCCAGGGCAGCCGTTTGGGCGCGGTGTTGGCCATCCAGCCGTCGTGATAGATCCCCTGATTGGCGATCACCTCGAAGTACTGCGTCCGGTGGTGTTCGGGTGCGTCGGCCTTGTCGAACGCGGGCAGCAGGCTGGCGCCGTTGAGCGGCACCTGTTCGACCCCGTCGATGGAGGCCGGCATCGGCAGACCGGCGGCTTCCAGGATCGTGGGGACGATGTCGGTGACGTGGGTGAACTGGGGGCGCAATCCGCCGTTGTCCTTGATGCGGGTCGGCCAGGAGACCACCATCGACGTTCGGGTGCCACCGAGGTGCGAGGCGATCTTCTTGTCCCACTGGTACGGGGAGTTCATCGCATGCGCCCAGCCGTGCGAGTAATGGTTCTGGAACCACATCCCGCCGAACTGGTCGATGTTCTCGATCATGAAGTCCTCGCGGTCGGGGATGTCGTTGGCGATCACGACGATCTCGCTGGTCAACCCGTTACCGGTGGGGTCTTCGGCACTCGAGCCGTTGTCGCCCTGGATGTAGATGATCAGCGTGTTGTCCAGCTCGCCGAGCTCATCGATCGCGTCCACGACACGGCCGATCTGGAAGTCGCAGTGCGACAACGCCGCTGCATAGCATTCCATCTGGCGCGCGCAGACCCGCTTCATATCGGGTGACAAGTCGTCCCAGCGCTTGTAGTCGGCCGGGGTGGGGTTGAGCACGGCGTCGGGTGGGATGACCCCCATCTCTTTCTGCTTCTCATAGGTCATCTCGCGCTGGCGGTCCCAGCCGTGGTCGAACTTCCCCTTGAACTTCGCGATCCACTCCGGCGGCGCGTGGTGCGGCGCGTGTGCGGTGCCGGGGGTGTAGTAGGCGAAGAACGGCTTGTCCGGATTGACCGCCTTCTGCGTTCTCATCCAACCGATGGCCTTGTCGGCCATGTCGGCGTCGAAGTGATAGGTGTCCTCGCGGCCCAGGTACGGATCGACCGGCAGGTTGTTCTCGTAGATCGCCGGCCGGAACTGGTGCGCGTCGGCGCCGAGGAAGCAGTAGGAATAATCGAAACCCAGGCCCGAGGGCCAGAGGGTGAACGGACCGGCCGGCGTGGTCAGCCAGTCCGGGACGTTGTGGTTCTTGCCGAACCATGCTGTGCCGTAGCCGTTTCCGGCCAGGATCTCGCCCACCGAACCCACGCTCTTGCTCATGATGCTGTGATAACCGGGGAAGGGCGTGGACAGCTCCATGATGATGCCGGTCGAGGCCACGTGGTGGTTACGCCCGGTCAGCAGCGCAGCCCTGGTCGGCGAGCACAGCGCGGTGGTGTGAAAGCGATTGTACCGCAAGCCGTTCTGGGCCAGCCTCGCATAAGTAGGCGTGGGTATGGGACCGCCGAACACCTCGCTGGCGCCGAAGCCGACGTCGTCGGTCATCACCAACAAAATATTGGGGGCGCCCTTGGGTGCCGCGATTTCCTGGGGCCACTCGATCGGGTCGGAGCCCTCGACGGTGCGGTCGATCTTGCCGACTTTCTGATATGCGGGGATCGGCAACCGGGTGCGATCGGGCCACGCGCCGCTGGCCTCGGGACGCCCTAGCGTCGGCGACGGTTTCGACGGCGTGTTGTTGTCGCAGGCGGCCAGCAACGGCGGCAGTGCCGCAGCACACGCTCCGACGGCTGCCAGGCTGCCGATCGCTCGGCGCCGGGAGAGTCGCCCGCCCTGACGGTCTACCGCCGACATGGAATCCTCTGTTATGCCGCCGGCTTGTTTACGCAAATGTTCCTCCATTCCGGCATCGTACGATTGTGCCAATTGGCGAATCGGTGGTTCGGTGAATCTCCTCGGAGGCCGAGATCGGTAATTATTGACGCCTGCAAAGGCAAGAAGGCCGTCGGAAGTACGGCCGCCAGTAAACCTAATTTCCGCATCTCTGGTTATGCATCGCACTCGGCGAACTGATCAATGCGCTGGCCGCCGAGTCCTACCACGTCGGTGACCTGCGATGACACTGCCTGACCTCGAGGTCGAACGCGTTCAACGTTGTTGCGTCGCAGGAGTTCTCGATGAAGCGCGCCACAAAGTACGCGTTCAATGCGACATTGCCGCCAGACATCTGACCATCACCGAGCGCGGCCCGCCCTGGCGTGAAGACCTCGGCCCGGACTGGACCAACTTCCCAATCGCTCGCTTGCGCTACACCACCGCCACCAAGACCTGGACGCTCTACTGGCGTGACCGTAACCAACGATTCCACCGCTACTACCTACTCAAGCCCTCGTCGCACATCCAGGACCTGCTCACCGAGATTCACAACGACCCTACTGGCATCTTCTGGGGCTAACCCACTCGCCGCGCGCTGCTGACGAAACTTAGCGTGGCCAACAACAGCCGCCGTGGCGCAGCCAATCCGAGTCAACATCACCAG
Organism: Mycolicibacterium chubuense NBB4; assembly: GCF_000266905.1. Next base: position 3,073,500 of record NC_018027.1, on the reverse strand, counting down.
CCCGATCACGCTCGATCGACGAATACGACCGATATTGATATCACCAATATCCCGGTCGCCGGCCCGAAGCCACCATCGGCCACCGCGCCGGACCTGCGCCCCCGCTGCTGGCCGACAGAACGCCGGCTCGATCCGCCAACTCAGATGAGACGGAGGCACATAGTCGCGTCTCATTCGAGCTGGCGATTCCTTCGATCAAGCCGCCGCGTGGCATTGTGCGTGGACAGCTGTCCTGTTCCGTCGTACCGATAGGTTTTCTGCAAAGCCCGGTGCGTCACTAAAGGTGTCTGTCTGTCTTGCCTTTTGGCGGCGTCACGGGGGGCGCCGTGCTCGACGATGTAGGGGTCGGCGTCGTTGTCGTCGTAGTCGTCGTACTGGACGGAGCATTGCCGCCACCGCCGCAACCCGCGATCACCGCACCCATTGCGACGATCGCGATTGCGCCGGCAAGCGCTGGCAGACGAGATGGCCACCGACGCGAACGAACGCTACCGGCCGCGTTTCCCGACAGCTGACCAACAGAGTCCACAGCAATCCCCCCCATCAACGTCATGTCATGCAGACGCACTTCTTTGTATACCACGCGAGGAATGATTTTTGGCTGATGTGTTGCGGTTTCGGCAGTCGTCCAAGCGTTCCCCAGATAATCGGAACTGATCGTCGAGCAATGTCAGCAAAGGGTCTCACTCAATAGCTGCCTGTTGTTGACCGATCGATGAAGAGTTCGGTTTTCCAGCCCGTCGTCATCTCACGCCGGTGGCGACACCATCCGATCACCAATCACCAAGCGGTTCAACATACTTGGAGATCTGTCTGAGAAGCCTACGCTCCACGTAGTATGCGACGCTTATAGTTGAGCTGCTGCGACGTGGTGGTTGACGCGGCACGGAAAAGGGGGCTCGCGTTGTTTGACTCACGTGCCGCCGCGGCGCTGGCGGTCGCTGTGCTCGCCGCGGGGTGTGGCGCAGCCGGCAGTGGTGAGCGAGCAGTGAGTCCGACTTCAGCGGCGCCTCCCCCGGCACGAGCGAAACCGAGCAGGCGGGCGCAGAAGGTCTCACCACCGGCCTCAGGTGCAGAGTCGGGGCGCATGGTCGCCACCTACGAGGGCGCCAGTTCACCTGAAGCAGTAGAGGGGCGCACGCTGATGCAGAACGCGCATCTGCTGGACACCCTCGCCACACATGCCAACGACCTGCTGACGTTTCCCTTCGACGTGCCGTTGCTGGGCTCGCAGTGCGACGTGGACAACGCCTTCTGGGATCCCTCGGACAAGAAGGTGACGATCTGCTACGAGGATGCCGAGCACAGCCTGCGCATCTTCAAGGACGCTGACGATACCGATCCTGCTAAGTCGGCTGTCAACGCCGAGATCGCCACGTTCTATCACGAACTCGGCCACGCCACGATCGACATCTACGATCTCCCGGCCACCGGCCGCGAAGAAGATGTCGCCGACCAGCTTGCCGCTTACATGCTCCTTGAGCCCGACGAGAATGGAGAGATCGACCCCGAAAACGTCCGGGCTGCAAAGGATTACGCCCGCATGTTCAGGGCGTATGCCGCCGAGCGTGGAGAGGTTGGCGACGACGCGTTCGCCGACGAGCACCCGCTGAATCAGGCCCGCATGTACAACTTCGAATGCTGGATCTACGGCTCGGACCCGAGAGCTAACGCCGACATCGTCGCCGACGGACTTCTTCCCAAACGCAGGGCCGAGGGTTGCGAGGCCGAGTACAACAGACTTGCTCAAGCATGGTCTGCGTTGCTGGCGCCCCACCTCAAATAATTGCGCCCGCGCTGGCGTGCCGTTCACGTAGGTCAATGTTGTGACCGCCGTGGCGTCAGGGTGTGGAGGACGCCGAGGTAGAGCCCCTCCGGCGCGGCCTGGAATATCCGTGGTTGAGCATCATTCAGGCAGGGCACCCTCGGGCCGTTACACGTTGATCGAATGCCCGCGGACGAACGAGGATGACCACATGACGATGCCCAGTGACGCTGCGAAGGGGATCGAAACGCAGGGGCCCAACGAGGGTCCTCGCGATCACGCAGGTATCGACACCGACCATGCCGCCTACGTCGACGAGGACAACGTCCCCCACCCCGGAGACGCCAAAGACGCCGACTGACGCGATGTAACCCCTTGGCGATCTGAGGAGTTTCACGTCGGCCCGTCGGAACCGATCGTTGCGAGTTCGGACGATGGCGTCGGCCCCTTCAGTCGAGGCTTGATGGCCGCTGTTGCCATTGATGTCGGTGGCGGTGTAGCCGCCGGTGATGACCGTGATCGTCATGAGTGTTCTTTCGCGTCGGAAGATCGAGACTGCGCCGCCGCTCTGATGCCGGGCGGCCGGCTCGGCGTATGGCCCGATGAGTTACCCCCGTTAAGGCAGTCTGATCTCCATGGGCAGACTCATTTATGGCTTCAACGTGTCGGTGGACGGGTACATCGCCGACGCACACGGGAACATCGACTGGTCCGAGCCGAGTGAAGAACTCCACCAGTACTGGAACGACTTCGAGCGGGAGACAGCCCTGGCGTTCTACGGGCGGCGGCTCTACGAGCTGATGTCTGCGTACTGGCCGACAGCTGACCAGGCGCCCGACGCCACCCCGCTGATCGTCGACTTCGCCCACGTCTGGCGCCAGATGCCCAAGGTCGTGTTCTCCCGCTCTCTGGATTCCGTCGACTGGAACGCCCGATTGGAACGCGGCGACCCGGTCGAGGTGGTGCGGAGGCTGAAAGCCGAAACCGAGGGCAGGCTGGAGGTGGCCGGCGCGACGCTGGCGGCACCGATCGTGCAGGCCGGACTGGTCGATGAGTACCGGATTGTGATTGCACCCGCGGCCGTAGGCGGCGGAACCCCGTTCTTCCCCGCACTGCCGTCATGGATCTCGCTGCAGCTGGTGGAGAACCGCACATTCCCCGGCGGTACGGTCCTCCTTCGCTACGAGGCGAAACACGACTGATCCGACGCCCGTGAGCCTCCCGGCGACCATCGTCGCGGCGATCTCGTCAAGATTGCAGGTTCTCGGCCTTTGCTGAATTCCTTCTCAGTCGAGTCTCAGTTGTCACCGGCACCGTGGAGTCAAGCGACCGCGCCGATCCGACCGAAGGGACCGTTACTGATGGTGAACCTGCCCCCATACCCCGCGAACCTACCGGGGCAAGGCCACGTGTGGGCAGGCGGAGACTCGCAGCTTGCATCGAATCCCCTGTACGCCAACCACTCACAGCCGGCCTACGACGCGCAGAACGGCAGGCCGCGCAGGCCGCACCGTGACGTGCACCGGCGCACGCCTCGCGGGCTGGTCGTCGCGGGGGCGGCGGCGCTCGCCATCGCCGGCGGCGGCATCGGTGCCGCGACAGCAGTAGCTGTGGCAGACCATGACCGTCCAGCGCCTCCGCCGCCGGCCGCAGCCCACGTTCAGTCGTTGAAGCCGGTCGCCGAATCAGCCCCGGGTTCGGTCGAGCAAGTGGCCGCCAAAGTCATGCCCAGTGTCGTCAAACTGCAGATCACCACGGGCCAGAGCGTTGCCGAGGGCTCGGGAATCGTGTTGAGCCCCGACGGGCTCATCCTCACCAACAACCATGTCGTCGCGCCGGCGGTCCAGAGCGACAACGCGGGAGCACAGCCCGCGGCTTTCGACGGCACGGACACGACCTCGTCCGTCACGTTCTCCGACGGGCGGACCGCGCCGTTCACCGTCGTGGGCACCGACCCCACCGGCGATCTGGCCGTCGTGCGCGCCCAGGGCGTCACCGGACTGACACCGATCACCATCGGCTCCTCGAAGGACGTCAAGATCGGCCAGGAGGTCGTCGCCATCGGCTCTCCCCTCGGCTTGCAGGGCACCGTCACCCGGGGCATCATCAGCGCACTGAATCGCCCGGTGGCGGCCGGAGACGGCGCGGGCAACTCCCCCGTCGTGCTCGACGCGCTGCAAACGGATGCCGCGATCAACCCCGGCAACTCCGGTGGTCCCCTCGTCGACATGAACGGCGCACTGATCGGCGTCAACTCCGCCGGGGCCAGTCTGGGGTCCGGGTCCGGCTCCGGCGGGGGCTCGATCGGACTGGGCTTCGCGATCCCCTCGGATCAGGCCAAGCGCATCGCCGACGAGTTGATCTCCACCGGCACGGCCAGCCACGGTTCGCTCGGGGTGCAACTGAGCACTGGTCGCGACCAGGGTGCGGGCGCTGCGGTCGCCGGTGTCGCGGCCGGAAGTCCCGCCGCTCGAGCCGGGTTGTCCGGCGGTGCGGTGATCACCAAGTTCGGTGATCAGGTCATCGACGGGCCGGAGGCGCTCGCGGCGGCGGTCCGGTCCAAGGTCCCGGGTGACCAGGTGTCGATGACCTATCGCGACGACTCGGGCGCGACGCGGACCACGCAGGTCACCCTCGGCGCCGCGTAGCCGGCATTCGGGTCGCCCGGCTGCCCCCGACGACCGGCGGATAGGGTCGGATTCAGCGGCATCGGGCCACCGAATGCCCGCACCACCACCGATCCGCCCCACGAAGCGACCGATAGATGGCCGACACGACGACGAGCTTGCCGCTGACCGCGCAGGGACAGACCCCGCGCCGCGTCATGACGATCGCGGGCTCCGATTCGGGTGGCAGTGCCGGTCTGCAGGCCGATATGCGCACGTTCGCGATGCTGGGGGTGCACGGGTCCGCTGCGGTGACGGCCGTGACGGTCCAGAACTCGTTGGGCGTCAAGGCATTCCATGAGGTTCCGGTCGACGTCGTCGCCGGGCAGATCAGCGCGGTCGCCTCCGACATCGGGATCGAGGCGGCCAAGACCGGCATGTTGGCCTCCACCGCGATCATCAGGACCATCGTGGCTACCTGGTCGGCCGAGGGGCTCGACGGCATTGTTCCCCTTGTCGTCGATCCGGTATGCGCCTCCAATGCGGGCGAGCCGCTTCTGCACGCCAGTGCCCTCGACGCCATGCGCGACGAACTGATCCCGATGGCCACACTGGTGACGCCCAATCTCGATGAAGTGCGGCTGCTCGTCGGCGTCGACGTCGTCGATGCCGACTCCCAGCGCGACGCCGCCAGGGCACTGCACGCGCTGGGACCCCGGTGGGCGTTGATCAAGGGTGGCCATCTGCGCACCTCCCGGATCAGCTCCGACCTTCTGTTCGACGGATCGGAGTTCCATGAGTTCGGGGCGGCGCGGGTGGACACCAGGCACGACCACGGCGCCGGCGACACGCTGGCCGCGGCGATCACCGCCGCGCTGGCACACGGCTATTCGGTTCCCGACGCGGTGGCGTTCGGCAAGCGCTGGGTGACCGAGTGCATCCGCGCCGCCTACCCGATCGGCCACGGACTCGGGACGGTCAACGGGTTCACCAGCCTCTACCGGTGAGCCATGTCTGTGCGAAACGCCTGCGCGACAACGGTCGTCATCGACACGCCTGGGTCACGCCCGCTCGGTGCGGTCCGGCGCCGAGGGCGGGTCGTCGAGTCCCTCCGCTGGAGAGAAATGCGCCGCCGCCCCCTCGCGCAGCACATTCTTCTGGATTTTGCCGGTGGACGTCTTGGGGAGATCGGCGAAAGCGATCGCCTTGGGAACCTTGAAGGCCGCCACCCGCTCACGCAGGTAGGTGGTCAGTTCCACCTCGGTGACCGTCGCGCTTGTCCGACGGGTGACGAATGCGACCGGTACCTCACCCCAGTGGGGATGCGGTACGCCCACGACGGCTGACTCCAGGACCTCGGGGTGAGTGTCGAGGGCCCGTTCGAGCTCGACGGAGGCGATGTTCTCCCCGCCGGAGATGATCACGTCCTTGGCGCGGTCGCGGATCTCGACGTAGCCGTCTGAGTGCATCACTCCCAGATCACCGGTCAGAAAACATCCGCTGCGCGTCACCGCAGCCGTCGCTCGTTCGTCCCTGTAATAGCCCAGCATCACGTTGTTGCCGCTGACCGCGATCTCGCCGATCGTCTGGCCGTCGGGCGCTACATCCACACCTGAGGTGTCCAGCACACGCAGTGGCCGCGCGATGATGTTGCCGATCCCCTGCCGGGCCCGCAGTCGCGCGGCCTCCGTCGGATCAAGCCGGTCCCACTCCGGCTGCCACACATTGACCGCTACGGGACCGTATGTCTCGGTCAACCCGTACAGGTGTGTGACGTCGAAGCCGAGTGGATCGAGGCGCTCCAGCAACGCCGGTGACGGTGGCGCACCGCCGGTATCGACGTGGACACGGCGGGGTAACTGCCCCGCGGCGGGATCCTCCGCGATCATCGCGAGAACCGTCGGCGCGGCACTGAGGTGGGTGACATCGGCCTCGCGCAACTGCCGCCAGATCACACTCGGGTCGATTCGGCGCAAGCACACGTGCGTACCGCCGGCCGCAGTCACCGCCCAGGTGAAGCACCATCCGTTGCAGTGGAACATCGGCAACGTCCACAGATAGTTGGATGCGGGCCCCAGGTCGGCGTGGAAGGCCATTGCCACTGCTTGCAGATAGGCGCCCCGGTGGTGATACATCACGCCCTTGGGCCGCCCGGTGGTGCCCGACGTGTAGTTGATGGCGAGAAGGTCGCGTTCACCGACGTCGACACGATCCGCCGTCGACGCAACATCGGGCAACCAGGATTCGTAGTCGCCGGTCGCGTCACCGGCCACTACTGCCGGGACGCCTGTTCGCGCGGAGATTTCCCTTGCCTGCGAAGCGAATTCGCTCGTGGCCACCAGGAGCCGGGCCCCCGAGTGCTCGAGGATGTAGTGCATCTCCTCGACGGCCAGACGCACGTTGATCGAGACCAACGCTGCACCGCGCGCGGGCACAGCCTGGTGCAGCTCCAACATGATGTGGCTGTTCGCACACAGTGCGGCCACGCGATCACCAGGCTGGATACCCGATCGCGCCAGGGCGGAGACGAGCCGGTCACACCGAGACGCGAACTCCGCGTAGGTGAGCCGAACGTCTTCGTCGACCACGGCCAAACGGTGGGGAAAAGCGCGCCGCGCCCGGTCCAGGAAGTGGACTGGAGTCAGCGGCGCGAACGTGAACTCGGCCATCGGTCAGATCAGAACCCGAAGTAGACCGCGGCCATATCGTCGTCTCCATGGCCGGCACTGCTGGCCGCGTCGAAAGCTGACCGAACGCCGTCGATCAGGGCCGTCGACACACCGGATTTCGTCAGCGCATCGCGAATGAGGCCGGCGTCCTTGCGGACTCCGTCGACGCTGAACTGCGGGGCGTAGGAGTCTTCGATGATCGCCGCGCCCTTCATCTGTAGATACTGTGAGTTCGCGGCCGATCCGTCCAGCGCGTCCAGCACGAGTTGCTGATCGACGCCGAGACTCCGGGCGAGGGCCAGCGACTGTCCGGCGGCCGCGGCGATGGAAGCGATCCACGCATTGCATGCCAGTTTGAGTCTCGAGCCGAGGCCTGGTTCGGCGCCGACCCAGATGGTCTTGGTGCCCACTGCGTCGAACGCCGGTTGCACGCGTTCACGCAGCGCGGGATCGCCGGATGCCAGCATCACGAGCTTGCCCTGCTCGGCGGGTGCCTTGGTACCGAGCACCGGGCAGTCGAGGAAGTGCACGCCGTGCTCGGCTGCTGCCGACGCGGTCTGCGCGGCTCCCTCGACGCCGACGGTCGCGCACTGGACGAAGACGGCATCCGCCTGCATGTGCGGAAGCGCCGAGGCCATCACGTCGAGTGTCGCCGCTGCATCGAAGAGCATGGCCAGCACCACGTCGGCCTCAGCGACGGCTGCGACCGGGTCGAGCGCCACCATCGCCCCGTCGTCGGCCAGCGGCTCTGACCGCGCGACGGTGCGGTTCCATACCGTGACGTCGAACCCTTCGCGCAGTAGCGACTTCGCCATACCAGCGCCCATGGCGCCCGTGCCCAGAACCGTGACCCGCATGGCGTCATTCTGCGCCTCGCCCATTCGAGCCGCGACGGCGGTACCGCGGGCGACTCGAGCGCATCGGAGAAGAGGCCGTAGGTGGTTCACTCACTCGGAGGCGTGCGGCGGTGCCGGGAAGGTGTCACTCCCCCGCCCTGCGGCAGGAATCACCGGCAGCGTGATCGCCGACGGGTGGGCCCGGTCGTGCAGGATCGTCTGCGTCGCGGGACGGACCTCCGCATCCTGGCCGAACGGGGCCCCGGTGTTCGGGTTGGGCGCGAACTGCGGATAGTCGCTGCTGGATACCTCCACCCGGATGCGGTCGCCTCGGCGGAACTCGTAGCTCGTCGGCCAGACGGCGATGCGGTAGCGGTAAGGCTGATTCGGAACGGTCGGTCGCGGGGCGGACAGTGAGTCGCGGAAGGCCGTTCGGATGATGCCGTCGTTCAGGTTCACGACCGCACCGTCGGGATGGACAACGGCCAGCTTTGCGGTGAAGTCGGTGTCCGGTGCCGAGGACTGCGCCCACAGATCGACGGTGACCGGTCCCGTCACCTCGGTGTCCTCCGACACCGGATCGCTGCTGTAGACCAGCACGTCGGAGCGCTGTTCGACCGGGGTCTGATCGTAGGGCCCCTGCGGTCCGGACAGGGCACCGCAGCAGGAGTGCCCGCCCAGGCTCGGCGCCGGGTACGCGGGGTCGTACGTGAAGGTGTCAGGAGGCTGATCACCCGGTGGGGTCAATTGCAGCGCCCCGTTGCGGTCGGCGATGCCGCCGGCGCCCGCCAGGTAGTACGTCGTCCAACGAGTCTGCGGCAGTGGCCAACTCGTCGATGACCGCCAGACATTGGCGCCCATGACGAAATAATCGACACGGGGCCCGGTGGACATTCCGTTGTCCACGCCCTTGAGGAAGTGGTCATACCACGCCAGCATCATCTCGTTGATCGGGCTGTCGGCGCCCGGGCCGATGTCCTTGAGCAACGGCGCCGGCTCCGATGTTGCTCTCCCCCAACTGATGTGGTCCCAGGGGCCGATGATGAGCCGTTGGTTTCGCCGCGCTTCAGGGGTGCCCCCGTGGGCGGTCATGCCGGCGAAGTTCTCGATGCCGCCGGCCAGGAACGCGTCGTACCAGCCCTCGAAGTGCATCACGGGAACCGTCACCGACGAGTACCTGTCGCGGATGCTGAACTGCCGCCAGAAATCGTCGCGGGTCGAGTGCCGGATCCAGTCGAAGTACCACGGCGCGACAGCCGGGTTGCCGGGCTGCAGCGGCGGAAGGTCTTTGAAGGGACGGAAATCGAGCCAGCGGGTGGGGTCTGCCTGTGCTGCCTTCAACAAGGCCAGCGCCTGACCGTCTCCGCGGTTGATCGCCGCGGTGGTTGCGATCGCTCCGATAGCCCACGGCTGCACGAATCCGAGGCGAAACTCCCCGCCCTCGTACGTCCAACCGTCGTAGTAATCGGAGGCGGTGTTGGCCGGCACGATCGTCACCAGATGCGGTGGAGCAGTCACCGCGGCCAGCCATTGCGTCGCCCCCACGTAGGACGAGCCGTACATGCCGACCTTGCCGTTGGATCCGGGCAGCCCAGCGGCCCATTCGACGGAGTCGTATCCGTCGGTCTGATCATTGGTGAATTCGCTGAAGACACCGCCGGACCGTCCCTGGCCGCGAATGTCCTGGACCACGACCAGATAACAGTGCGAGGCGAACCAGTCCGGCGACTGATACCGCGACGGCTCCACCTGAGCGCCGTCCTTGCCGTATTGCGTCCGCATCAGGATGACCGGAACCCGTCGGCCGGTGCGCGGCCTGTAAACGTCTGCGCGTAGCACCGTGCCGTCACGCATACGTGCCGGGACGTCGGCCTGCTCGGTCACTCCGCACGATCCCCGCCCGCTCGACGCAGGCCACGTCCCGTGATCGCTTCCCGGCGCCGCCGTGCCGCCGGTGCCGCCTGCGCCGCAGCCGGTGAGCACCACCATGACAGTGCATGCGATCGCTGCGAGGCGTGTGGCTGGCAGACGCACATCGTTCACGCTACGCGTCGCTGCGCACCGAGCCCATCGCCGGCTTAGCAGCCGGTACCGAGGTGACGTCGTGCTCGAACAGGTTCTCTACCAGGACTGTTCGATTTTCGAATACTTCGGCGGTGTCACGACGTCTCGGCGGCCAACCGAGCGAGCGTGTCGGTGAGCTGGTCCTCGGTCACCAGCGGGAACTTCACCTTCTCCAGCAGCTTCTTGTCGGTGACCTTGGACCAGTCGTACGTGTGTCGAACCAACGTCGCGTCGGGTCCCTGGGCCTCCAACTCCCACAGCCATTCCCAACCGGGAGGCTCGGTGCCCGCGGGCGCAGTCTGCCATGCGAGCAACTTGTCCTTGACATACCCGGTCACGTGGTTGTCGGTCTTGTACTCGCCGCCCATGTGGTCGCCCTGCATGTTCATCGTGAAGACGTCGCCCACCTTCTGAATCCGGTCGGCATGGTCCACGCTGCGGACGAACCCAGAGCCGTCCAGCGCCGGATGGCGCTGCGGGTTGGACAGAATGTCGAAGACCGTGTCGGCAGGTGCGTCGATTGTTCGTTCGACAGTGACCTTGTTCTCGTCGCTCATGCGCTTCACCTTCCCCCGCCTGCCTGTCACTCAAACCTGACCACCGGGACACTGACCGGAGGTAGCGGCACCTACCGCCGGCATCCGGTTAGGCTAGGCAACCAGTGGGGTCAATGTTGCGCCCGCTTCTCGGGTCAGCATCTGTGTGGAGGAGTCCTATGCGCCGGCGGCTCGTGGATCGGGCGACGACGATGGCAATCGTCTGCGCGGTGCTGCTCGTCAACGGTTGCGAGGCGCAGGTCCGTGGTGCGCCGCCGGTTGACGGAGACAGCCCTCACGCAGCAGTGGTCACCCAGGAGCCTCCGACATCGGCGCTACCCGAAGCCGCGCCCACTCAGCCCGCGGCGTCGTTCGACGGACTCGACGCCCGCACCCGCCAGGCCACCGCCGACGCGGCATCCTCCGGTGCCGACATCGAAGCCGTCGTCCTGGACCGCGCCACCGGCCAGGTCGTCTCCAACGGAATCGACACGCCGTTTCCGATCGCGTCGGTGGTGAAGCTCTTCATCGCCGACGACCTGCTCCTGCAGGAGTCCCAAGGCGCGACGAAACTCTCAGCCGCCGAACGTCAGGCGCTCGACACCATGCTGCGCTCCTCCGATGACGGCGCGGCTCAGACCTTCTGGGACCGAAGCGGTGGAGACGCCATCATCGACCGCGTCGTGGCGCGGTACGGATTGACCGGCACCACAGCGCCCGACAACGGACACTGGGACGTCACGCAGAGCACCGCAAGCGATCTCGTCCGCTACTACGCCAAGCTGTTGGACGGCACCGGTGGCCTTCCGGCCGAGCAGGCCAACGTGATCATGGACGACCTCGCGCACTCCACACCGACGGGGACCGACGGATACCCGCAGCGGTTCGGCATCCCCGACGGTCTCTATGCCGAGCCTGTGGCGGTCAAGCAGGGCTGGTTCTGCTGCTGGAACGGCGCCGCCCAGTTGCACGTGTCCACCGGTGTGATCGGTCCCGACCGCCGCTACGTGATGGCCATCAGCTCCCTGGATCCCAGTGATGCCGAAGCCGCCCGCGCGACCGTCACTCAGGCCGTGAAAACGATGTTCCCGGGCGGCAAGATCTAGACTCCGACGTCTGCGATGGCCCGTTCGCGAAACCTGCTCACTCGACGCAGTGGACAATCGCCTCGGCTCGTCGCACTTCCGGGCAGAGGCTGTCGGCAGGGAAGCGGCTGACAGCGCCGAGGACCGAGGCGCGCGCAGGCTCTCCGCGCCGATCGAAATCATCCAGCGCCGCCCTCAATTCGAACAGCGTCGCGCCCTGGCGGCGCGCGAGTTCCAGCGCGGCGCTCACGTCTTCTTGGCCGGCGGCGGGGCTGGCGTGGGTGGCGGCGCGCAGCCGCAACAGTTCGGCGTCGTAGAAATGCATCCCGGACTCTTCGGCACGCGCGAGCGCGGTGCCGAACCGATCGCGGGCCCGATCGAGTTGGCCGGCGGCCGTCAGCAATCGGCCGAGGACACCGTCGAAGAACGTGAGGTAGGCGTTGAGTCCGGCCCTGCCCAAGACATCGACCAGCTTGGTCATGCCGGCGATGTGCGCAGACAACTCGGCGGTGTCATGGCCATCCATCGCCGCGGCAGCATTGACGGCTGCGAGTTGGACATGGCCCCAAAGCCTCCACGCGTCAAAGCCGTGCTGTTCGGCCTGATCGATCAGGTCCGCGGCGAGCACCCCGGCCCGGTGAAGTTGGCCGGCTTCGATCCGCATCCATATCTCGACGAAGTCGGCGAAGGCAGCGCTGAACCGGCCCTGCGGGAACCCGAGCTCGCCGAGCCGGCGAGCCTCCTGGGCGAGCTGCTCTTCGGCGCCCTTCATGTCACCGTGCACGAACCTCGCCATGGCCAGGTGGAGGCGTGCCGTGGTGATGGGGTCGTTCGGTTGGTACCACATGATCTCGAGCTGCGTGGTCGACAGCAGTTCGGGCGTGCCGTGCCCCAAGTGGACGGCAGAGGCGTCGAACTCGCCGCGAAACCACTCCAGCACACCGAACGATGCCTCGATGACCGGACCCAACCACTGCTTTCCCTGCTTGAAGCCGGTGCGTAGCGACTCCAGCACCCGAACCACACGGTTCAGATCGGCTCGGGTGAAGTAGTAGACCATGAGGGCGACCATCGTCGCGACGAGCTCGTCGTCGTGCAGATCTGTCCCGCCGAGTTGCAGACAGCGTTCGAGATCATCGACGGCAGTCGGGTTTTGATTTCCTTCGATGGCGGCCGCGAGTAGTCCTCGCTCCAGCCGCAGCCCTATTTCGCGCCGGTCGCGTCCCGGCCCGGGCGCGATGTGCTCGAGTTGGGCGATGGCGAGGGTCAGATACGTGCGCGCCTCCGCCAGCGCGCCGCGACGGCGTGCGGCGGCCGACGCCTGCCGATAGGCTGATATCGCGTCGTCGAAACGCTCGCCTTGCTCGTAGTGGCCGGCCACCAGCCGCCAGTCCGGGTCACCGCCCACCGAACCGCGTACAAGTGCATCGGCGGCCTTGCTGTGCAACATCTTTCGCACGCTGGCCGGGGCCAGTTCGCAGGCGACCTCGTGCAGCAGGTTGCCCCGAAACCGCCAGCTGTCGGTTCCGGTCGGTTCGATCACGAGTGCGTCCTCGAGCTGGTCGAGGACATCGTCGATCTCGTCTCTGCTCTGGGTGCAGATCGCGCACAGCAGGCCGCGATCGAATCGGCGGCCGATGACGGCCGCAGCCTCGACGACCGGTACCGCGTTGGCACTTGCGTGCAGTCGGGCGAGCAGCGGTTCATACAACGCATCAGGGACTTCGGTCCGTCCTCGCTGATCGCCGACCGACTGCAGGATCTGCTCGATGTAGAACGGGATGCCGTCGCCGCGGTCGCGCACGGCGGCACGATCCTGCGGCGACAACCGCGGATTGAGCGCGGTGATCAGTGTGTCGATCTCTTCGTCGGTCAACGGTTCGAGATCGAACACCTTGACCGGCCAACCCGGTGGTAGCCAGGTTCCCTCCTGTCCCGTGATGACGACGAGGAGCCGCCCTTCACCTGCCTCCAGCAGCCGCCCCAGCACCTCCAGCGTGGATGGATCGAACCATTGGACGTCCTCGGCGATCACGAGTCCCGCGCCTCTGCCGAAGCAGGCAAGCAGATACTCCTCGACCGCGGTGGTGATCAGGTCGTAGAGCCGTCGGCCCTCGGCCCGCACAGGTGCATAACCGGCATCGGCGGGAATGCCCAGGACCGGCGCCAGCAATGAGACCATCCGTAACGGATTGAGGCCCTGGGCCGCCGCCTCCGCCCGAACCAGTCGCAGTCGCTCCGCCGGGCCGGCGGTGCGATCGATGCCGCAGCGCCGCTCCAACAGCGTGCGCACGGGGTACAGACCTGCGTCGGTGTGCAGAGGTGATCCGATCAGCTCGAGTACCACCGCACCCGATGCCTCCACCCTCTCTACGGCCGCGGCCGCCAGCCGGGACTTACCGATGCCAGGCTCACCGCGAAACACCACTCCCGGCAGCCGCAGTGTGCCTTCTTGTGCACGGCGCCAGGAGTTCTCGAGGCGCGTCAGTTCGCGTTCCCGCCCCACCAGCGGGCCTCGGCCCGCACCTACCCGCGCGGCGTCGGCCCGCTCACCGAGGACGAGGTGATGGGCGATCGGCGTGGCGACACCCTTGACCGAAACAGGCGGTCGCTCCTGCAACTCGAACACCTCACCGAGCAGTGGAACGACCGCATCCGAGACCACCACCGCACCCGACGGCGCGAGCGTCGACACCCGTTGCGCCACGTTGGCCGCCATCCCGAAGATGTCATCTCGTTCGATGTCGAGGTAGACCAGTCCGCGATGCACTCCCACGCGGGCGGCGATGCCAACCCCGAATCGGCGCTTGGCCTGCTCGCTGAGTCGGGTGACTTCACGGTTGATCTCGAGTGCAGCCAGGACTGCGCGGTGAGCGTCGTCTTCATGGGCTTCCGGATGACCGAACACCGCCAGTAGACCGTCCCCTTTGGTCGAACAGATGTGTCCGGCGTAACGCTCTACGACCGCGTGTACCAAGTCGTGGTAGCGACCCACGATCGTTCGACAGGTTTCCGGCTCGAGCGTTGTCGACATCACGGTCGAATCGACGAGATCTACGAAAAGAATTGTCAGACGCCGGATCTCGCCCCCGCTCGGCGGCGGGGTAAGTAAATCCTCGGCCTCCGGGTTCCCGCGGTCGACGGCGAGCACCTGACCCGCGAGGGTGGCGGCGGTTGCCTGGTCGCCCCGATTGATCGCGGCCACCGCCCGATCAAGCAACTGATCAACTGAGGCGACTTGATCGCCATCGCCCACCAGACGCCCTCCTCGCCTATCCCCACGAAGTCTTCTTGGACACCTCGGGGGGTGATAGGGGCTTAAGTCCCAGCCTCCGCAGCGCGCACTGTGAGCCGCGCTCGGATCGATCAACGTCGGCGCCCTCGGGTGAGGGGCATCCGACTACGCCTCAAGCGCCGAACAGGCCAACCGTGGACGCGACGGCGAGCGCTGCGCCGGTGATCGTCTGAACCGCAGTACGCGCCGGTGTCGCCGGTGTCAACGTCAACGAGTTTTTCAGGGCGAACAACTGGAAGCGGTAGTGATGCACCCCCGTACCGGCGGGTGGACATGGACCGAGGTAGGTTGCCGAACCCCCGGAATTCGCGCTGACGTGCGCTCCCTCCGGGAGAACGCCGTCCACCATCCCGGTTGCCGACGGCGGTATCCCGGAGACCACCCAGTGGATGTAGAGGCCACCCACGGCGTCTGGATCATCGACGACCAGCGCCAGTGACTGGGTTCCTTGCGGCGCGTTCTGCCATTGGAGGGGTGGTGGCACGTTGCGGCCGTGGCAGGAGAACTCCGCCGGAATCTGACTGTTGTCGGCGAAAGCGGGACTGGTCAGCTCGAACTGAGCCGGCGCTGCGCTGACGGCCGCTGCTGTAGCGAGGCCCGCCGCGACGACCGCCAGGACCGACAAGGTTCCAAGCATCCTCACAACCCCTGCTTCCAGAAGTTCGTCTGCAACCTGCCGGAAGGTTAAGCGCGCGAGACGCGCGCGAAGTAGAGCCGGAAGTCCCCTGACCGAGCCAAGTCGTCACCACTCCCACGGAACCGACGCTCATCTCACCTTCGGTGACCGCTGCGCGACCGCGGCGGCTGCTGCCGCACTCACGATGGCGAGCACGGCCAGGAATACCAGGCCCTCGACGGGCGGGGCGCGGAGGTAGGGATGACCGATCGCGCCGAACAGCGACAGCTTCGCCAACCAGTCCGGCCAACCGAACAACAGGACCAGTAGCAGGAACACATAGGAGGCGCCGAACAGAATCGACATCGCCGTGACCGCGACATTCGTCCGCAGCCAGGCGACCAACAGCGCGGCCAGCGCGCCGAGAGCCACCGCCAACAGATACGTCGTTGCGGCGAGCCGCAGCACGCCGACAATTCGGACATTTGCCCCGACCGCGACCGCAACGATGACGAGTCCGGCGACCGCACCCACGATGACCAGCGCCGCCTCGACGAGCAGCGCGATCAGACGCTGGGCGACCAGTCGGGCCCAGGACAGCGGTGTCGAGAGGATGATCTCGACACGGCCCTGGTCCAGGTCGGCGATCCAGGCCGCAGCCCGCGTGACGACCAAAGCCGCGAGGATGGGGGCGAGGATCTCGGCGGCGAAAGACAGATACTGGTCGGTAGGGCTGAACCGTGGATCGATAGCGCTGAGGTTCTTGGTGAAGCCGAACTTGCTCCACACGTCGATGACGTTGGGCTCCAGCCAGGCCATCAGACCCATCCCGAAACCGGCGGAGATCACCCACACCAGCAGGCCTGTCCGCTCGCGCAACAGGATCGCCGACCACAGCCGCCGGAGCGCCGGTCGTTGCACGCGCGTGGGCAGAGCAAGCGGTCCTGGCCGGCGCACCCAGAGTGGCGCGCCGACATCACGCCGCTCAAAAGCCCACGCCGCCAACCCAAGCAGTGCCACCGACATCGCAAGCGACGTCACCGCGGCGGAAATGCTGAACCCGTGACCCGGTACCAGCGCCCGCGATTGGCCGAAATAGTAGAAGGGTGAGACGAACCGGATGACACCGAGGGCGCCGATCCGGTCCCAGATATTCGTCAATAGGTACAGCACCGTCACGGCCAACGCGACCACGCCGGCCGCCGAGCGAGCCGTTCCGATCAGCTGCGACACCGCAACCCCCAACGCATAGGCGACGAAGGCGCAGATCCCGCACGCGACGGCGGTGAGAAATGACCCGACCGCATTCGGCTCGCCGCCCATCGCCATGGCCAAGGTCAGACCCGCCCCTAGCCCGACCGCGATCGTGAGCAACACGATGCCGAAGCCGATCGCCCGCTCTAGGAGAACGGCCGTACGCGGTCGGCCGGTGGCCAGGACCGGTTCGAGCACCTGGGTGGTCTCGGCCCCTCGAATTGCGCGGCACCCCTGAACAAGCGCGTAAACGCTCAGGAAATACGCGAACAGGGTGACGTTGTGGTACGTGATATAGCCGCCGAGAGTGTCCAGGCGTTCGGCGGGCCACCGCAGCAGCCGCATCGCTTCAGCTCCGGCCTGCACACTGGCCGCCAGCGCCTCGCGACCGCCCTCGAAGCGCGCCAGTTCGCTCTCCAACGCCAATGCCATGACGACCATCACGGCCGCGCCGCCGAGGATCCAAATGATCGCACCGCGCCGGCGTTCCCGAATCGTGTCAGCGATGAGCCGCTGCGCTGGACTCATTGGCCACCGCACGGACGAAAACCTCCTCGAGCGATATCTCGCGACTGTCCAGTTCGACGACATTTGCCGCCGCGAGGCGTTCGAGAAGCGGAGTGACGGAGCCCTGCACCGAGCAGGTCAGACGGTGGTCGCTGATCGCCGCTTCGCTCACCCGCGGAAGCCGGTCGAGCCCGGCGACGTCGAGGGCTCCGGTGAAAACCGCCTCGATCCGGTGGACGCGCATCGCGCGCAGCTCGTCGAGAGAACCGACCTCGAGCAACCGGCCATCGTGTATCAAAGCGATTCTGTCGCAGACCAATTCAACCTCGGCCAGCACATGAGACGACAGGAGGACTGTCGCCCCCGCCTCGGCCGCCTCGTCGATCAGGAGGCGAAACTCCCTCTGCATCAACGGATCCAGGCCCAGAGTGGGCTCATCCAAGATCAACAGCTCGGGACGGGCCATGAACGCCTGCAACAGTCCGACTTTCTGCTTGTTGCCATGTGACAGGTCCTCGTAGTGGCGAGCGAGATCGAGTCGGAGACGTTCGGCCAGAGACTCGATGTAGCCTTCGTCGACCCCGCCGCGTAGGCCGGCCAGCAATCCGATCACATATCCCGCGCTGACCTTCGGCCACTGCATCAGCTCCCCTGGCAAGTACCCGATTCTGCGCTTGAGTTCGACGCTATCCCGGTGTGTGTCCATGCCGAGCAGGGTCGCGGCGCCGCGATCGGGTCGGATGAAGTCCATCAAGAGCCGGATCAGCGTGGTCTTTCCCGCACCGTTGGGGCCGATCAATCCGAAGATCTCGCCGCGCGGCACATCCAAGTTGAGGTCGCAGACGCCGTGACCACCGCCGTAATCCTTGGTCAGCCCCCGGCAGGCCACTGCGATGTCGTTCGTCACGATTCGAGCGTTACCCGCGGACGAGCCGCCCGACAGGGCCTTAGGTCACGGGGCCCAGGAGTTCGCCCTGCACTGCTTCGTCGCTCGGTGTCACCGGTGCAACTTCTCCGCCAAGATGTCCAGGCTGCGCGCGAGCGCATCCTCGGGCAAAGGGGTGTTGTCCGAAGCGGCCATCAGCACCCCGACGATGGCTCCGGCGATGACCCGGCACTCGGCGGCGTCGGAGGGCGCCTTCGGTCGCACGACGAGCGCGTCGGCCATCAGATCGATCATGTGCACGTACTCGGAGTACAGCAAGCCGCGCGCTTCCGGCACGGAGTACAACATGTGCTGACCGATGATCGCATCCTCGCGCTCTTCGTCGGTGAGGCTCCCGAAGTAGGCGTTTACTGCGTGGCGGTAGGCGGCGACCGGTGACAGATCGCGCGGCGCCTTCAACATCGCGTCCACGATCGGCCCGCTCTGATCGCAAATCAACACCGCCTCTTTGGCGTTGAAATAGCGGTAGAAGGTGCGCGGAGAGATGTCGGCCGCCGCGGCGATCTGCTCGACCGTGGTGTCGGCGAATCCTCGCTCGTCGAACAACCGGAAAGCTTCACGGCGAATCGCCAGCCGCGTTTGCGCCTTCTTCCGTTGCCGCAAGCCCCCGCTGAGCTTGGACGTCGACACACCAACAGTGTCGCCGACGGACGAGCTCCTGTCCTGAGGACATCCACACCGCCGAGAAAAGGCGGTGATCACCGGATGAGTCTGAGCACCGCGACGTGTTCCACCGGGAAGACAGGAGGTTTCCTGTCCTCGGAGAAGCTCTCAGAAGGAGAAGAACATGACCGTGGTCGACGAACTGGTCCCCTCGCGCTACGCACAGCGCGTCGGTGACATCGAAGTGCTGGTGATCAGCGACGGGGTGCTGCCGATCACCGCATCGACGCTGGCGACCAATGCCGATGCCGCCGACCTGGCGGCGTGGCTGGAGGACATGTTCCTGCCGCCCGAGGTACTCGACTGGCCGCTGAACGTGGCTGTGGTCCGCAGCGGCGACCAGACCATCCTGATCGATTCCGGGCTGGGCCTGGAATTCCCGGGCTTCCCGCGGGCGGGGCAGCTGGCGATGCGCCTTCAGGCTGCGGGCATCGCACCTGCCGCGGTGACCGACGTGGTGCTCACCCACCTGCACATGGACCACGTCGGCGGTCTGCTCGCTGACGGGCTGAGAGGCCGGATGCGTCCGGACCTGCGAATCCACCTGGCGAGCGCCGAGGCCGAGTTCTGGTCATCTCCTGATTTCTCCCGGACCGTCATGCCGGCCCCGATTCCCGATGTTCTGCGCACCACCGCCTCGCGGTTCCTGGAGGTGTATCGCAGCCAGTTGCGGCCGTTCGAGACGGAGTACGAGGTGGCGCCGGGTGTTCGGGTCTGCCGCACCGGCGGTCACACCCCCGGGCACAGCATCGTGCGCGTGGAGTCCGGCGGCCAGCGGCTGACGTTCGCCGGCGACGCGGTGTTCCAACCGGGATTCGAGAATCCTCAGTGGCACAACGGATTCGAACACGACCCCGAGGAAGCGGCGCGCGTCCGGGTCCGACTCCTGCGGGAGATGGCGGCGACCGGTGAATCGCTGGTGGCCACTCACCTGTCGTTCCCGTCGGTCTGCCGGGTGGCCGTCGCCGGCGATGCCTTCCGCTTCGTCCCGACGGTCTGGGACTACTGACGCCCTTCAGAGTCTGCGGAGCCGGCGGATGATCGACGCGAAGGGCAGCGTCGCCGCCAGGCCGCGATACAGGCTCGGCTGCATCGCACTGGCGTTGCACACCACCGCGTAGCGGAGCCCGTGATCACGCCAGACGGCGACCTGCTCGATCACCTCCGCCGGCGTTCCGGTGAGGATGGACTCCTTCAACAGAGCCGCCGGGACATCCTTGGTCATCGCCAGGACGGTCTGCTCGTCCAACGCCTGCGGCAGAAGATCCTGTAGTCCCGATGCTTTCGGCCCCATCGGGTGCGCGACGCCGTGGCGGGCCCACACCTCGCCCGGCAGATTGAGCGCGGCGGCCTTGGCGAACGGACCTGCCAGCGCTTCGTCGATCTCATCACGGCTGCGGCCGGTCATCGCGAAGAACAGCGTCGCGGGACGGATCGCCGCGGGGTCGCGGCCGGCGTCGGATGCCGCCGATCGGACGGCGTCGAGGCCGGCCGCATAGTCTTGCGGCCGGAACAGCAGCACGGGAAACCAGGCGTCGGCATGACGGCCGGTGATCCGCAACATTCGTGGTGCATGTGACGCGATCCAGATCTCCGGCCACCTTCCCCGGTACGGCGGCAGCGTGAACACCGCGTTGTGCAACGGGAAGAACGGCGAATCCCTGGTCACCAGTGCGCCTTTCGAATCCCACAACGCCCGGATGGTGGCCAGCCCCTCCTCGAATCGGGTGACCGGTCGAGACCAGTCGACGCCGTAGGGCTCATTGCCTTCCCGCTCCCCAGTGCCGAGGCCCAGGATGGCACGTCCGCGGGTGAGCAGGTGCAGTGTCGCGACCGCTTGCGCGGTGACCGCGGGGTTACGACGGCCGGTGTCGGTGACGCCGATGCCGAGTCGTAACCGGCGGATGCGATGCCGGCCTGCCGTACGACCCAGCGTGGTCCATGGCTCCAGGTAGGCGTCGATATCGGGCATCAGGCGCGCCGCTCCGACGTACTGGGTCGACGCGACCGCCCGCGGATACGGTGAGTTGAGGTGATCGGCCAGCCAGAACGAGTCGGCCCCGGCGGCCGCGGCGATCTGGTAACTGGCGTCGACGGACGCCGCTGCCACACCGCGGACGTTGACGGGCAGTTCACCCACGCCTACTCCGAACCCGCTCACTCCCCTACTGTCCGCCGGACGGGCTGGTCGTTCTGGATGCGAAAGACCCCTGACGATGGTGCCGTTGGACCATCGTCAGGGCGACGGCGCTCGCATACGATGGCACCGGGCGCCTGACGAATTGGGGGTCAGTAGTGACACCTTCGAGTCACGCTCGCGCACAACCTGTTCCGGCGACTGCCGAGGTCAGCGTCGGTCTTCAGAAGGCCCCTAGCGGGATCCGGGGCCTGGACGAGATCACCCGTGGTGGACTCCCGCGGGGCAGGACGACACTGGTCACCGGGGGCACCGGAACGGGTAAGACGCTGCTGGCCCTGCAGTTTCTCGTCTGCGGCGCGCGCGACTACGGCGAACCCGGGGTACTGCTGACGTTCGAGGAGTCGGCGGCGAAGGTCAGCGCCAACGTCGCGTCGCTGGGCTTCGACCTCGACACGTTGCAGCGCGACCACCTCCTGGTCACGGACTCCTTCCGGGTGGATCCGTTCGATTTCGCCGAAGCGGGTGAGTTCGATCTGGAGCCGGTGTTCCTGCTTCTCGCCGACTCGATCGAGCGAATCGGCGCCAAGCGCGTCGTCCTCGACACGATCGAGGTCCTCTTCGACGCTTTCGAGAAGCAGTCGATCGTCCGAGCCGAACTCCGCCGCTTGTTCACCTGGCTCGAGGAGCGGGCCGTGACGGCGATCGTGACCGGCGAGCGCGGCGACGGGCTCACCCGCCACGGCATCGAGGAGTACGTGTCGGACTGTGTGATCGTGCTGGACCAGCGGGTGCGCGAGGAGGTCGCGACGCGCATCCTGCGCATCGTCAAATACCGCGGATCGGCGCACGAGACCAACGAGTACCCGTTCCTGATCTCCGCGCGCGGCTTCACGGTGCTGCCGAGTACCTCGGTGCGTCTCGACTACAGCGTCTCCGAGGAGCGACTGTCGACGGGTGTGCCGCGCCTGGATCACATGCTCGGTGGTGGCCCCTTCCGCGGGTCGACCGTCCTCGTCAGCGGCGGCGCGGGTACCGGCAAGACGACGCTGGGAGCGCATCTCATCGACGCGGCGTGCGCGCGGTGAACGGGCGCTGCTGGTTCTGTTCGAGGAGTCGCCCGACCAGTACGTGCGCAACATGCGCTCGGTGGGTCTCGACCTGCGGCGCTGGATCGATGCGGGCCAGCTCCGAGTCTGGGCGGCGCGGCCGAGCGCATACGGGCTGGAGGCCCACTTGACGATCTTCGCTCAGCTCGTCGACGAGGTGCAGCCGTCGGTCGCGGTGCTCGACGGGCTCGCCGGTCTGCTGCACGGGGCCTCTGACTCCGAGGTGACGGCCATGGTGGCCCGCGAGATCTACCTGTTGAAGAGCAGGCAGATCACCACGTTGGCGACCACACTCGCCAGTGCCGACGAGTCGAGCACAGTGAGCATCTCTTCGCTGGTGGACACGTGGCTGCTGCTCCGCAATGTCGAGTCGAACGGTGAGCGGAACCGGTTGCTGTACGTGCTGAAGTCGCGCGGCAGCGCCCACTCGAACCAGGTGCGAGAATTCGTGCTCACCGATCACGGTGTCGAGCTCGTCGATGTGTACGTCGGCCCGGCGGGCATCCTGGCGGGCTCGGCCCGGCTCGTCCAGGAAGCGCAGCAGCGCGCCGTCGCGCAACAGCAGGCCGACGAGTTCTCGCGTCACCGGCGCCAGTTGCAGCGACGCGTCGGCGAACAAGAAGCCCAGCTCCGTCTGCTCGAGGAAGAGCTCGCCGCGAGCCGGGCCGAACTGGACCGGCTGGACGTCCGGGAACGCAGCCAGTCGACCCATGCCCAAGCAGACAGAACGGCCATGGCCACCTGGCGCTGGGCCGACCCACCACCGACCGGCAAATGACGCACCGATGGTCCATTCGCGCACCGACGAACCCAGCGCCCACACCGAGGTCTGGGAGCTGCGCCTCTATGTCACCGATCACTCACCCAAATGTGTTGCCGCAATCGAGAATCTGCGGCGCACATGCGAGCGGCACCTGGCGGGCCGGCACCGGATCGAGATCGTGGACCTCCTCGAGAACCCCCGGCGAGCCGCCGACGATCAGATCGTGGCGGTGCCGACTCTCGTCCGCAAGTCGCCCGCGCCCGTCCGCAAAGTGGTCGGCGACTTCTCGGACACCGAGAGGTTGCTCGCGGCCCTGCAGCTCCGGCGGCGGACCGATGACGCCGTCTGACCGGCGCTCTGTGCCTGCTCGACGGCGGCCCGCGTGATGGCCGACGATCCGTCCGGGACGGCGCCGCAGGGTGAGCAGGAATTGCGCCGGGAACTCAAGGAGGCGCGGGAAACCCTGCACGCCATCCGCACTGGCGCGTTCGACGCTCTCGTCATCGACACCGGGGCCGGTGACGAGCTGTTCACCCTCGCCCGCGCCGGACGGCCCCACGAATTGGTCGAAGTGGTCGCCAGGGGAGATCTGGGCTATTTCCGAGCTGTGGCAATAGATTTCGACGGAACTCTTGCCGAGGGCGCCGTCGCGCCCGACACCCTGGCAGCCCTGGCCGAGGTGCGCGCCCGCGGAATCAGGGTGGTTCTGGTCACCGGGCGGATCACCGCAGAGTTGCGCGACGTGTTCCCCGAGGTACTGGACCATGTCGACGCGTTGGTCGCCGAAAACGGCGCAGTGCTGATCACTTCCGTCGGCGTTCGCCGGCTCGCCGCGCCTGTCGACCGTGCCGTCGGCGTGGCGCTGCGTGCCCGCGGGGTGGCTCATCGTCAGGGGCAGGTACTGATCGCCTGTGCCGCCGGCGACGAGGCGATTGCGCTGGAGGTGATCCGCAGCCTCGGCCTGGAGTGCCGCCTCGTGCGCAACCGCGGCGAGCTGATGATCATGCCCGCAGCGGTGACCAAGGGCAGCGGCCTGCTCGAGGCGCTCGCCGACCTGGGTCTCTCGCAGCACAACACCCTCGGCATCGGCGACGCCGAGAACGACCACAGCCTCCTGGAGGTGTGCGAGATCGGCGTAGCCGTCGCCAACGCCATCGAAAGCCTTCGGGCGCAGGCCGATCTGACACTTTCCCTGCCCGACGGGCAAGGGGTGGCCGACCTGCTGCGGGGGCCGCTCCTTGCCGGGCGCACCCACCTTCATCCGAGTCGGTGGCAGATCACCCTGGGTGCCGACGACGACGGGCAACCGGTGACCCTGCCCGCCTCGCAACTCAACATCGCCGTCTGCGGCGACACGGGATCGGGCAAGTCCTACCTGACCGGCCTCATGTGCGAGCAGTTGGTCGATCTCGGTTACGCGATCGTGGTGTGCGACCCGGAAGGTGACCACGTCGGCCTCGGCGAACTTCGCCGCGTGCTCGTCACCGGAGGCGACGACCGGCGCCTCGCCGACCCCGCCGAAGTCGTTCGCCTGCTGCGCAACGCGACGGTCGTCATCGACCTGTCGCACCTCGACTCGGAGGCGCAGCGCCACTACCTCGAGGGACTGCCCGCCGAAATCGAGGCGCAGCGGGCGGTGAGCGGTCTCCCCCAGTGGGTCGTCGTCGACGAAGCCCACGCGCCGTTCGGAAGGGCAGGTGCCTCGCTGGCCCTGTTCAACCCGGCAGCCAAGGGCTATCTGCTGATCACCTGGCGGCCCGACCAGCTAGCCAGCGAGGTGCCCGCCGCTCTGGACGCCGTGATCGCGCTCGGCTCACCCGAACCGTCCGATCCTCTCGTCGACCTGACCGCTGCGGTGGCGGACATGCCTCGGGCGCAGATCGCCCAGCTGCTCACCGGCCCCACCGGCCGCGCCGTGCTGGCCTGGCGGGCCCGGCCGCATCAAGCCGTCGCCTTCACCCCGAGCCCGCGCAGAACTCCCCACCTGCGTCATCAGCACAAGTACGCTCGCGCCGGCGTCGAGCCTCCTCGCCGGTTCTACTTCCGCGGCTCAGGCGACCACCTGACGGGCGCGGTGGCGGCCAACCTGTCCGAACTCGAAGACGCGCTCAATCGGTGCGACGCGGGGGTGTTGCGCCACCACTGCCCCAACCGCGATTTCTCCCGCTGGGTGGCCGGGATCTTCCACGACAAGCGGCTCGCCGCAGAGCTCGCCGCGGCGGAGTCCCAGCTTCGCCGGGACAGTCCGGGTGCGATCGTCGAGCAGGTTCGTCTGGCGCTGGTCGCGGCACTTCAGGGGCGCATGTCCACGTGACGCCGACCCGCAGCGCCTTACCCGGGGGTGCTTACCTGACCGGCCAGTTCCAGACGGACATGTCACCCTTGGGGTAGTTCATGCAGACGTCGGTGGCATGCGCGACTACGCCCTTGTTGTTGAAGAAGAGTTTCGCCCAGTTGCCCCAGCGGGTCGCCGTCTGCTCGTAGAAGACGTTGGTCGCGGTGTCCTCGGAGTACTGCCGGCGCGCCACCGGGTCGAGCGAGAAGAACCAGTGGATGCGGTCGAAAGCCATCTGCTGCACATCGGCCGGGCGGTTGCTCCGGTCGATCATGTAGCGCTCGAAGTAGACCGGGCTGGTGTCCCTGGCGGCCGCCATGTACTGCTCGGTGTCGCACTGGGTGATGATCATCCGGTGCGGGATCGGGTAGTCGTCGGTCGCGTCGGCCGATGCCGGCGCTGCCACGCTCAGGTATGCCGATGCCGCCGCAGCCAGAACGACCCCCACCCGGCCCGCGCGACCCAACAGTCCTGTCATCGTTACTCCTGCCTCATCGGTCCGTTGGCTTCGCCGTAGCGCTCAACGCGAACAGTCGTCCGGGGTTACCCCTCCTCCGACGATAGCCCCCGGTAGAGATGGGGTAACTATATAGCGCAGCTAGCTAGAGCGGTATCCGCCCACGGAAGTGTCCGTGATCAACCACCGTTGGTGACGGGGTTCGACGTCAACGTGATGAAGCCGCCGTTGATCCACACGCCCCAGCGTCCGCCCCATCCCGAGTTCCACACCACGGGCTGGCCGGCCCACACCTCGGCGGGTTTCGGAGGTGCCCAGGCGGGCGGAACCTCGCCCACGACCGGCGCGGGAGGCGGTGGCGGCGGTTGGGCCCCGGCCTGCGCGGCGCCCAGTCCGAGCGCTCCTGCCGTCAGCCCGCAGGCGACGACGAGGGAACGGCACATGATGGTCATGCTCTTCACGAGGCGACTCCAGGGATCGGGGCTATCCAGGTACTTAGGATAGTTAACCATCAATCCTGGTGGTCAAACCGGTCGACGGTCGCGTGGTTACCACTTGGCCAGGACGTTGGCGCCGATTTGGTCCGCGATCTTCACCGCCGAGTCGGCGGGATTGGCGCTGCAGGTGTTGACGTCGATGATGACGTTGTTCCGCTGCGCCAGGGTGCGTCCGCACCCCCACCCGGGGGCGGCTGAATCCTGTTGCGTCGCAATCGTGGCGAGCGTCTTGTTCTCGTTGGTGATCTTTCCGACCGTCCAGTGCGTCTCAGTCTGGGTGTGCGTGTACTCGTGGCACGCCGACCACTGCTGAACCGATGTCTCGAAGAACTCGGTGGCCTTCTCCAGGTAGGGGAACAGCACCACGGCCTGCTTGGCGTAGTGCTTGAAGTCGTTCCCGTCCTTGAGGCTCTGATCGCGTTCGGCCGTATAGCCGCTGTTGGCGTAGGTCACCGACTCCGCCGCCCCGTCGATCGCCAGGCATTCGGGCGGCGCCATCGTCTCGCTGTTGTCGGACATCGTCGTCTGCTGCTCGGTGACCATCATCGCGGGGGCCCCGACAGCGGCCGCCGTCTGTTCGGGGCTGAGCAGCAATCCGGCGAGTTCGCGCTCCACGAGCGGGCGCGGGATCATGGTTCGGGTCGGTGCCGGAGACTCGGCATTGCTCATCGCGTTGCCGCACCCCGCGAGCAGAAGGCAGATGCCTGCGAGCGCGGACATCGACTGTCGCATCGATCCCTCCCATTCGGCCGTACGTTGCCCCTCAGGTGCCACGGTCGTGGCCACGTGGCAGATAAATGGTGCAGGAAGTCCCCCCGTCGGGACGGGAGAACGACCGCGTTTCCAGGTCACGATGAGCGGTGCTTTCTGGTAACGGAAAAGACGCGCGCCGCATACCGATCAGTACGTCGGGATGAAGACGCCGTTCATCCACACGCCCCAGTGCTGGAAGTTCTGATCCCACACCTGCCGGTTGTCGGCCGCCCAGGACGGGTCCACCGGCTTGGCCGGCGCCCAGTCCGGGGGCGAGCCGATGTCCGCGCCCGGCGGAGCGGGCGCCGGCGTCGGATAATCCGGCACATAGGGCGAATCCGGTTGCGCGGCAGCGACTCCCGCGAATCCGATGGCGCCGGCGGCGCATCCGCCGGCGATCGCGACCGCCGCGAGCATCTCGACCAGTCTCATCGCGAGAACTCCAATCCCGGGCCATGGCCGACCCGCACTCTGGGTGTGCACCCGATGGCCTCCAGCGGCACCCTAAACCACGAAACGCCGTCTCCGCGGGTGTATCGACCCCGCGGATGATGCACCTGTGCGTGCGTGCGTTCGGCGCGGCGATGACGCCAGGTGAGGCGGCGCTTGTTCTACCGTTGAAGTGTCGATGTGGTCGCAGTAGAGCGGGAGTCGCCATGGGGAAACGGGTCAGACCCCGGACCGGCGACCGCGTCATGCTCACCACCGGTACCCGGACGGCACGGTGGGCGGGTGCGCTGCTGCTGTTCGGCACCTGCTGCACGCTGGTGTGGATGTTGACCGGCGAGCACGACACCGGCAACCGGCTGGCATGGTCGTTGGCCGTCCTGGGGGCAGCCAGCTTCATCGCCCGTGGCGTCTATCTGGGCCGGCCCGTCACCGTGGGCCATGCGCTGACGGCGCTCGCCGCGGTGGCGCTCGGTATCGCCGCGCACGTGGTGTCCTTCGCGCTGCTCGGCTACCTGCTCATCGTGGCCGCCGGAATGGTCCTGATGCGGCCCACCTCCGCCCGCCCCGATCCCGCAGCCCTGCCCAGAATCTGGGGGCTCGTCCAGCGCACCCACAACGATCCGCTGGCACCGTTCGCGATGCAGCGGCTCAAGAGCTATCACACCAACGCCGACGGAACGGCGGTCATCGCCTTCCGGACCAAGCTGGGATTCGCCGTGGTGTCGGGCGACCCGATCGGCGATTGGCGGCGGTTCCCGGAGCTGGTCGCCGATTTCGCCGCGATGTGCGACACCCGAGGCTGGCGGATCGCGGTGCTCGGGTGCAGCCAGCGCCGGCTGTCGCTGTGGCGCGGACCGTCGATGCCGCACGGTGTGCGGCCCATTCCGATCGGGCGTGACGTGGTGGTCAACGTCGCGGGATTTCACCTGTCCGGCCGCAAGTTCCGCAACGTGCGGCAAGCAGTTCAACGGACCCGCAACGCCGGGATGTCGACGGCCGTGGTGCCCGAAGCCGACCTCGACGACGCACTCCGTGCCGAACTGGCGGCGGTCGTGCGCGATTCGGCGAGTGGCGCACACACCGAGCGGGGGTTCTCGATGATGCTCGACCACACCTTGCTCGGTGAGTACCCCGGCGTCGAACTCATCGTCGCCCGCGACCGCGGCGGCCGGATCCAGGGCTTCCACCGGTATGCGATCGCCGGCGCCGGCAGCGACGTGAGCCTGGATTCGTCGTGGCGTCGCCGCGACGCGCCCAACGGCATCGACGAACGACTCAGTGTCGACATGATCCACTGGGCGAAAGACCATGATGCGCGGCGCCTTTCGCTGGCTTTCGCACCGTTTCCCGAGATCTTCCAGGAGACCGGGCGCGGCGCGCTGCGCACAGTCGTGCACCTGCTGATCCATCTGGGCGACCCACTCATCAAGCTGGAATCGCTGTATCGCTACCTACGGAAGTTCCATGCCCTGCGGGAGCGCCGCTACGTGCTGTTGTCGTTGCGCCAACTGCCCATGGCGTTGTGTGCCCTGCTGCTGCTGGAGTTCAGCCCACGGCGCCTGCCGCCGATCGCCGGAGCGGCGCGCACCTCTCGGTTTCCGTCGGGCCGCCGATCCGCGCCCACCCGCGCCCAGTCCGGGAACGCCGCGAAACTCGGGTAGACCGTCTGTCACCGCCGTCACCGGACCGAGGAGTCGACGATGACGGCAGAGTGCGGATCGCCGGCAGTGAGTGTCACCTGCCGGGTGGTCGGGCATCGACCCGTCTTCGGTACCGACGGCGCGGTGATGAACTGGCACTGCGGCCGGTGCGGCGGGCGCCGCTGCTCGGACAGCGTCCGCTGCGACTCTGGCGGGCGCTGCGCCGTCGCCGCTGATCACCGCTGCCGTCGGCGGTTTGAGCCGCAACCGGCGCGGGAATCGTTAGCGAATCTTCGTGTCCGGAAGGAGGCCGCTGTGGTGCACCGCGTGGACAACCCCGTACCGCGTAAGTCCGGCCCCGAGGCCGCCGTCGCGCGCGGCGATGCGGGGACTTCCGACTATCCGGATCACCTCGACTCCGGCCTTCTGAAGGTCACCAGCGTGTGCGTGCTCGCGGCGATCATGACCATCCTCGACACCACGGTGGTCAATGTCGCGCAACGCACCTTCATCAGCCAGTTCGGCTCGACGCAGGCCGTGGTGGCCTGGACGGCGACCGGATACACGCTGGCACTGGCCGCCGTCATCCCCATGACCGGCTGGGCGGCGGACCGCTTCGGCACGAAACGCCTGTTCATCGGGTCGGTGGTGCTCTTCACCGCGGGCTCCCTGCTGTGCGCGGTGGCCGGTGACATCACGCAGCTCATCGCGTTCCGCGTTGTGCAGGGCCTCGGTGGCGGCATGCTGATGCCTCTGGTGTTCACCATCCTGACCCGCGAAGCCGGTCCGCGCCGGCTCGGGCGTCTGATGTCGGTGCTCGGTATCCCCATGCTGCTGGGGCCGGTGGGCGGACCCGTTCTGGGCGGTTGGCTCATCGACGACTACGGGTGGCGGTGGATCTTCTTGATCAACGTGCCGATCGGCGTGGTCGCGGTCACGCTGGCGGCGCTGATCTTCGCGAAAGACCGGCCGTCGGGCGCCGAGCCCTTCGACATCGTCGGGATGCTGCTGCTCTCGCCCGGCCTGGCGAGCTTCCTCTACGGGGTGTCGTCGCTGCCCGAGCACGGCAGCGTGACGGACCCGCAGGTGTGGGTTCCCGCCGTGATCGGCGCGGCGTTGGTGGCGGGGTTCGTCGCGCATGCACTGCTGCGGGCGGCTCACCCGTTGATCGACCTTCGGTTGTTCACCAACCGGGTGATGGCGCTGGCCAACGCCGCGATGCTGGTTTTCGCCGCGGCCTTCTTCGGTGCGATCCTGCTGCTGCCCAGCTACTTTCAGCAGCTGTTCCATCAGACGCCGTTCCAGTCCGGCCTCCACGTCATTCCGCAGGGGCTCGGCGCGATGATCACGATGCCGGTGGCCGGGCGATTGATGGACCGGCAGGGGCCGGGCAAGATCGTGCTCGTCGGCATCACCCTGATGTGCACGGGGATGGGAGTGTTCGCCTACGGCTCCTGGCACCAGGACGCCTACTTACCCGTACTGGTGACGGGCCTGGTGGTGTTCGGCCTCGGCATGGGATGCACGATGATGCCGCTGTCGGGCGCCGCGGTGCAGACTCTGCGACCCGAACAGGTCGCCCGGGGCTCCACGCTGATCAACGTCAACCAGCGCGTCGCCGGTTCGGTGGGCACCGCGGTGATGTCGGTGATCCTGACCAACCAGGTGAACCGCAGCGACGCCGTCTCGGCCGCCAATCGCGTTGCGGCCCTGCAGGAGCAGGCGCGGACCAGCGGCCGGCCGCTGGACCCGGCGGCGCTTCCCGCCGAGGCGCTGCGTCCGGGATTCGCCCAACAGGTGATGCATGACCTGTCGCATGCGTACACGATGGTGTTCGTCGTCGCCGCCGTGATGATCGCCGCCGCCTACCTTCCCGCGGCGTTCCTTCCCAGAAAGCCCGTCGCCCACGGCAGTCCGGCGCCCGTCGGCTGACACCCAGCCGGCGTGTCGGTCTCAGCCACCCAGTTCGTTCACCGCTGCGTCGAGCGCTGACGCCTCGGCCGACACCTCCGCGTCGCTGAGCTCCCCCGTCCCGCCGGTCCGCGCGAGGAGGTCTTTGCGGGAGATGATCTCGAGGGCGCCGCGATAGCCGTCGCTCGCCAGCTGGTCGCCCGTCACGACGGCGGTGCGCCCCTCGACCATCACCAGTTGGGCATCGTCACCGGCGGCCAGAAGGCGGCGGACGTCTTCGGGAGTTATCGTCATGGGCCGTCGTATGCCCTGTTCCCGGCCCTCTACACCCGAGCCGGACGGCGGCGTTTCCGGCTGCGCGGGTTGATCCTCGCTCGTCCAGGTGTAGCGCTGTTCGGGTGCGCCGTCACTGCCCAGCATGAACGCCCGGTGATAGCGGCTTGCGCGCGCGATGGTGGCCAGCCAGGTGGCCACGGTGCTGACCCGATTGCGCAGCCCGGTGAGGAACGCGATGTGGATGAAGCCCCAGGCCAGCCAGCCCAGCCGGCCCGCGAGCCGAAGCGGTCCCACCTGGAGCAACGCATTGCCGTGGCTGATGTAGGCCGCCGAACCCAGATCGCGGTAGCGGTACGCGCGGCGGGGCTTGCCCTCGAGGTCGCGTCGGATGCACGCGGCGACGTGCAGACCCCCCTGCATCGCGTTCTCCGCCACGCCGGGCAATTTGTCCCGTCCGACCAGATCCCCGATCACGAAGACCTCCGGACGGCCGGGAACCGAGAGATCCGGATCGACATGGATGCGTCCGGCGTGGTCGGCGTCGACGCCCAGGGTCTCGGCCAGGCGCCGCGCGAACGGCACCGCTTCGACACCGGCCGTCCAGAGCACGGTGCGCGCCGCGTACTGCTCCTGGGCTCCCCCGTTCTTCTGCGTAACGGTCACCCCGTCCTGGCGCACATCGGTGACGTGGACCCCGAGACACAACTCCACACCTAGCTTCTGCAGGGTGTTGGTGGCCTTGGTGGCCAGATCCGGCGCGAAGCTCTTCAGCACCCGGTCCCCGCCGTCGAACAGCAGGACGCGGGCGTCCTCGGGCTCGATGCTGTGGAACTCGTTGGCCAGGGTGCGGGTGGCCATCTCACGGATCTGGCCCGCCAATTCGACTCCCGTGGGGCCCGCGCCGGAGACGGCGAAGGTGAGCCAGCTGTCCCGCTCGGGTCCCGGGGGCAGCGTCTCGGCGATCTCGAACGCCGTGAACAACCGCTGGCGAATGCTCAGCGCATCGTCGAGGGTCTTCATGCCCGGCGCCCACTGGGCGAAGTGTTCGTTGTCGAAGTACGACTGCTGCATGCCCGCCGCGAGCACGAGCACGTCGTAGTCGAGCGTGTACGTCGTCTCGTCGGGGCGGCGAACCGCCACCTGCCGGGCCGCGGGATCGATGTCGATCGCCTCGCCGAGCAGCGTGGTGACGTTGCGGTGGCGGGCGAACTCCTCCCGCAACGGGCGGCTGATGTGCCCGATGCTCAGCGTTCCGGTCGCACACTGATAGAGCAGCGGCTGGAACAGGTGACCGGCGGAGCGGTCGAGCAACGTGACCTCGACGTCGACGTTTCCGAGCCGGCGCGCACAGAACAAGCCGCCGAATCCTCCGCCGATGATCAGGACCTTGGGGCGACTCTGGCTCACCACGATGAGGCTAGTACCCCTCGATGTGGGGTCCGCATCGGTCGCGCCTGAATCTTACGGCGGTGTGACCGCATGCGTCGGCGACACGGTCCGACGTAACGAAGAAACGTCACATGACGAAGTAATCGACGCGGCCACCCGTTCCGCGGTGGCCCTGCGAAGGCGGTCGATGCGAAGCAGTCGGCATCGTCGGGGTGCATCGCCCCCGGACCGCGAACCCATTCCTGAACAGCGTGTCCACGGGGCACGCCTGGAGAGGACGGCACGAAGACATGAAACGCACACACCGCACAAGCACGGTGGGTCGCCGACTCCTGACGGGGATCCTGGCCGCGCTGCTGCTCCCGGGACTCGTGGGCGTCGTGGGCAGCACCGCGACGGCGGCGGCCTACTCGCGGCCGGGTCTGCCGGTGGAGACGCTGATGGTGCCCTCGGCGGCGATGGGCCGAGACATCCCGGTCAAGTTCCAGGGCGG
The DNA here is from genome assembly GCF_000266905.1 of Mycolicibacterium chubuense NBB4. The sequence goes on along the minus strand of NC_018027.1, from coordinate 3,040,448 downwards.
TGGCCCCAAGGCCGTCTACCTGCTCGACGGATTACGCGCGCGGGACGACAACAGCGGCTGGGATATCGAGACCCCGGCCTTCGAGAACTACTACCAGTCCGGCCTGTCGGTGGTCATGCCGGTGGGCGGCATGTCGAGCTTCTACACGAACTGGCAGCGCCCGGCCGTCGGCAACGGCACGACGTACAACTACCAGTGGGAGACCTTCCTGACCTCGGAGTTGCCCGCCTACCTGGCGGCCAACAAGGGCATCTCGCCCAGCGGCAACGCGGTCGTGGGGCTGTCGATGTCGGGCAGCGCCGCGCTGATCCTGGCGGCCTACCATCCGAATCAGTTCAGCTATGCCGGCTCGTTGTCGGGCTTTCTCAACCTCTCGCAAGGCATCTGGCCGACGCTGGTGGGCTTCGCGATGCGCGACGCCGGCGGCTTCGACGCCACCGCGATGTGGGGCCCGGGCGGCGGTCCGGCGTGGCAGCGCAACGACCCGACACTGCAGGCGGGCCGACTGGTCGCCAACGGCACCCGGATCTGGGTGTACACCGGCAACGGCAGGCCGGGCGATCTCGGTGGCGGCGGTGACATTCCCGGGCAGGTGCTCGAAAGCATCACCCAGGACAGCAACCGGGCGTTCCAGAAGGCCTACGTCGGAGACGGCGGCCGCAATGCCACCTTCAATTTCCCCGCCAACGGCACACACGGCTGGGGGTACTGGGGAGCCCAACTCAACGCGATGAAGCCGGACATCCAGCGCACGCTGGGGGTCTGAGCGGCAGCAGTCGTGACGTCGGCGGGCCGGAGCGCACGGTCAGTGTGCGCTCCGGCCGTCGTCGTCTCCGGGGGCGGGCACGTGCGCCTGCCAGCGGTCCCGTCGCGCGGTCTCGGTCTGCTCCCACCATGGCGGCGAACCGCGTTCGCCCAGCGCGGTTTTGGCCGCCTGCACCCCGGCCCGGGCCGCCGATTCAGCGGGCGTCCCCTTGGTGCGTCGCACTTCCCGGCGCCACGCCATCAACAGGCGGACGAGTTCGGCCCTGCGGTCGTCGGGGATCGACGGATCGGTCGCCCGCCACTTGCGACCGTCGACCACGATGTGGTGCCCGTCGTCGGTGACCTCCGGCCCGCTCATGAGACACGCACACGACGACGGCCACCGCAGATCGGGACGATCCGCGGTGGCCGTGTCACGAGTGATCAGTAGGTCGGAATGAAGACGCCGTTGAGCCAGACGCCCCAGTGGTGCCAGCCCTCGTCCCAGACCTGCGGGCTGCCGTTGGCCCAGATCGGGTCGACCGGCTTGGGCGGCGCCCAGGCCGGCGGCTGGCCGGCGTTCGGTCCGGCGGGCGGAACCGGCGGGGGCACGTAGCCGGGCTGCGCGGACGCGGAAGCGGCAACGCCCATGGCTCCTGCGGCGAGGCCGCCGAGAACTGCTGCGCTGGCGAGGACCTGAGTCAACTTCATCGTGCACACTCCAATCCCGGGTCGAAAACCCGCAGTCAATGAGTACGGCTACGAACTAGCCAGGTCCGGGGGGTGATAAACCACCGCGCTTCCCGACGTCGACCCGCTCCACCCTGTTCTGCCTGCTCAGTTGCGGTAGCGCTGTGGCGCATTCCACAGAGATCGCGACGATGAGCCGGTCGGCGGCCGGCGGAGCGGGTTAACTGAACGGATGACCTCAGCGTTGGCGGCGGAACTGCGCCGGATCGCCGGCACCGGTGGTGCGCACGCCGAGGAGGCGCGGATCGCGCTGCACGACGGTCCGGTCGGGCAACGCCTCGAAGCGGCCATCCGTGCGCTGGCCGGACACCGCGGCCCCGGCAGCAGCACGTGCCCGTCGGACGCCGCACGCGCCGTCGGCGGGCAGGACTGGCGGGATTTGATGGACGACGCACGAGACGTTGCCCGACGACTCGCGTCGTCCGGCGAGGTCGAGATCACGCAACGCGGGAAACCCGTTGACCCACAGGCTGACTGGCGCGGGCCGATCCGGATCCGGGCGCTGGATCGGTGAGCGGGCTGCGCGTCACCGCCGGCGCGCGACGAGGTGGAAGACGCGACTGAGCTGGCGGTAGGGATCGCGCTTGCCGGCCTCGAACTCCACGTCGGCGGTCTGCGCGACGCGCGCGGGATCCGTGAGGTCCTGGGCGGCTCCGGTGAACTCCAGCCAGTCGGTGAACAGCCACACGCCGTACCACTGCAGCGCTTCGGCGCCTCCCGCGAGCAGGCGCTCGGTGAGATGCTCCACGGTGTCGGCGCGAGTCGGCACCCCGAGGACACCGACCTCGTGGTCGGCGTCGAAGGCGGCCAGCGCGTCGTCCCAGCGTCGCTCCAGGGCCGGTCGCACCGCCATCGTCTTCGCGTTGAGCGCCAGGATCGACACCACCCCGCCCTCGGCGGTGCAGCGACACAACTCGCCGACCATCGTGTCGGGACTGTCGAGATACATCAGCACCCCGTGGCACAGCACCACCTCGAACCGCCGTCCCCCCACGGCCTCGGCGGCGTGCTCGCCGTCCGCGTGCAGCAGTGTCACTCGGCGGCGGGCTTCGCGGGGCAGCGTGTGCAGCCGCTCTTCTGCTTTGGCCAGCATCGCAGCCGACGGATCGAGCAGTGTCACATCGAAGCCGGCCTGCGCCAGCAGGAACGACTGATGGCCCGCGCCGCCGCCGACGTCGAGAACCCGGCCCGGCGGCCTGTCGAGGTGCTCGAGCAGCTGCCTGTGCAGGACGCGACTGCGCACCGCGCCCTTGACCGAGGTGTACGCCTCGTCGGCGAAGCTGTGGGAGAGGTCGGCCCAGGCGTCCATGACAGCCATCATCGACCTGTCGGGTGACGGGCCGGTCCCTAGGCTGGCGAGCGTGACCGACAACGACCGCGACCGTTGGGACCGGCGCTACACCGACCGGCCCGCCCCGACGGTCGAGGACGTCGCGCTGCCGGCCGTGTTCGCGCCGTTCGCCGACGTCTTCCCCACTGCGGGACGAGCTCTGGACCTGGCCTGCGGGCCGGGAGCGTCGGCCGCGTGGCTGGCCGGCAGGGGGATGACGGTCCACGGCTATGACGTGTCGCGCGTGGCGATCGCGCGGGCGCGTGAGCTCGCGCGGTGCAGCGGCAGCGCCGAACGCTGCCGCTTCGAGGTCGCCGACCTCGACGACGGACTACCGGCAGGCGAACCCGTCGACGTGGTGCTGTGCCTCAGGTTCCGCGACCCCCGGCTGGACCGGGCCATCATCGAACGGCTCTGTCCCGGTGGACTTCTGGCGATCAGCGCGCTGAGTGAAGTCGGTGGTCGGCCGGGTCCGTTCGCGGTCCGGCGCGGCGCGTTGACGCGGGCCTTCGCCACTCTGGACGTCGTTGCGGCCGGCGAAGGGCACGGCGAGGCCTGGCTGCTGGCCCGTCGCTCCCCCACCGGAGCAGCGCCCGACGCCCGTCGAGGCCGATGAGCGCGCCGCTCTCATCCGGCGGCCCAGGTCTTGGCCTCCTCGAGCCGGCCGACCGGGAAGAGCTTGAGCTCGCCGGGCACCATCCACGCCAGAGCGTGCAGCATGTGGGTGACCCATTCCTTGTCGGACACGATCGCGATGCGCCGGAACGCGGAATGGTGCCCGATCAGGGTGCCCAAACCCATCTTGAGATCCTCGACCAGACCACCGGGACCGAATCCGGCGTAGTCGTCGGCCACCACCTCCACGAGCCGGATCTCGTCGGTGTCCAGCAGCGTCTTCATCGTCGGTCCGAAGTCGCGCAGTTCCTCACCGCCGACGCGGCCGGACACGCGAAAGCCCGTCACCCCGGCGGGCATGTCGTCGAGTAGCTCGATCATCGCGACCACCTCCGTGCCCGCTCAGTGTGACACGGTCGACGCGTCGGGCGGCGGCACTTGTGACACGCAGGGCAAGATCGGCGTGTGCCGCACACACCCCTGACGATCCCCGCTCTTCTGGCGCACAGCGTGCGGGAGTTCGGTGATCGCACGTATCTGGTGACCCCGACTGATCGCCTGACATACGCCGAGGCCGAACGGCGTTCGGCTGAGCTCGCGCGCTGGCTGCTCGCGCACGGCGTCGGCAAGGGCACCCGCGTCGGCCTGTTCTTCCCGAACGGCGCGGAATGGGTGACGTGGTGGCTGGCGGTGTCGCGCGTCGGAGCGATCGCCGTCCCGATGAGCACCATGTACCGCCCGGCCGAGATCGCGAAGGTCGCCAGACTCGCCGACATCGCGATGCTGGTCGCGCCTGCGCGGGTGCTCGACATCGCGGTCGCCGAACGGTTCGAAGCGGCGTTCCCGCAGGTGCCCGGACAACCCGAGGGCCGGCTGAGCCTGCGTGATGCGCCGTTCCTGCGGCGGATCGTGCTCACCGGTGACGAGCACCCGCCCTGGGCCGCCGGCGGGCCGCGCTCCGTCGATGACGCGGTCTCACCGGAACTGCTGGCCGCGGCCGAGGCCGAGGTGTCGCCCGCCGACCTTGCCATCATGGTGCACACCTCCGGCTCGACCGCCGACCCGAAGGGGGTGCTGCACACGCACGGCACTCTCGTCCGCCAGACGTCGACATGGCCGGCTGCCATCCGCGCGGTGACCGGTTCCCCTGGCGCACCGGTGATCCTGTGCGCGATGCCGTTCTTCTGGATCGGCGGAGTGCTCGCCGGCGCCGGCGCACTCCACGACGCGGTCACGCTGCTGGTGATGCCGAGACTCGATGCGGAAGTCGCCCTCGATCTCGCCGAGCGGGAACGGGCCACCGGCATCGTGGGGTGGCCGGCGTTCACCCAGCGGTTGCGCGAGCATCCGACGTTCCCCGATCGCGACCTGTCCGCCGCCCCGATGCTGCGGGAGGGGCCGCTCGACATCGCGATGACCGATGTGCCGGACGGTTTCCCCGTGCACCGCACCATGTCCGAGACCGCGGGCGGCTTCGCCTACACCGATATCGCTGTCGTCGACGACAGCGGCGCTTTCGTGCCCGACGGCGACGTCGGCGAACTTCTGGTGCGGGGCATCGGCGTCATGGCCGGCTACAACAAGCGCGAACGCTGGGAGACGTTCGACGCCGACGGCTGGTATCACACCGGAGACCGCGTGTACCGCCGCGCCGGCGACCCCCGGCTCTTCTATGTCGGTCGCACGACCGATCTCATCAAGACGTCGGGGGCGAATGTCTCGCCGCTGGAGGTGGAATCGGTGATCGAGGGGTTTCCCGACGTCGCGCAGTGTGTGGTGGTCGGCGTCGACCATCCGCAACGCGGCGAGGAGGTCTGCGCCGTGCTGGTGCCTGCCGTCGCCGGCCTCGATCTGGACTCGGTGGCCCGACGGGTTCGGGACGTGCTGTCCTCCTACAAGGTGCCCAGCCGCTGGATCGCCGCCGAGAGCACCGAGATTCCGACGTTGGCCAGCGGCAAGCTCGACCGTAAAGCGTTGCGCGCGTGGGTCATCGAGACGATCAACTGACGTCCGTCCGGCCGGTTCAGTTCTGCCGCGGCAGCAGTTCCTCGGCGAAGGCGTCGAGGAACTCGGCACTGGGCATCGCGCCGGCCGGTCTGATGACGAACTTCGTCAGCCCGGCCGCGATGTACTCGTCGAGTTGGCGGTGCAATGCCGGCCAGTCCGCGGCCACGAGGTCGCGGGGGTCGAGATCGGGCCGCCGCCTGCGGACCGCGGCCAGGACGGCTTCGGGCAGTGCACCGTCGCCGACGGCGATGTTGATGCCGTAGTGATCGTCGGGAATCCGGCGCCCCGCCGCCTCGGCTGCCGCGACGATGTCGAGCCGGGCTCGACGGGCCTCGGCGGGGGTGAGGAAGCTGCCGAGCCAGCCGTCGCCGAACGCGCCGATCCGGCGGAAGCCGGCCGGCGACGCCCCGCCCAGCCAGATATCCAGTGGCGCAGGTGGTTTGGGCAGGATATCGGCATCGCGCACGGAGAAGAACTCGCCCTCGAAGGTGACGGCACGGTCGCGCAGCACGGTGCGCAACACCGTCAACGACTCGTCGAAGACGGCGGCGCGCCGACCGTCGGGGACCGGGAACAGGTCCCGTTCGACAGGCAGGGCCGAGCGCAGGCCGAAGACGGGCAGCACCCGCTTGGGCGCCAGCGCGGCCAGCGACGCGAGTTGCTTGGCCACCAGCACCGGATGTCTGCCCCGGAGCACGGCCACCGACGTCCCGACCTTGAGGTGGGTGGTCCGCGACAGCGCGAAGGCCATGCCGACCATCGGGTCCACCGCCGGCGAGTACACCAGTTCTGAGAACCACAACGAATCGATGCCGGTGTTCTCCAGGCGGTCGACGACGTCGCCCAGCTGGTCGGGACCGACGTCGGTGCCGAGGCTCACTCCGAAACGGATCTTCACACTGTCACCCAACGCGCTGCCGAGGCTTTTTGTGCCGGGCGTCGGCCCGCGATGACAGGATGGCAGGCGTGGCGGAGCGCATCACCTTCCCGAGCAGCAGCGGCCCGGCGCTGGCGGGCCTGATCGACATGCCGGAGGGGGACGTGCGCGGGTGGGGCGTGTTCGCGCACGGGTTCACCCTCGGCAAGGATTGCCCGGCCGCCAGCCGCATCTGCAAACAGCTCGCCGCCGAGGGCATCGGCATGCTGCGGTTCGACAACATCGGGCTGGGGCAGTCCGAGGGCGACTGGGGCGACGGCTCGTTCTCGCACAAGGTCGCCGACACGGTGCGAGCGGTCGAGTACATGAACGACTCGGGCCGGGAGGTGCATCTGCTGGTCGGACATTCCTTCGGTGGGGCGGCCGTGATCGCCGCCGCGCACGACTGCCCGACCGTCGCTGCTGTGGCCAGCATCGGCGCGCCGTTCCAGCCCGCCCACGTCGAACGCGCATACGACGCCTTGGTGAAGCGCATCGAATCCGACGGCGAGGCGACGTTCCGGATCGGCGGCAAGGCGTTGACCCTACGGCGTCACTTCATCGAGGACGTGCGCGCCGCCGATCTGCGAGAGCGCATCAAGACGCTGCGGCGGGCGTTGCTCGTCATGCACTCACCCACCGACAACACGGTCGGCATCGCCAATGCCAGCGAGATCTTCCGCGCCGCCCGGCACCCGCGCAGCTTCGTCTCACTCGAAGGCGCCGACCACCTGCTCACCGAGAAGAACCAGGCGGCCCGGGCGGCGCGGATCATCAGCGCCTGGGCCGATCCCTATCTGTGACCAGGTGGTCGACACGTTCGACGTCGGTCAGGTCAGTCGCTGCCGCCCGATCCGGAGCCGCCGCTCTTCTTCGAGCCCGAGTCCGAGCCGCTGCTCGTCGTCGACGATGACCTCGTGGGCGAGTCGGAGGACGCGGAGTCCGACTTATTGGTGAAGCCGCCGGAGATCTTGCCCACGCCGGTGTTGATCGAGTCCCGCACCCGGCTGACCGAGTCGCTCAGCGTGCTGGGCTTGCGGTGTTTCGGGCCGGTCGTGGTCGCGGTGTCCGAGGGCGAGGAGTCGGCTTTCGGAGTGTCGGCCTGCGGCGCCGGGGCGGTGGTCGAGTCGGCCTGGTCCGTCGTCGTGCTCGGTGCCGCGACCTGCTTCACCGAGGCGTCGGTGGCGGCCGGGGTGGTCGTTTCGGTCGTGGCGGGGGCGTTGGGATCGGTGAAGACCGGGCCCGGGACCGGCTTGTTCTCCGGGTTGGGAACGAACGCCGCGCAGAGCGGGCACTGCGTGCCCAGGACGAACGGATTGAAGGCGGTGGCGGCACCGTGGCTGAGGCTGGTGAAGGTCGAGGTCAGCAGCTGGGGCGTCACCGGCTTGATCTGCGACACGTCCGGGGTGCCGGTCAGGCTGTCGTAGAAGCTGGTGAACGGTGTTGTCGGGTCGAGCTTCACGGTCTGGCCGGACCAGGGCACCTCCGCGCCGTTCACGTCCTTCACGTAGCACTGGCCGGTGCTGTTGCACGTGATGCCGCCCCGGGTCTCCGGGAAGGTGTATCCCTCCGGCGAAAACAATGCGGCGATGTTCCGGAAGTCCATTGATTTGCCGAGAATCGCCTCGGGATGGTCGCAGGCCCCTGGGCCGGTGCCGGTGCAGCCCGTGTCCATAGGTAGCTGAGAGGCGGCGATCGCCGCGAACATGTTACCCAGGGGCACCGACAGCGCCGGGAACGGGACGAGCACGTTGGTGAGCGCCTCGTACTTTCCCGGATCGGCGGCGTCGGTTCCGAGAATGTTGGTCGGGCTGTAGAGCCACCAACTGCCGCCGTACGAGAGGGCGGCGCCGAGGCCCACGACGTCGTGCTGGGTCAGCGACACACCGTCGTAGGTGGGCTGGAAGCTGAAGCCTCCGTCGGGCTGCGAGCCGAGCGCAACATTCCCCTCGCCGAGGGCGTTGAGCAGGTTGTACGGCGTATTGGCCAGAGCGATGGCCAGATTCGCCGGGATGTTCAGGACGTTCGTGCTGCCGGCCGTGCCGAACGTCTGCGGCGCGGTGGCGGCCGTCGGAGTGCCGCACAGGGCGCTGGAACTGCCGGCCCCGCACGTCTGCGTGGCGGCGACGAGATCGACGTCGTAGCTTGCTGAACGGAACTCCGGCTGCAGGGTCGTGATCGGCGTCGCGGAAATGATGCTCGCCCCCACCAGGGCGACGCCCGCGGTGACGTACGAACGTGTTGTTGTGGACACGATGGCTCTCTCCAAGTTGCTGAAATGACCCCGACCGCGTGAAAACGTATCCACATTGTGACCGCGTGTCTACCTCGACGCGTCGAAATCACAGAATGCGCAGATTTGCTGACGCAGGCGTCAGTTAATGGAGGCAAACCATTCAGCAAACGGATCAGCGCTCACTGAACCCGCTTTTCCGGGAGGGTTCGTGTTCGTTCTGCGTGCAGGAACAGTTCGGAATCGCGGCGGAATCAGCTTTTCTGGCCGCCCACCTCAGCCGGCAGCGGCGGGGGCAGCGGTGTCGTCGGGGTGGACTCGGTGGTCGGTGCCGACGCCGCGCCGGGTCGGTGGAAGTCCAGCATCGTCTCGTCGCGGATCACCTTCTCCCCCGCGCTGATCACCAGGGCACTCGACGTGACCATGTACTCGATGCCGTCGTTGGTGGCGGTGAAAGCGCCGTCTGCCGAGCGCTTCGCGGACGCGATGAGCTTGGCGCCGTCGCGCACGCGGACACCGCGGTATTCGAGGTCGCCGTCGGGGGTGGCGCAGATCGCCACCCGCGAGCTGTCGGAGCTGCCGAAGACCACCGCGGTGTCCGGCGCGGCGCACCGGGCGGTCGAGTCGATGTAGCCGCGGTCGTCGAAGTCGGGGGCGGGCGACGCGGCGGGGGCGGCGACGAGCAGAAGGGCAACCGAGACCGCCGCGGCGGGGACGACGCGTCGAAGCAACGGGCCAGAGGTCGGGCGGTGGGAAAGCATCGGTTTCCACCAGACCACTTCTGAACGGATTGCGCGATGCCCGCCGGTGAGTGAGCACGCATCGTTGAGTCTTCGAGACCTGACCGTAATGACTTCGCCCTCCGCGACGATCAAAGTATCGATGACTCGACGATCAGCGCGGAAGCGACGCGGCGTAGCGGCCGCGGGCAAGGCCGTCGCGAGCGCCGCCTTGGTGGCTCTGGCGGTCTTGACGGCAGGCGTGCCCGCCGGCACCGCTCATGCCGCGCCTCCGATCGCTGCCAAGGACTTCTCGAAGCCGGCCATCGTCATCCTCGGCTACGGACTCACGCCCAACGGCCTGATGCGTCCCATCCTCTACACCCGGGTGCTCACCGGATTGGCGGTGGCGCAGATGTTTCCGCAGTCGCCCGTCATCGTGACCGGTGGCAACCCGCAGAGGGGCCACACCGAAGCCGCGGAGATGCGGACGCTGCTCCGCACGCTGGGACTGCCCGACGACCGGATCATCGTGGAGGACAGAGCCAACAGCACCGTCCAGAACGCCCAGTTCTCCGTCCCGCTGGCCAAGCAGGCGGGAACCACCGGCATCATCCTCGTCACGTCGTCGTCACACCAGGACCGCGCCGACGGCAACTTCGCCGACGCCGGCGGGAACGTGCTGGCGACCGTGAGCTTCCCCGACAGCAATCCGAAGATCAACATCACGCAGTTCGTCCACGACTGCCTCAGCCCGTTCGTCACGGTCACGTAGTGCATTAACGTTTCGACTGTGGATTCCCCGCAGTCGTCCCGACATCGTTGGGGCGTCGGTGCCTACGTCTTCGTCGAAGCGGTGTATCTCCTCTCGTCGCTGGGCCTGGCGCTGCTGATCGGCAGTCGTGCGGCGGCTTCGTTGCCGATGGTGGTGATCGGCGTCCTGCTGCCCACTCTCCTGGCGGCATGGCTGGCGATCGTCATCACGACGCTGCGGGGCAACGGTCCGCGCGCCGACCTGAAGCTGGAGTTCTCCTGGCGCGGCGCGGGATTGGGTGTGCTGTTCGGCTTGGGCGGGCTCCTGCTGAGCATTCCGGCGGCGCTGCTGTGGCTCTCGATCGTCGGTGAAGACGCGACCTCCGCGGCCGGTGAGGTGTTCGGGAACCTCCGCGGCACCTGGTTCTGGGCGGTCGCCGTGTTCGTCGTCGTGGCCGTCATCGCCCCGATCTGCGAAGAGATCGTCTACCGCGGACTGCTCTGGGGCGCGGTGGATCAGCGCTGGGGACGCTGGGCGGCGCTGAGCGTCACCACGGTGGTGTTCGCCATCGCCCATCTCGAGTGGACCCGGGCGCCGCTGCTGCTGGTGGTCGCGCTCCCGATCGGCCTGGCGCGGCTGTATTCCGGCAATCTGACCGCGAGCATCCTCGCCCATCAGGTGACCAACCTGCTGCCCGGAGTCGTGTTGATGCTCGGCGTGGCCGGAGCCATGCCCGCGACGTGACCCCGCTCAGGCGAAGGCGCCGCTGAGATAGGCGGCGCGACAGGCGCGTCGGGCGAGCTTGCCGCTCGTGGTCCTCGGGATGGCGCCGGCCGGCACCACCCGCACCTCCGAAACCGGTGCCCCATGACGCTGTCGCACCGCTTCGGCGATCGCATCGACCGCCGGCCCGGGATCCAGCCGCGCGGTCCCGGCGGCGCGTTCGGCGATGATCACGAGGCGGTCCCCGTCGTCGCCCTCGACCGAGAAGGCCGCGACGTAACCGCGGCGCACGATCGGCGACGCGTCGGCGGCCGTGGCCTCGATGTCCTGAGGGTGGTGGCGCCGCCCGCCGACGGTGACCACATCGGCGATGCGGCCCACGACGAACAACTCGCCGTCCAGATACAGCCCGAGATCGCCGCTGCGCAGCCACGCCCCGTCGATCTGCGCGCCGGCCGTGTGGCTGCCTTCGGCGAGCGGGCCGCCCAGGCGGGCGCCGAACGTCCGCTCGCTGTCTTCGGGCCGGCCCCAGTAACCGCGGCCGATGTTGGCTCCCTGCAGCCAGATCTCGCCGACGCATTCGTCGGGCACCTCGGCGGTGGTCTCCGGGTCGACGATGACACACCACTGGTTGCGCGCGACCCGACCGCACGACACGTGCGCCACCGCGTGTGGGTCGTCGGCCGCGACACGGACCGCGCGTCCGTCGGCCAGCCGTGCTCGATCGAGGTGCACCGCTCGGGGCTCCTCGGCGGGTTCGATCGTCGCGACGAACAGCGTTGCCTCGGCGAGTCCGTAGGAGGGTTTGAACGCCGTGCGCGGCAACCCGAACGGAGTGAACGCCGAACAGAAGGTGTCGATCGCCTCCATGCTCACCGGCTCGGATCCGATGATGAGCACGACGTTGCGCAGGTCGATGTCGGAACCTGCTGCGGGAACGCCTCTTTGAGCGGTCCACTCGTAGGCGAAGTTCGGCGCGGCCGTGACGACTCGACCGGTGCGCGACACGTCGGAGAGAGCCTCGATCCAGCGTTGCGGCCTGCGGATGAACGCCGTCGGTGACATCAGCGTCGAGTGGCCGCCGTACACCGCGGGAAAGCCGATCATCGACAAGCCCATGTCGTGATAGAGCGGCAGCCAGCTGACGCCGTGGGTGTTGCGGTCCAGGAGGTCGATGGACAGGATCATCTGGATCAGGTTCGTCCCGACGCCGTGATGGGTGACCTCCACTCCCACCGGCGGACGCGTGGCGCCACCCGTGTACTGCAGGTGGGAGATGCCGTCGACGTCGATGACGGTCGGAGCGAACTCCTCGGCTGCACTGTCGGGGATGTCGTCGATCACGATCACCGCGGGCCGGGTCGTCGCGGGCACGCGGTCGAGGAAGGCCTCCACGGCAGGGCGCGCCGCGCTCGTCGTCAGCACTGTGCTCGGGCGAGCGTCGCGCAGCGCGGTGTCGAGGCGCTCGGCGTGTCCCGGCAGCTCAGGAGCGAACAGCGGCACCGCGATGGCGCCGGCCTTGATCGCGGCGAAGAAGCCGGCGACGTACTCGAGGCCCTGGGGCGCCAGGACCGCCACCCGGTCCCCCGCCGCGGCCGCCCTCTGCACGTGTGCGCCGATGGCGGCCATCCGCACGCCCAGTTCGTTCCAGGTCATCTCGGCGACCTCGACGCCGGCGGATCCGGAGAAGTCGAGGTATCGGTAGGCGGTCTCGTCTCCGACGTTGGCGATGTTGCGGTCGATCAACGAGACGAAGGTGACGCCCGCCGGCACCCGGATGTCACCGGCGGCATCCAGGCAGTCCTCGATCTGCAGCAGTCCTTCCCCGCCGGCGCGCTCAGGACTCGTGCGGCTGCTCATGCAGGCAGTCTAGGCGAAACGCCAAAACACCTGCTCTGCAACGGCTTCGAACCGGCTGAAGCGTCAGTCGGCGGATCCGCCCGGGTCCGATGTGGATGCGGCCGTCGGCGAGGAGCCACCCTTCTCGCCGGTCTTGTCGGCGCCGGCTTCGTCGCGGTCGCCCGTGGTACCGGTGTTCTTGCCGGTCTCGCCCTCCTCGGCGTCCCCCGCGGCGGAGGACTCGTCCGGCGAATCATCGTCGGTTGCGTCCGCGTCGCCGGGATCCGGCTGATCGTCGCTCGTGACGTCCTCATCGGGGTCGATCGCCGGCTCAGCGGGATTCGTGGCGTCCGTGGGGTCTTCGGTGGCGGTCGTGTCCGGTGCCCCGGTGCCGGTGCCGGTCGGGACGTCGCCGTCGGTGTCGGTGTCGGTGGGAGTCGCGGTCCCGTCCGGCTCGTCGGAGTCCTGCACAGTGTGGTCGTCGACGGCGGATTCGGTCGAGCGACGGGTCGGCGCAGACATCAGCGACGCGAAAGGTGTTGTCTTCGACTGGATTTGATCTTTCGCGTGGTACACCGCGGGGAACTGCCCGAGCACCGCGTCCTGGGAGGCGGCATCGACGAGATTAGGGTAGTCGCGGTTGTACGCGGAGTCGATGATGACCTTGAGCGGGCCGTTGAGCTGATCGGCCAGGTCGTGCAGTCCGAGGAAGCGGAGAGGCTCGAGGAGCGGGAGGTTCTGACTGCGGATCAGAACGTAGGTGGTGTTCCCGTCGGTCCACACCAGCTTGTCGGCGTTCTGCAGGTCCACGTCGTCGTAGCCGAAGATGTGGATGTACTGGAAACCGGCGAAGGCGTTGGCCACCGCGAGCAGATTGAAAGGGTTGTCCGGAAAATCGGCGGCACCGTCGTACTCGATGGCGATGTCGAGCACCTTGTAGTCGGTGTCGGGCGTCGCCCTGCCCAACCCGACCTCCTTCCGCACGCCGCCGTATTTGCGCAGCGGGTTGGCGGTCAGCACGAACGACAGGTTCTCCGGATCGGGAGCACTTGGTCGCCCGGCGTACAGCTCCAGCCACTTCGACGCGATGAGTGAACCCTGCGAGAAACTGAGAACCGTCGTGGGCGGCGCCGTCGACCTGATAGCCGATGTCAGCGCACGCAGGCCGTCGGTTTCGCCGACCACCGGCAGTCCGGACAGGTAGTTGACCGCGGTGCAGGAGTTTCCGGATCCGTCCGAGCAGAACGCGCCCTGGAAGAACTCGTCCATGTCCCACTGGAGTGTGCCGAGAGCGGTATAACCCGTCACCGTCAGGACATTTGCTGTCAGCGTGATATCGGGGCCTGAGAAAGTCGTCACGGCCGCCATCGATGCGACGCCGGCGACGGTGAGGATTCCGCGCACCTGTGGGTCCTTACGGTCAATGCCGGCGAAGCTGGCAGTTGGCTGTGAGAGTCCTCAGAGGTTAAGTGACGAGGATGAAATGCGCAACTCAGACGGGATTTTCCGGCACCCCGGCGCCGGGGACACGTCGACGTGGCCGCCTGCGGGATCTGCGCAGGCACTGTGTGCGTCCCCGCGCGGCGCGCCGCCGCGGGAGTTCGTCGTCCGCGCCGGACACGAGATGCGATGAGCGGGCCGCGACTTTAGCATTCCCGGAATACGGTTTGCTCCGAATCGGCGTAAACCGCCGATGAATCGCCTCGGACATTTTGCTGTCCGACGCACAGACCGTCGCGGTCAGATCACGCGATGATGCGAACCAGATACGGCGCCATGCCGTCGGTGCGGACGGGCGACACCGCCACGCCCTTGTCGGTGGTCTCGACCATCTGTCCGTTGCCGATGAACAACGCGACGCTCTGCGTACCGTCCGGGCCGTAGAAGATCAGATCGCCGGGCAGGGCCAACGACGGCATGACCTTCTGACCCACCTTGTACTGCTCGCCCGACGAGCGCGGCAGCTTGACGCCCACGCCGGCGTAGGCGTACATTATCAGCCCCGACGCATCGAAGCCCACGACCTCGACCCGCGGCGCGGGAGCCGGTGTCGGCGCGGTCAATCCCGGCACGGTGGGCGGCGCGACGGCCGGCAGGTTCAACCCCGGCGTGAGGTTGAGCGACTCGGTGTCGACCGGCGCTCGGTCCGGTTCCGGGGCCGACGCCGTGCCCTTGCTGGGGCCCGAGGCGCCGCCGCCGCCGTAGGCGAAGGGCACGCCGCGCTGCGACATTGCGCGGGCGATCACGATGTCGACGAACTTCTGGTTCGCCGCCGACCGCGTGACGTCCGCCGAGGCGAGCCCCGGTGTCGCCACCAGGAGCGCCAGACCGATCACGAGGACAAAGACGCGTCGCATTGCACTTCCACCGCTTTCCAGCCGCCAGCGGCCGTCTGGCGCTGGACTCATCAATTCACAATCGTCACTCAAGTTAACTTCTACACCACGTGACGTGGGGTATTCGCGTTCTCGCAGGACGCTGCATCAATGAGTTGCGGTTCTGGAACCGAACGGTGACCTATGCCGGCGCACCGACCTCTAAGGTGTGTCGCGGCTCACGCGGAGAGGGCCGACAACGCCGCGTCGTAATCGGGCTCCTGGCCGATCTCGGGCACCAGCTCGGTGTAGGCGACTTTGCCGTCCGCGCCGACGACGACGACCGCGCGGCCCAGCAGCCCCGCCATCGGTCCGTCGGTGATGGTGATGCCGTAGTCCTCGCCGAAGCTGTCCCGGAACGCCGACGCCGTCGTGACGTTCTCGATGCCCTCGGCGCCGCAGAATCGCTTCTGCGCAAACGGCAGGTCCTTCGAGACGCAGAGCACCGACACGCCGCCGGCGGCCGCACGCTCGTTGAAGGTGCGCACGCTGGCCGCACAGACCGGGGTGTCGATCGACGGGAAGATGTTAAGCAGCAGAGGCTTGTCGCGGAATTGGTCATCGCTGACCGTCCCGAGATCTGTGCCCGTGAGGGTGAAGCCGGGCGCCGCGGAACCGACGGCGGGCAGCTCTCCGACAGTGTTGATCGGGTTTCCACGCAAAGTTATCTGTGCCATGCGCACAGTCTGCCAAGGCTGACCGGGCGCATCGCGCCGGGGCTGTGTCTTCCGGCTGCTACGCGCCGCCCGAGTCGCCGTAGAGGCGGGCGATCTCCTCCGACCCCAACCACCTCGAATAGGTGTCCCGCTGTGGCCAGCCCTCGGGCGAGTCCTGCCAGACCTCCTGCCGGCCCCAGGGCAGGACGTCGATGAGTGCGAACGAGTGGCTGAGCTGTTCGGTCCCCCGGCCGTTCGTGTGCCAGGTGCGGTACGCGGTGTCCCCGTCCCGGAGAAACACATTGACGGCGAAACCGGTACCGGGCGCCGCGTCGACGTCCGCGGCGAAGCTGCTGTCCGACGACGAGTACCACTCCATCGCGTTTCCGACCCGGTCCCGGTAGGCCAGCGCCTCCTCGATGGGGCCGGGCGTCACAATCACGAAGCGGGCGTCGTAGTTGTCGAGGAAGTCCAGCCGGGTGAACTGCGAGGTGTACCCGGTGCAGCCGCTGCACTGCCACTGCGCCCCGTCGCTCCACATGTGGTTGTAGACGATCAGCTGCCTGCGGCCTTCGAAGATGTCGGCGAATCGCACCGGCCCGCCTGCGCCCATCAGCGTGTAGTCGGGCATCTCGACCATCGGCAGGCGCCGCCGCTGCGCGGCGATCGCGTCCAGCTCCCGGGTGGCGGCCTTCTCGCGCCGCCGGAGCTCGTCGAGTTCCGTGCGCCAGGTCTGTGCGTCGACCACGCGGGGCATGGCGGTCGCGTCGGTCATCGCGGTCGGTTCGGTCACGGAGTCCTCCCAAGCAGTGAGAATCGGTGTCACCATTACCGACCGGCGCAGCGCGGGAAACTCATCGCCCGCAGGACGGCGACCCGCGCGAGCTCCCGCCCGTCTGCCGGCCGCGGACCCGGGCGCGCTCGCCGCGAAGTGACTATGCTGGCGGCTTCCCTCGGAGCGAGGAAGGGTATGGGTTCACCGATGTCCGCCGATGCCGCTGCGCCACCACCCGCCAAGAGCCCGGGCGGACACATCAGGCTGACGTCCCACAGCGGTGGGAGCCAGGCTCCCGCCGTGCGCTGGGGCGCGGCGACGGCCGCCGAGCGCGGCCCGATCGTCGGGACCACCAACCGCGCGCACCGCAACGTGATCGGAACCCACAGCGGCGCCTACGGCGTCTACCGTGCGCTCGCGGTCGCGGCCGGCGCACTCTCGCGCGATCACCGCGCCGACCTGACCAACACCGCGCCGACGGACGTGATCGGTCCGCACCCGCAGTGGAGAGATCCCGCGGCGATCGTGAGCCTCGACCCGTGGGGCGCGATGGTGGCCGACGTCTTCGCCGAGCAGATCGCTGCGGGGATCGACATCCGGCCGACCATCGCGGTGACCAAGGCGCAGGTGATCCTGCCCGAGGTCGGCGAGGCGATCCGCAGAGGCCGGCTGCGGCCCGACGGCCGGGTGCTGCTCGACACCGGCGCGGCGCTGGTGACCAAGGCGGCTCTCGAACCGGTGTGGCACCTGCCGGGCGTGGCACGCCGGTTCGGGTGCGACGAAACGGACTTGCGCCGAGCGCTTTTCGAGGAGACCGGCGGGATGTATCCGGAGCTGGTCACTCGCCCGGACCTCGAGGTCTTCCTCCCGCCGATCGGCGGGCAGACCATCTACGTCTTCGGTGATCCGCACGGTCTCGCCGACCCGACGGTCGAGCTGACCGCGCGGGTGCACGACGAATGCAACGGATCCGACGTGTTCGGCTCGGACATCTGCACGTGCCGGCCCTATCTGACCCATGCGATCGAGGAGGCCATCCTCGGAGCGCAGCGCGGTGGTGTCGGTCTGATCGCCTACTCTCGCAAGGAAGGCCGCGCGCTCGGCGAGGTGACGAAGTTCCTGGTCTACAACGCACGCAAGCGTCAGGCCGGCGGTGACACCGCCGATCAGTACTTCGCCCGCACCGAGTGTGTGGCCGGTGTGCAGGACATGCGGTTCCAGGAACTGATGCCTGACGTCCTGCACTGGCTCGGCATCACGAAGATCCACCGCCTGGTGTCGATGAGCAACATGAAGTACGACGCCATCACCGGTGCGGGGATCGAGGTCGGTGAACGCGTGTCCATCCCCGACGAACTGATTCCGGCCGACGCCCAGGTGGAGATCGACGCGAAGATGGCCGCCGGCTACTACACGCCCGGCGACGTTCCGGATGCCGAAGAGCTCCGCAAGGTCAAGGGCCGGGAGCTGGACGGATGACGGTCCATGCGGACCGCCGCGGCCAGGCGGACCCAGACACTTCGTTGCCGGAGGGCGCGGCAGCGATGCTGCGCACGACGGAGGCGGTGCGCCGCCGCTGCGCACACCTGCTCGAGCGCGCCCGGGCGGGCGACTCATCCTGGTTCCGCGTGCTCGACGACGAAATGCCGCGTGCCGCAGACGAAGTCGCAGCCGTCACCCGCGACCGGTTTCCCGACCTGAAGATCCCGTACCACAGCAGGTGGCGCCATTTCGAGGCCGGCGGCGTCGATCGCCGCGCTGAGCTGGACGGGCTGCTCGCACACTGCGACAGCAGGCAACGAGCCCGCGCGATGATCGACCTGACCGTGATCAGCGTCCTGCTCGACGCCGGCGCCGGGTCCGAATGGGGCTTCGTCGAGCGGCGCGGCGGACGGTCGGCCCGATTCCACCGATCGGAAGGATTGGCGCTCGCGAGCTGGCACGGATTCGTCGCCGGCGCCTTCTCCAGCGATCCGCAATGCCCACTTCAAGTCGATGCGGCCGCCCTGCGCGGGCTGACACCACAGCGCCTCGCCGGGGTACTGCAGGCCACGCCGGACAATCCCCTGGTCGGGTTGGCCGGGAGGGTGGAGCTGATGCATCGCCTCGGCGACGTCCTGGCCGCCCGGCCCGACGTGTTCGGGCCGCAGGGCCGGCCCGGCTTCCTGTTCGACGCGCTGACCCGATCGTCCGGGCCGACCGTCGCCGCTCACGACGTCTTGGCGGAGTTGTTAGCCGCGCTGTCGGGAATCTGGCTGTCGGACAACCGGATCGGCGATCAGGCGCTCGGGGATTGCTGGCGGCACGGCGCGGTACCCGGGCCGGGCCTGACTGCCGGTTGGCTGCCGCTGCACAAGCTGTCGCAGTGGCTCACTTACTCGCTGATCGAACCCTTCCGGTGGGCCGGGGTCGAGGTGACCGGTCTCGACGCCCTCACCGGGTTGCCGGAATATCGCAACGGCGGCCTCCTGCTGGACACCGGCGTACTGCGCCTGCGAGAAGCCTCCGACGCGGGGCGCACGTGGAATCCGGGTGACGAGCTCGTCGTCGAGTGGCGGGCCTTGACGGTGGCGCTGCTCGACGAGCTGGCGCCCCTGGTGCGCGGCCGGCTCGGCGTGGACGAGAAGCGGATGCCGTTGGCGTGTGTGCTCGAAGGTGGCACGTGGGCGGCCGGGCGCGCGTCTGCGCAGCGGCTGCGCGCGGGTCTGCCCCCGCTGTCCGTCGCCAGCGACGGCACGGTCTTCTGATGACCGGCTCACAGCTCGTCCACCTCGTGGACCATCCGCTGGTCCAGCACAAGATCACGCTGATGCGGCGGAAAGACGCTTCTACCAACAGCTTTCGTCGCCTCGTTCGGGAAGTCTCCGCTCTGATGGCCTACGAGGTGCTGCGCGACGCCGCGGTGCACGAGGTCGAGGTCCAGACCCCGATGGAGACCACGACCGGCACCGTGATCGACGGCAAGAAGCTGGTCTTCGTGTCGGTCCTGCGGGCCGGCACAGGCATGCTCGACGGCATGCTCGAGGTGGTCCCGTCGGCCCGCGTCGGACACATCGGCCTCTACCGCGACCCCAGAACCTTTGTCGCCGTTGAGTACTACTTCAAGATGCCCGGCGATCTCGACGAGCGCGATCTCGTGGTGCTCGACCCGATGCTGGCGACCGGCAACTCGGCGGTCGCCGCGGTCGAACGGCTACGCGAGCAGCAGCCGAAGTCCGTCAAGTTCGTCTGCCTGCTGGCCTGTCCGGAAGGTATCGCAGCGCTGCGCGAGGCTCACCCGGACGTGCCCATCTACACCGCGGCGATCGACCGGGAACTCGACGAGCACGGTTACATCCTGCCGGGGCTCGGCGACGTCGGTGACCGCACCTTCGGCACCAGATAATTCCCGCTCGAGTGGACCCCCGCGGTCCGCTCCGCGCCGTAGGGTGAGCTATGGCCATCATGGAAACCGACCTGCATCCGGAGACGCCCTTCGAGCGTGATGTCGCCGAGACGCAGAGTTACTTCGACAGTCCCCGCTTCGAGGGGATCATCCGGCTGTACTCGGCGCGGCAGGTCGCCGAACAGCGGGGCACCATCCCTGCCGATTACCCCGTCGCGCGGGAGGCCGCCACCGCGTTCTACCCGCACCTGCGCGACCTGTTCGCGCGCGGAAAGAGCATCACGACGTTCGGCCCCTACTCCCCCGGCCAGGCCGTGGTGATGAAGCGGATGGGGATCGAAGGCATCTACCTCGGCGGATGGGCGACCTCGGCGAAGGGGTCGACCACCGAGGACCCCGGACCCGACTTGGCGAGCTATCCGTTGAGCCAGGTGCCCGAGGAAGCCGCCGGCCTGGTCCGGGCCCTGCTCACCGCCGATCGCAACCAGCAGTTCCTGCGGTTGCGGATGACCCCTGACCAACGTGCGGCAACGCCCGCATACGACTACCGGCCCTTCATCATCGCTGACGCCGATACCGGCCACGGCGGGGATCCGCACGTGCGCAACCTGATTCGGCGCTTCGTCGAGGCGGGCGTGCCCGGCTACCACATCGAGGATCAGCGTCCCGGCACCAAGAAGTGCGGCCATCAGGGCGGCAAGGTGCTGGTGCCGTCCGACGAGCAGATCAAGCGCCTCAACACCGCGCGGTTCCAGCTCGACATCATGCGGGTGCCGGGCATCATCGTCGCCCGCACCGACGCCGAGGCGGCGAACCTGCTCGACAGCCGCGCCGACGAACGCGATCAGCCGTTCCTGCTCGGTGCGACCAACCTGAAGATCCCGTCGTACAAGGCGTGCTTCCTGGCGCTGGTGCGCCGCTTCTACGACAAGGGTGTGACCGAGCTGAACGGTCACATGCTCTACGCACTCCCCGACGGCGAATACGCCGCGGCGGAGGCGTGGCTGGACCGCCAGGGTCTGCTGAGCCTCATCGACGAGACCGCCGCCGGATGGCAGGACGGCAGCGAGCCGTCGGTCGACGCCGCGTTCGACAAGGTGGAGTCGCGGTTCGTCGCGGCGTGGGAGGCCGATGCGGGGCTCGACACCTATGCCGGTGCGGTGGCCGAACTCCTGGAATTCCGGGAGCGGGAGGGCGAGCCGTCGGCCATGAGCGTGGCGGAGTGGCGCGCGTTCGCCGAGCGAGCGTCGCTGTACTCGGCGCGCGAGAAGGCGAAGGAACTCGGCGCCGACGCCGTCTGGGATTGCGAGCTCGCCAAGACGCCGGAGGGCTACTACCAGATCCGCGGCGGCATCCCGTACGCGATCGCCAAGTCACTGGCGGCCGCGCCGTTCGCCGACATCTTGTGGATGGAGACCAAGACCGCCGACCTCGCCGATGCCAAGCAGTTCGCCGACGCCATCCACGCCGTCTACCCGGACAAGATGCTCGCCTACAACCTCTCGCCGTCGTTCAACTGGGACACCACCGGCATGACCGACGAGGAGATGCGGGCGTTCCCCGAGGAGATCGGGAAGATGGGGTTCGTCTTCAACTTCATCACCTACGGCGGCCACCAGGTCGACGGCGTCGCCTCCGAGGAGTTCGCGACGTCGTTGCGGCAGGAAGGCATGCTCGCGCTGGCCCGGCTGCAACGCAAGATGCGTCTCGTCGAATCGCCGTATCGCACACCGCAAACGCTGGTGGGCGGCCCCCGCAGCGACGCGGCGCTGGCCGCCTCGTCGGGTCGCACGGCGACGACCAAGGCGATGGGCGAGGGGTCGACCCAGCATCAGCACCTGGTGCAGACCGAGGTGCCCAAGAAGCTGCTCGAGGAGTGGCTGGCGCTGTGGAGCGAGCACTATCAGCTCCCCGAGAGACTGCATGTGCAGCTGCGGCCCCGGCGCGCAGGTTCTGACGTGCTCGACCTGCAGATCCTGGCCGACGGCACGGGGTCTGAATCGGGGCCGCTCGCCAACGTGGTCGTCGACCCGATCAAGGACCGGCACGGGCGCAGCATCCTCACCGTCCGCGACCAGAACACATTCAGCGAGAAGATGCGCCAGAAGCGGCTGATGGACCTGATCCACCTGTGGCTGATCCACCGGTTCAAGGCCGAGATCGTCTACTACGTGACGCCGACCGAGGACAACATCTATCAGACCGAGAAGATGAAGTCGCACGGCATCTTCAGCGACGTGTATCAGGAAGTCGGCGAGATCATCGTCGCGGATGTGAACCAGCCGCGGATCGACGAGCTGCTGGCCCCCGACCACGAGGCGCTGCTCCGCCTGATCAAGAAGCAGGACTGAGCCGGCGCCACGCCGCCGGTCCCCGGGCGCGGCCGAACTTGCATTCCAGGAGAGGAATTGCGAGTGAGGGCCTACCGGAATGCAAGTTCGGCGATGTCGATCAGAGCAGCGCTGCCGCCCGGCGCAAGAGCTCCCGCCAGCGTCGGGTGACGGCGGGGTCGGTGACTCGGAACTGTTCCAGCCGTGCCGGGTCCGGTCCGGCCGGCATCGGCGCCGCGGGAAGGGAGCCGTCGACGGGGATCAGCGTTCGCGACGCCGACACGACGTCACAGGAGCTCAACCACTCGGGCACCGGGGCGCAGGCGTAGGGCAGCTCCTGCAGCGCGGCCGCGACGGCGACGTCGGCGGCCAGCCCGATGCTCGTGGCGCCGGTGAAGGTCACCATCGCCGGCAGTCCCAGCTTCTCGGCGCGGCGCAGCGCGCGCCGCACTCCCCCGAGCTCACCGCAGCGCAGAACGGCGATGTCGGCGCACTCGGGATCTCGAACCAACCACGTGGAGTCCACCGCGATCGGCACGCCGACGCGCAGCCGGATCGCCCGCGCATCCGCAGGACCGCACCCGGTGAGCTCCACCAGCTCGAGCCCGTCGCCGTCCTTCTCCCGCTGCGCAATCCGAGCGACCGCCTCGTCGACGCCACCGACCTCGACCGCGAGGCGCCGCGAGCCGTCGGACACCGGCACCCGGCCGCGCACCGCATCGGGCCAGCCGACCGTGCTCGGTTCCATTGCGGCGGTGAGCCACCGCGCGGCGAGCGCGTCGTCGGCATCGGCGGGTGGGCTGAATTCGCCCCAGCCCTGCGGACCCTCCACCAACACGCCCTCGCGGGCGCCGTGAGCGGTCGGGAGCGCGAACACGGGGGCGTCGTCGAAGTCGATGAGCGTTCTCATTGACCGACCAAGGTATCGTGCCCGGCCGTCCGGCTCCCCGGCAGCTAGCCTGACGCGGTGGCCGACGCTCCGTTCCTGTTGCTGTCCGTCCGCGGAGAAGACGAAGCCGCCGACGACGAGTATCGCGCCATGATGCGGTTCGCGGGACTCGACCACGAGCGCTTGCACCGCATCCGACTCACCCACCAGCCGTTGGGCCCCGTCGCACTCGCCGAGTGGTCCGGCGTCATCCTCGGCGGTGGCCCCTACAACGTGAGCGACGACCCGGACGGCAAGTCGCCGACGCAGCGGCGTGTCGAAGACGAACTCGCCGGTCTGTTGGCCGAGATCATCGCCCGCGACTTTCCGTTCCTCGGATGTTGTTACGGCGTAGGCACATTGGGTGCGGCCATCGGCGCGGTCGTGGATCGGGCGCACAGCGAGCCCGTCGGCGCTGTCACCGTCGCCCTCACCGCGCAGGGGCGGTCCGATCCCCTGTTCGCAGGACTGCCCGACACCTTCGACGCGTTCGGTGGCCACAAGGAGGCCGCCTCCGCCCTCCCGCACGGCGTGGCGCGGCTGGCGCGTTCCGCCGACTGCCCGGTGCAGGCGTTCCGGGTGGGCGCCAACGTGTATGCCACGCAGTTCCATCCCGAGCTCGACGTCGACGGGCTCTGTACCCGCATCGACGTCTACAAGAATCACGGGTACTTCGCCCCGGAGACCGCCCAGTCACTCAAGGACGCCGCGCGCCGACGGGTGGTCACACATCCGATGGAGATCCTGCGGAGATTCGCGCAGCGCTACGCGAGGTCGAACTAGCGCACGAGCCGGCAGACGGCGGGGACCGCCCTCACGCGTCCGGCAGCTCGAACTGCGCGCGAGCGATCTGTTCCACCATCGGCGCCAGCCGGCCACGCAGCCGGTTGTGCTCGGCGTCGTCGTCGTAACCGCGGTAGGCGGCCGTGTCGGCGAAGTCGGCGACGATGACGAAATCCCAGTTGCCTTCTCGCAGTCCGGCGTCGGTGCCCACGGTGTAGCCCAGCGTGCCGGGACAGTTCAACGCGCGCAGGCCCTGCTGGATCTGCTCGACCTCCGCCGCGTCATGGTCGGTCTTCAGCTTCGCGAGGACCACATTCCGAATCACCCGGGCACCCTAACAACCCGTCAGTACGGGTTGAGCTGAGCGCCGATCAACGGCGCGATCTTGTCGGCCATGTAGGTGTGTCCGGCATCGGTGGGGTGCACCCCGTCCTTGCCGATCAGCTGCGGCTTGCCGACGAACCACCGCGCGGCGATCGGGTCGACGAAGGTGGCGCCCGCCAGCTGGGCCTGATAGCCGAGGATGTCGCGAATCCGGAGGATCTCGGCGGGCGGGTCCGCGGTCGGCCACGGCGGCCCGATCACGAGCATCTTCGCCGACCGCGCGATCTGGCGCGCCAGGTGCAGGGTGCCGTACATCGCGATCGACAGCCGCGTCGGATCGGCTTTCATGTCGTTGCGCGAGCCGTAGAACACCACGAGTACGTCGTTGGGTTTGACGCCCCGCACCGTCAGGTCCTCGAACACGCTGCCGTGGTTACCGCGGGTGCAGTAGCCGGCCCCGCCTTCGGCAACGACCGTCGGGGTGACCGCGATTCCGTGCTCGGTGAGGTCCCGCCAGACCTGCGGAGCCCACCCCTGCGGCCCGTTGCCGCCCTGGTCGCTGCCCGTGGTGTAGGAGTCGCCGATCACCGCGATGCGGTTCACGGCATAGTCCGTGTGGCGCACATCACGATGCTGAACTTCCGGAACACGAGTTGTGAAAATGCTGAAAAGCACAGCGACAGAAAGCAACAGCGTCGGCACACGACTCACTGGACCAGCCTAGTGGCCGCCGCCCCGACAAGCCGTGCTGGACGCGCCGCTGCGGTACAAACTGTTATC
Organism: Mycolicibacterium chubuense NBB4; assembly: GCF_000266905.1. Next base: position 3,015,482 of record NC_018027.1, on the reverse strand, counting down.
CGGCGCGTGCGGCCACGGACTGCAGCCTGCTCTGATGCCCGTCGCCCGGCCGCGCGGCACGCGGGGTCTTCGGTTCGATCATCCGCCGCATCCACCGGCGGGCCGGCTCCTCGACGAAGTGATACAGCAACGCCGCGCCGACACCGGCGAGCCCGATGAGGCCCAGCACGGTGAACTTGGCCGTCCAGCTGGGCGTCAGCGTGATCCCGAATTGCAGCACGGCCCAATTCCAGGCGGTGTGCACGATCTCGTGGAGCATGTAGAGGCTGAAGGAGACGTGCCCGAGGTACACCATCACCCGCGTGGACAACAGCGCGGGCAGCGTGCCGACACCCAGGGACAACGTGATCACCAAGGGGACGAAGAGGATGTCGATCAGACCCCCGGCGTCGAGCATCCCGCCCGGCGGATACGCGTCGAGCAGGTACAGCCCGCCGACGATGATCGCCACGAGGACCAGGGAGAGCACTCCGAAGGTCCGCTGCCCGCCGTCCGACAGTCGCAACTTGCGCACCGCCGCACACGCCAGCGCGCCGGCGATGAACTGCATGACGATCCTCGGCAACCAGCTCCACGGTGTGTAGAAGACGCCGTGCGCCAGCAGCAGAAGCGTCGGCGGAAGCGCGGCTGCGACGGCGAGCCAGATCAGGTTGCGGGCCCGCGTCGCGGCCGCGATCCGGAAGACGATCAGCACCACGCCGCCGAACAACAGGTACGCCAACCACTCGGCGCTGATCGACCACGCCGGACCGTCCCAGCTCGAGCCGTCGAAGAACGGCTGGAACCACAGCTGAACCAGCAGCACCTGCTTGATCCAGCTCAGCGCGTTGAGCGACTCGATGACCGGCGGCGGCAGCGGAAAACGGCCGACGTAGAGCGTGAACACCGCGAACGCCGCCGCGAGGTGCATCGTCACCAGGTACACCGGCCACACCCGCGCCAGCCGGAGCCACAGGAATCGCAGTGTGCTGCCCAGCGACCACGACTCGCCCATCCGGTCGAGGTAGTTCCACGTCAGCACGAAGCCACTGAGGATGAAGAAGAGGTCGACGCCCTGCGCCCCGGCATTGAGGATCGGCGCGAACGCCGACCGCAGCGGCGGCGACGCCTCTTCGAGCAGCGGGCGGAAGTGGAAGAAGACGACCCAGAGGGCGGCGACGATGCGCAGCCCGGACAGGGCCTTGATCTCTCCGGTGCGCACGCCACTCATCTCGTCTTCTACAACTCCGGTGTCTTTGGACAAGGCTCTGCCGTCGGCGAAAGCCGTCAGCCGGGAGGGCGCGGTGTCGCCTCCCCATGTCGTACACCCGGCGACCGGTGGCAGATTACCAGCGCGAGCGCCTCGACGACGTTCCGCAACGCCGCGGAGGGGTTGCCCGCTTCGCGGGACCCCCGGGTATTCTCGGGGAATTGTCAATCGAACAGGTCGGCCCGCGCAGTGGGCGCGCGCCAACAAAAGTGACGGGGCACATGCGCGTCCCGAGTGACAGCCAGACGCTGTCGTTGCTGTTGGTGGAGGATGACCGCGCCGACGCGATCCTCGTCGAGGAACTGATCAGCGACGCCGGGGTCGACATCTGCGTGACCTGGGCCGAATCGATGGCCAAGGCCGAGCAGGCGATGGCCACTGCCCGCCCCGACTGCATCCTGCTGGATCTGCACCTGCACGACACGAACGGGATGGACGGCCTGACCCGGATCGCCAAGCACGACCCCACCATCCCGATCGTGGTGCTGACCGGTCTCAACGACGAGCATTTCGCGTCGATGGCCGTCGCCTCGGGTGCCCAGGACTACCTGGTCAAGGACCGCGTCGACGCCGAGATGCTGCGCCGGGCGGTGCTGTACGCCATCGAGCGCAAGCGCGCCGAGCTGACCGCGGTCGACCTGCACGCCACCCAGCTGCGGGAACGCGAGAACGCCCGGCTGGAACGCGGCCTGCTTCCCCTTCCGCTGCTGCTGGACGACCCCGGCGTGGAGATCGTCAGCCAGTACCGCCCGAGTCGAGAGAACGCGCTGCTCGGCGGTGACTTCTACGACTTCGTGCAGACGCCGGACCGCACCGTGCACGTGATGATCGGCGACGTCTCCGGGCACGGAGCCGACGAGGCCGCGTTGGGGGTGGCCCTGCGTATCGCCTGGCGAGCGCTGACCTTCGCCGGTCTGCGCGGGTCGGAGCGGATGCGGCAGCTGGAGCGGATCCTGCGTGCCGAACGCGCGGGCAAGGGCATCTTCGCGACGGTGCTCAGCCTGGCCATCCCGCCGGAAGGCCCGCTGATCACGGCGGTGCGCGCCGGTCACCCCGGGATGCTCCTGCACGGTGGCGGCACCGTGGAATGGGTCGAGCCGCCCGGTGGGCCGGCACTGGGCCTGCACGCCGGTGACTGGACACCTCAGCAGGTCGAGTTGCCCGACGGCAAGGGTCTGGTGCTGCTCACCGACGGCCTGTTCGAGGGGCATGTCGGGCGCGGCAACGAACGCCTCGGGGAGGCCGGGCTGCTGGAGCTGGCCCGGTCGCTGGCACACCTTCCCGGCCCGCAGTTCGTCGAGGCGCTCATCGACGCTGTGGAGAGCAGGGCCCAGTCCCACGGCGGGATCAGCGACGACATCGCCGTGGTGCGCGTCGAGCGGACCCGGCGCCGATGAGTCCTGATCAGCGCGGAGTGCGGGCTCTCACCGTCGAGGGCTGGCAATACCTGGTGCTCGCGATCATGGCCGTCGTCGTGCTGGCCGGCGGTATCGCGATGGCCGTGCTGCTGGGCCGCACCGATCGGGTGTCCTCGGAGCTGACCGAACGGATTCAGCCCTCCCGGGTCGCCGCCTATCAGTTGCAGGCGGCCCTGCGCGACCAGGAGACGGCGGTGCGCGGCTATCTGATCTCCGCCAACCGCCAGTTCCTGATCCCCTACGACGAGGGTCGAACCGTCGAAGGGGAGGCGTCGGCCGACATCCGGCAGCTCGAACAGAGCCGGCCCGACCTGCTCGACGACCTGGATGCGATCGAACTGGCCTCGGGATCCTGGCGCACCAACTACGCCGAACCGGCCATCGCCTCGGTCAAGCCGGGGGTGGAGAATGTCGTCGATCCTCGGTTGACCGAGATCGGCAAGTCCGAATTCGACCGCCTGCGGACGCTCTTCGCGACGCAGAACGAGCACCTCGCCCAGGCGCGCACCGAGGGGATCGCCGAGCTGGACCACTTCCGGACGTGGCGCAACGGGGTCTTGATCGCGATGCTGGCGGCCTTCGTCGTGACGATGGTGCTGCTGGCGGTGCTGTTGCGGCGCGCCCTGGTGCGTCCGCTGACCCGGCTGGCCGCCGCGTGCCGCCGCGTGGCGCAGGGCAACTTCGGGGAACGGATCGTCTCGCAGGGGCCCAGGGACATCCGCCTGATCGCGCTCGACGTGGAGAACATGCGGCAGCGGATCGTCGACGAACTGGAGTCGTCCCGGGCGGCCACCGAGGCGCTCGACGCCCACGCCGAGGAGCTGCGCCGCTCCAACGCCGAACTCGAGCAGTTCGCGTACGTGGCGTCCCACGATCTGCAGGAACCTCTACGCAAGGTGACATCGTTCTGCCAGCTGCTGGAGAAGCGGTACGGCGACAAACTCGACGAACGCGGGATCGAATACATCGGGTTCGCCGTCGACGGTGCCAAACGCATGCAGGTTCTCATCAACGATCTGCTGACCTTCTCCCGGGTCGGACGGCTCAACGCGACCGAAGCCGACGTCGACCTCGACGCCGTGCTCGACGCGGCGCTGAGCAATCTGGCGACCTCGATCGAGGAGACGAACGCGGTGATCGAGCGCCCCGCCGAGGGTCTGCCCACGATCAAAGGCGATCCCACGCTGCTGTCGATGCTGTGGCAGAACCTCATCGGAAACGCCGTGAAGTTCCGCCGTGAAGGCGTCGAGCCCCGCGTCGTCATCGAGTGCCACCGAGGGGCCGGCGTGGACGATCAGATGTGGTCTTTTTCGGTGTCGGACAACGGAATCGGGATCGCTCCGGAGTTCTCGGACAAAGTGTTCATCATCTTCCAGCGGCTGCACGGCCGCGATGCCTACAGCGGTACCGGTATCGGTCTTGCCCTGTGCAAGAAGATCGTCGAGCACCACGGCGGAACGATCTGGATCGACACGTCCCACACCGACGGCACCCGCTTCGAGTTCACTCTCCCCGTGGCCGTGGATGACACGGCCGCTCCCCTCCTGGAAGGATCGACCTCATGACACCCGCCGAACGCGCGATCGACGTGCTCTTGATCGAGGACGACCCGGGAGACGAGCTGATCACCCGGGAAGCCTTCGAGCACAACAAGATCAAGAACACGTTGCACGTGGCCCACGACGGCGAGGAAGGTCTGGACTTCCTGTACCGGCGTGCTCCCTACGAGGATGCGCCCCGGCCGGACCTGGTGCTCCTCGACCTGAACCTGCCCAAGTACGACGGCCGCCAGCTGCTGGAGACGATCAAGTCCGACCCGGATCTCAGCCACATCCCGGTGGTGGTGCTGACCACGTCGTCGGCCGAAGAGGACATTCTGCGCAGCTACAAGCTGCACGCCAACGCCTACGTGACCAAGCCGGTGGACCTCGACCAGTTCATGAACGCGGTCCGGCAGATCGACGAGTTCTTCGTGCAGGTGGTCAGGCTTCCTCAGTTCTGAGGTGAACCCGCCGCGCGTCGACCCGGGCCTCCCGCATCTGGCCGATGTGGCGCCGTCGGTGCTCGCCGCCATGGGCGTCGCCGGCTTCCCCGCGCGGATTCCGCTGCCCTACGACGTGGGCGGGGCGTGCGTGCTGCTGATCGACGGTCTGGGCGCCGCGCTCCTCGATACCTATGCCGCCGACGCGCCGGTACTCGCCGGCCTTCGCGGCCAGACCCTGCAGGTGGGGTTCCCGTCGACGACGGCGGCCGGTCTGGCGGCCGTCGGCACCGGGTGCCGGTCGGGTGAGCACGGCCTGGTGGGAATGACGTTCCGGGTGCCGGATCTCGGCGTGATCAATGCCCTGCGGTGGCGGCCCCACCCCTGGGGCGAGGATCTGCGCGACCGGCTGCCCCCCGAGACGGTGCAGCCCCGGCCGACGATCTTCGAGCGGGCGGCGTCGGCCGGCGTGGCGGTCAGTGTGGTCTCCGGCGCGCAGTTCGCGGGTTCGGGCCTGACGCGCGCGGTGCTGCGGGGAGGCCGCTACCTCGGGGTCCATGCGATCGGCGATCTCGCCGCGACGATCTCGGCCTCGATCGGCGACGGCGGCTTCTGCTACGGCTATCACGCCGATCTCGACCTGGTGGGCCACCTGCACGGAACGGGGTCGAAGGCGTGGCGGCTGCAACTGCGCCAGGTCGACAAGCTCGTGGAGTCGATCGTCGAGACGCTTCCGCGGGGCGGCTTGCTCGCGGTGGTCGCCGATCACGGCATGGTCGCCCTCGAGGAGTCCGCCGTCGTCGACGCCGACGGCACCGAGGCGTTGCACGACGGTGTGGAGGCGCTCGGGGGCGAGGTGCGCGCCCGCCACGTCTACACCCGCCAGGGGGCGCGGGACGACGTGCTCGCCGCGTGGCGCGGCGTCCTGGGAGAGCGAGCCTGGGTCATCACCGGCGACGAGGCCATCGCGGCCGGATGGTTCGGCGAGCGCGTCGCCGAGTCGGTCCGCTACCGGATCGGTGATGTAGTGGTCGCCGCACGAGGCGGGGCGGGTGTGCTGCGTCGCAGCGCCGAACCGGTCGAATCCTCACTGGTGGGTCAGCACGGCTCGATCACCGACGCGGAGCTGCTGGTCCCCCTTCTTCTAGCGGCCAGACGATGAATGAAAATTATTGGTAGAGAAGAGATTTCGCTGACCTAGCCGTCTGGTCCAGTCTGTGCGTCAATGACGGCTCCGGGCAACATCTTTCGTGACCTCTGTCCTGGTCATTCACGTAAGGTGGCTGCAGTCAGAGATTTTGGCCGTATTAGAGACCTTCTTTTAACGTCCCGCCGCATGTTTGTTCTTGCCACGCTTCTGACGCTCGTCAACCAAGTGTCGGGAACGCCGTGTGTCACCGGAGGCGACTCTCCAGCCGGCACGGACTGCTCGGGGCTGATGTCGTGGGTGACGAACGCAGCGACGGGCAGGCCCGTCTACGGAGACAGGTTCACCACCGGCAACATCGAAGACGAGCTGCTGGCCCGCGGGTTCCAGTGCGGCACCCGGCCCGGGGCGCTCGTGGTCGGCTGGAACGGCGGCCACACGGCCGTGACCTGCCCGACGGCACCCCGCCCCCGCCGGATCCGATGCTGCCGCCTCCCCCGCCACCCGGCGGCCCTGTTGTGCTGATGGCGCAGGAAGCCCCCGCTCCGCCACCGCCCGCCCCGGCCGTCTGATCTGGCGGCAGGGCGACCGGCGGACCGCGCTACCGTCTCTGCCGTGATCGTCCTGCTGCCTCCGTCGGAAACCAAACGTCCGGGCGGCGAGGGGCCGGCGCTGGCGCTGGACTCGCTGAGCTCGCCGAGCCTGCAACCGCTGCGCGGCGAACTCGTCGACGAGCTGATCGAGCTGTCCGCCGACCGGCCGGCGAGTCGGCAGGCCCTCGGCATCTCGCCCTCCCAGGACGGCGAGATCGACCGCAACGCCGCCTTGCGCACCGCGCCGACGATGCCGGCCGTCCACCGCTACACCGGCGTGCTCTACGACGCCTTGGACGTCGGGTCGCTGCGCGGCGCGGCCGCCGAGCGGGCGGTGGCGCGACTGGCCGTCGTCTCGGCGCTGTTCGGGCTGCTGCGGGCAGACGACCGCATCCCGGCCTACCGGCTCTCGGCGACGTCGCGCCTGCCGCAGCGGCCCACACTCGCCGCCCGCTGGCGTCCGGCGCTCGAACCGGTGTTGACCGAGCTGGCCGCCCGCGAGCTCGTGGTGGATCTGAGGTCAGGCTCGTATGCGGCTCTGGGCAAGATGGCGGGCGCGGTCACCGCGGAGGTGATCGCCGAACACGCCGACGGCAGGCGCACCGTCGTCAGCCATTTCAACAAGGCGCACAAGGGTCGGCTGGCCCGTGCGTTGGCGAGCACCCGCTCGGAGCCCACCGATGCCGGCGCAGTGGCCGCCGTGGCCAGGCGCGCCGGTATGCGGGTGGAGCGGCGAGGTGACCACCTCACCGTCGTCGTACCGGCGTGACGGTCGAATCGAGCTGCGCTGCAGCCCGTTACAGCGCGGCGATCAGGTCGGTGGTGTAGAACTCGTCCGGCTGCTGGGAGCGCGTGCCCGGCCGGGTGACGGAGATCCACGCACCCGTGGCGCCCGGCATGATGGCGCCGCGCAGTGCCACGGCGCCGCCGCCGACACCGTCGGTGAACAGAACGGCGTGCGCCACCCCGGGATCGCCGGCGTTGCAGGGCTGCGCAGAGGCGCGCGGCATCTGGATCACCCGCACGTCATAGGGAGTGTTCGGGAGTCCTGTGGCCAGTTGGACATCGGCGACGACGTCGCTGCCCTCCCGGCGCAGTTGTCCCGACGGGCGGGCGTAGCCGCTGCCGCCGACGTACTGGTACTGGCTGAAGTCGCAGCGGCGCAGTTTCTGGGCGAACGGCATCGCCGTCGGAGCTTCGGCAGACGCCGCCCCCGCGCTCGTCAGGGCCGAGACCGTGGCGGCCACCACGGTCGCCGCAGCACACCCCGCTTGCGGGATCCGGCGCATGTCTCTCTCCTGTCTCGGGTATTGACGCTCTCGCCAAGGTTAGATCGTCTCAGCAATTTCCGCCCGTCGGGGGTCTCGTCCTCCGTTGACGTTCAGGTGAGGACCCAGGAGACTTCCGGCTCATGCCCACCCTGAAGCTGTACCTGCGGGTTCAGCTGATGATCTTCGTTTTCGGGATAGTCGGGCCGATCTTCCTCGCTGTCTATTTCGCCGCGCAACCGGATGTGACCATCCGGTGGATGTACTGGTGGGGACTGTTCATCACGTTCGCCGACATCATGATCGCGCTCGCGATCACCGAGTCGATGGTGCGCACCACACGCGACGCGGCGACACCTCCCCCACGGTCCGCTCAGGACTGACGGCCATGGGACAGCCCGGACACCCACCGCCTGCGCCGCGGCCGCGATCAGGCGCCGACGTCGCCGTCTCGATCGCCGCGCTGGTGCTGACCGTCCTGCTCGGCGTGGGCGCGGCGTTCATCGGCCTGTTCTCGCTGGCCTTCCTCGACCACTGCCCGCCCGAGACGTGCAGCGCCCAGGGCGCGGTCGACGCCGTGCTGACCGCACTGCTCGCAGCGGCCGCCATCGCAGTGGCCGGGCTCGCCGTCACGATCGTGCAGCTGCTGCGGCGCCGACGTGCCTGGCCGTTCGCGCTGGGCACCTTCGCGCTGTGCGCGCTCTCGCTGGTTCTCGGGGCTGCGGGGTACTCGGCCGGCCGTCACCTGAACCGGGATCGGCGAGTTGCCGCCCCGGTCTGCGCCAAGGATGATCCGGCACATGGATTCATCAACGGCGTTCGAACTCGCCGGCACCGATGCTGTCGGCCAGGCGGCGATGGCCGCCTCGGGTCAGGTGTCCGCGCAGGAGTTGCTCGAGGCCGCGATCGTGCGGCTGGAGGCGGCCAGGGACCTCAATGCGGTGATCACCGACCTCTTCGACCGGGCCGGCGCACAAGCCGCCGCGCTCGATGCCTCCGGCGTGCTGCGCAACGGCACGGCCGGCCCGTTGGCCGGGGTGCCGTTCCTGCTCAAGGACCTCGGAGCCTCGCTGGCCGGAGCGCCCGAAGCGATGGGATCACGCGCGCTGCGCACGCACGTGGCCGAGGAGTCGGCCTGGATCGTCGAGCGCTACCTCGGCGCGGGCCTGGTGCTCTTCGGCAAGACCAACACCCCCGAGTGGGGCAACCACTGCACGACGGAGCCGTCGCTGTTCGGCCCCACCGCGAACCCGTGGTCGCCGTCGGTCACCCCCGGCGGTTCGAGCGGCGGCTCGGCCGCGGCCGTCGCGGCGGGAATCGTGCCCGCCGCCTCGGGGGGCGACGGCACCGGCTCGATCAGGGTCCCGGCCTCCTGCTGCGGGCTGGTCGGGCTCAAGCCGCGACGCGCGCGCACCTCGTTTGCCCCGGCTGCCGGGCACGGACTGGAGGGGCTGGTCAACGAGCACGCGCTGACCCGCACCGTCCGCGACAGTGCCGCTCTCCTCGACGCGGTCACGGGCGCCGGCGTCGGCGATCCGTACTCGGCGCCGCTGCCGGACCAGCCGTTCCTCGACGCCATCGCCACCCCGGCGACACCGCAGCGCATTCTGATGGCCACCGGTTCACCGTTCCCCGGGCCCGCGACCGCGCCCGCCGTCGTCGCGGCCGTCGAAGCCGCCGGAGCCGCGCTCGAGAGCCTCGGGCACACCGTCGAACCGGGGTCGCCCGCGATCGACGCCGGCGCCGTGGCCGACGCCATCGCGGTGCTGCACACCGTGAGCAACGTCGGACTGCACGACCTCGCGCGGCGTCACCTGGGCCGCGAGCCGCGCGAAGACGAGTTCGAGCCCAGCACCTGGGTGATGGTGCGCGAGGGCTTCACGACCACCGGAGCCCAGTACGCCGACGCCATCGCCACGGTCCACGCCCAGACGCGGCGTTTCGCCGCGCAGATGACCGGCCACGACGTGCTCCTGGTGCCCACACTGCTCACCGGTCCGCCGCCCTACGGACTGCTCGACCAACCGCGGGGCACCACCCGGGCCTTTTTCGACGTCGAGTTCGCCACCACGGGGTGGACCTCCCTGGCCAACGTCACGGGCTGGGCCGCCGTCTCGCTACCGCTGGGCACGACAGACGACGGGCTGCCGGTCGGTGTCCAGCTCATGGCCCCCGGGGAGACCGTCCTGCTGAAGCTCGCCGCCGCGCTGGAATCGGCGATACCGTGGGCGGGCCGCCGGCCGCCGGCCTGGGTCGGCGGCTGACGACCGAGGGGGGCACATGCTGCGGGACATCCGGGAGCTGACCGGTTCGCCCGAGGAGTACGCCGCCGAACTGCGCAGACGCTGGGGCGGACTGCTCAGTTATCGCTACATCGGCCGCAGCTACGCGCAGATGGACCTCGGACCCGAAGACAACACCGTGACCCTCCGTCGCGACATGCGCGACGGCGCCGGTGGCCTGCTCCTCGCAGTGCTCGGTATCGCCTCCCCGGAGGGCGGCCACATGTCCGACCTGGAAGCGGTGCCCAACCCGGTGATCCACTCCTGCCAGATCCTCGATCCCGGAGTCGGGGTCGCCCGTATCGCGATCCTCTCCGAGGAACTCAAGCGGGGCCGGCAGATGGGGTACAGCCGCTCGAAGATCGTCGACGCCGACCGCCCCGCCAGAGTGCTGGCGCTCACCGAGGGCCAGGGCATCAGCATCGGCACGCCGCCGGAGGGACTGACCCGCATGGAGGCCAACCCGCTCGAGGTCGTCGACTCCCCCGACCTGCCGCCGCTGTGGGAGGTGTTCGGTGCGCGCAGGCGCCCCGACGGCCGCTGGGCCCTGCCCGAACTGTCCGCCGACGTCGCCTCGCCGGACGCCGCGCTGCACATCGGACCCCAGTTCGTCGTCCTCGAGGCCGCGGCCAGGCACCGGGCCGCCGAGCTGACCGGGACCACCGGGCTGCACGGCGTGTCGTCGCACGTGATGTTCCTCGCGCGGGGCAAGGCCGGCCCGTTCCGGGTCGACACCGAGGTGATCCCGGGCTCGCCGGACACCGTCGCCGTGCGGGTGATGATGCACGACGAGGGCACCGGCGACCGGCTCACCACGGTCGGCTCGTATCTTTTCCGCGCAGCGCGGTGACCGGCCCGGATCGGTGGTTGACAGAGCCTTGACAGTTCCATGGAACACTGTCACGTATGGCAGTGGAGATCGCACGTCCCAAGCTCGAAGGCAACGTCCTCGTCGGCTCCGATCGTCAGCTCGGGTTCGCCGAGTTTGGTGATCCGCAGGGGCGGGCCATCTTCTGGCTGCACGGCACACCGGGCGCCCGCAGGCAGATCCCGGTGGAGGCACGGCTCTACGCCGAGAAGAACCGCATCCGGTTGATCGGTGTGGACCGCCCCGGCATCGGGTCCTCGACCCCGCACGAGTACGAGAAGGTCATCGACTTCGCCCACGATCTGCGGACGATCGCCGACACGCTCGGCATCGACAAGATGGAGGTCATCGGGCTCTCCGGCGGCGGCCCCTACACGCTCGGCTGCGCCGCGGCGATGCCCGACCGGGTGGTGGCCGTCGGAGTGCTCGGCGGCGTCGCCCCCACGCGGGGGGCCGACGCGATCGGCGGCGGCATCATGGGCAAGGTCGGCGTCCCGGTGGCCCCGGTGCTCGAGCACGTCGGCAGCCCGCTCAGCATGGTGGCCGCCGGGCTGATCCGGCTGATCAAGCCGGTGGCCGAGCCGGCGCTGTATCTGTACGCGAGCATCTCGCCGGTCGGTGACCGCCGGCTGCTGGTGCGGCCGGAGTTCAAGGCGATGTTCCTCGACGACCTACTCAACGGCAGCCGCAAGCAACTCGCGGCCCCCTTCGCCGACGTCGTGGTGTTCGCCCGCGACTGGGGTTTCCGCCTCGACGAGGTCAAGGTCCCGGTGCGGTGGTGGCACGGCGACAAGGATCACATCGTGCCGTTCGCGCACGGCAGGCACGTCGTCGGCATGCTCCCCGACGCCGAGCTGTACACGCTGGCCGGCGAGAGTCATCTCGGCGGGCTCGGCGAGGCCGAGTCGATCATGACCGCGATGACCGAACTCTGGGACACCCACGACAAGCGTTGAGCTCCGGCTCAGCGCCGCAGCCAGCCCTGCACCGTCGGCAGCTCCCTGCTGAACGACGCCAGGATGTCGTCGTGGTAGAGCGTTCCGCCGCTCATCGTGGTGTCGCCGCTCCACACGACGTGCACCCGGACGTCGCCCTTGTCGAAGTAGTCGTTGCGCTCCGCGACGCGCCGCGACCAACCGGTCTCTTCGGCGAGCGTGGAGAAAGCCTGCCGCTCGTCGGTGTCAGCCATGGGTGATTCTCCCGGGGTCGGATCCATTGGCGGTCACTCTAGCGTTCGCCGCCCAGGGCGCGTCGCAGCAGATGCATGGCCACCGTCGTGGAGCGCTCGCGCACGTCTGACCTGTTGCCGGGCAGTTGGGTGGTTCTGGTGACCGACGCACCGTCGGCCAGCGCCACCGCGAAGCACACCGTGCCCACCGGTTTGGCCTCCGATCCTCCGGACGGTCCCGCGACCCCTGTGATGGCGACCGCGGTGTCGGCGCCGAAGCGCCGCAGCGCGCTGGCCGCCATCGATTCGGCGACGGGCTCCGACACCGCGCCGTGCTGTTCGATCAGCGCGGCGTCCACGCCGAGCAGTTCGGTCTTCGCCGCGTTCGCGTACGCCACCACACCGCCGGCGACATACGCCGACGAGCCGGACCGCTCGGTTAGCCGCGCGGCGAGCAGCCCCGCCGTGCACGACTCGGCGGTCGCGATCCGCCGGCCGGCCAGCAGAGCGGCGACCTGATCGTCGACCAGCGAGCCGTCCTCGGAGAAGATCTCCCGCGGGTGCCGGTCGCGCAGGACCGCGACCAGTTCGGAGTAGATCGCCGCGTCCTGGGGTTCGTAGCGCGTCACGATCTCCAGCTCGCCGCGGCGCAGACACGTCGTGATCTCCAGGCGGTCGAAGCCGGCGACGCTGCGCTCGGCGTCGCGCAACGTGTCGGCCAGACCAGACTCGGGCAGACCGAACATCCGCACCGTCTGCTGCTCGTAGCGGGTGCGGCCCGCGATCGCGGCCTGCACCGCGTCGGTCGCGATCGCCGCGTTCCACATCGGCTGCAGTTCGCGCGGGGGGCCCGGCAGCACGACGACGGTGGGTGTTCCCGGCACGATCACCCCGGGCGCGGTGCCCACCGGGTCGAGGATGACCGCACCCGCCGGCACCAGCGCCTGTTTGCGGTTGGCGGCGATCACCGCCTCTCGGTCCACCTCGGGGAAGCGTGCCATCAGCCCGGTCACGATGTCGCCGATCGTGGTCTCCAGTCCGGCGTCGAGGACCAGGTCGCGACCGCAGAACCGCGCGACGGTCTCGACGGTCATGTCGTCGGCGGTGGGACCCAGGCCGCCGCTGGTGATGATGAGATCGACACCCTGGCCCGCCAGGAACCGCAACTGCGCCTCGATGTCGGCGGGCCGGTCGCCGCACAGGGTGATATGGCCCAGCTCCACCCCGAGCTCTAGCAGGCGGTCGGCGAGGAAGGGACCGTTGCGGTCCGCCACGCGTCCGGTCAAGACCTCGGTTCCCGTCACCACGATGCCCGCCCGCGCGCCCACGGGATCCGACATTACGCACCGGCGGTGCGGGGTGCGGCGGGGAGCCGGTCAGCGGACCGGCACGACGACCGGCGCGGTGTTGTAGCCGGAGACCCGGACCCAGCCGGCGCCGACGCCGGGCGCCAGCGCCGAACCCCTGATCTCGACGGTCTCGCCGCCGAAGACGGTGACGTAGTTGTCGGAGTACTCCACGGGAAGGATCTCGTCGCCGTCGGGGGTCGACAGGATCTCGGCGCGTTCGAAGAACGCGACGCCGCGGCCGGGATTGTGCAGCCGGACGACCACCGCGCCGTCGCGGCCGCGGCGGGCGCTGACCTGCAGGGGCGCGCGGGCCATCGTGTTGAGGGCGGCCATGTCGGCCCAGCTGGCCGCGCGCAACTCGAAGGCCTGGTCGTTGCGCGGGTCCCCCACGTCGTCGCGCCGCTGCGACTGCCAGTAGACGTTGTCGCCGAGGAGGGTTCCCGCGCCGTCGCGCACTTCGCACCGCACGAAGAACACCGGTGAGTCGGTCGCCACGCGGGGCAGCGTCAGCGCCGGTGCGGTCCCTCCGGAGGCGACGTCGACGTGGGCAGCTGTCCGGTCGTCGCGCAGCCGTCCCTGCACGTCGTACACCCGGACGCGCACCTGGAGGTCGCGGCGGTCGGCCGGGGTCTGGTTGACGACGGCCACGGTCGCGTGGTCGTGGTTGCCGGTCGCGTAGGAGTCGAACACCACCGACAGCGGCCGCAGGCCCTTCTTGGCGCCGTAGTAGGCGCCGCCGGGGCGCAGGTAGTAGTCGAAGAGGTGACCGAAGAACGACGGCCAGTGGTTGTCGAGCATCCAGTAGATCGTCATCTTGTGGCTGTCCCAGCCCCCGGCGGCGAACGCCTCGAACTGCGCCCGGGTCGATTCATACTGCGCCACTTGCGCTTTGCGGGTGAACGCCTCGACATCCGCCGACGGCCCGTAGCGGCGGTCGATCGCCCTGCGGATGGTGGTCAGTGCCGAGTTGCTGGCATTGGCGCCGGCGTGGAAGAACCAGGTCTCGTTGATCGGCCACAGTTTGTCGGGCGGGATGAACCTGCGCAGGCTCGCCAGCGGCGGGATGTGTTCGTTGTCGCCCTGTTCGGCGGTCGCGCCCCGCGTCGGGGCGTACCGGCCGGCGAACCAGTAGCTCGGGGGCCGCCAGCTGTAGGGGCCCGCCATGTGAATCCCGTCCCAGAGCCGTTGTCCCGCACTGTCTCTGGTCATGCTGGACACGGTGTCGACGACGGCGTTCGGCCAGTGCAGCTGCGTCAGGATGCGGTGATAGCCGTCGAGCACGGCCGGGGGCGGTCTGCCGTCGCTGCCGTTGGCCCACACGAAAGCTGAAGCGTGCGAACGCAACATGGCTATCTGGGAGGCCAGAGACTGCCGGGCGACGCGGTTGTCCTCGGCGTCCCACTGCGACCATTTCTCCCACTGGTTGCAGCACATCCAGCCGGCCATCAGCGGGATGCCGAGTTCGTCGGCCTCCTCGACGAGCCGCTCGCCGGGGAACTTGCCCTCGAGACGCAGCATGTTCAGGCCGAGGTCCTTGGCGTAGCGCAGCGTCGCGGCCTCGCGCGCAGCGTCGTCGGTGAACAACAGGTCTGGCGCATAGGCCGCGCCGCGGACCAGCAGATCCTTGCCGTTGACCGTGAGGTAGAAGTTGCCGCCGGCGCCGAGTTCCGGATGGCTGGTGTCGGCGTCGCGGTGCTGGGAGATCTCGCGGATGCCGAACCGCTGCCGGCGGGCGTCGTCGACGCGGTTGTAGCGACGGAACTCGACGCGCAGGTCGTAGAGCGCCGGATCGCCCATCGTGTACGGCCACCACAGATCCGGCTCGTCGACGGACAGCTGCGGGTAGGCCGCGCGATCGAAGGAGACCTCGCGCTCCTGGCCGGGGCCTACGCTGACGCGCTGGTCGATGGAGATCGTGGGCTTGCCGGGGCGGCTGATGATCACGCGCACGACCCCGTGGACCGTCTTCGCGGAATGGTTACGGACGCTGGTGTACAGCGTCAGGTCGGCGGAATCGGTTCTCGGCAGGGGCAATTCACTGGTCACCGCGGCCGGGCCGAGCGAGACGTCCTCCGACATCTGCAGGTAGACGGGTTTGAAGATGCCGGCATTGCGGTCCGGGACATACGAGTTCGTCACCGGGTGATCCGACGGCGGGCCGCGGTAGCCCAGGTATTCCCAGTTGATCCAGTCGTACCAGCTGTCGGCCAGCTCGACGCCGTCGACGTCCTGCAGCGCCCGTTCGGGCGTGACCTTCACCGCCAGCACGTTCGGCTCGCCCTGCCGGATCCACCGCGTCGCGTCGATCTCGTGTGCGACGTACATCCCCACCAGGTCGGCGGAGCCGCCGATCCGGTGCCCGTTGAGCCACACCTCGGCGCGGTAGTTGATGCCGGGGAACTCGAGCAGATAGGTGGAGTGGCCGCCCGGCGCGGTGAACGTGGTGCGGTACCACCAGTCCTGCCGCCACAGATCCGGCGGCACCTCGTCGCGCAGGTTGGTGCCGACGTAGAGGTCGCGGTAGGTGCCGTCCTGCTGCAACGCGCCGAGAACCGTCGCCGGCATCGTCGCGATGGAGTGCCAGCCGGTGGGCGCGTAGCCCGTGGTCGACAGCAGCGCGCCGTCCTCGCCGGCCGCCCGCGCGGAGGTCAGCGTCCAGCCGGCGGCCAGCTCCACGCGCGACGGCTCGGGGGCGGGCCGGGCGAACTGCGGGAAGTCGGCCGCGCACAACACCACGACCAGCACCGCCGCGACGACGACGCCGACGAGGACGTGCCGGCGTGCCCTACTTGTGCGGGACGTCGTTGACCAGGCCGCCGTCCATGACGAACTCGGCACCGGTGGAGTACCGCGATTCGTCACTGGCCAAGAAGACCACGAATGTCGCCACCTCGTCGGGCTGACCGGGTCGGCCCAGCGGGATCCGCAGCATGTTGTCAGGGAAGTGCTTGGTCATCGGCGTGCGGATGAACCCGGGGTGTACGGAGTTGACGCGGATGTTGTGCGGGCCCAGTTCGAGTGCCGCCGACTTGGTCAGCCCGCGCACCGCCCACTTCGACGCCACGTACGGGTGCACCATCACCGCGCCGCGCAGGCCCTCGATGGAGGAGATGTTGATGATCGATCCGCCGCCGGCGGCCTTCATCGCCTCGACCGACGCCTGCATGCCCAGGAACGTGCCGGTCAGGTTGACGTCGATCACCTTCTGCCACTTCGCCATGTCGAACTGGCCGATCTGCCCCAGCGCCACCGTGCCGGCGTTGTTCACCAGCACGTTGAGCGTGCCGAAGTCGTTGACCGCGGTGGCCACCGCGGCCTCCCAGTCGTCGGCCTGCGTGACGTCGAGGTGGACGTAGCGCACGGAGTCCGGGGTGGTCGCGTTGATCTCGTCGGCCAGCGCCTTACCCTTCTCGTCGAGGATGTCGCCGATCACCACCTTGGCGCCCTCCGCGACGAGCGCCCGTGCATCGGCGGCGCCCATGCCCTGCGCGCCGCCACTGATGAGTGCCACTTTGCCGTCCACGCGTCCCATGGGGCGACAGGTTACCGCACCGACATCAGGAAACTAGAACCTGTTCCAATTTCGGTGTGCAGCACGCATACTGCTCGCCATGGCGATTCGCGTGGCGCTCCTCGGAACCGGCAACTGCGGCAGCCTGGCGCTGCGTCAGCTCGTCGAGGACCCGCGCTTCGACCTCACCGGAGTGTGGGTGTCTTCGGAGGCCAAGGTCGGCACCGACGCCGGCGAGCTCGCCCGCCTCGACGTGACGACGGGGATCGCCGCCGTCGACGACATGGACGCGATCATCGCGGCCGGCCCCGACTGTGCCGTGTACTGCGCGATGGGCGACGTCCGGCTGCCCGAGGCGATGGCCGACATCCGCCGGCTGCTGGAGGCCGGCATCGACGTGGTCGGCTCGGCGCCCGGAGTCCTGCAGTACCCGTGGGGCGTGATTCCCGGCAAGTACATCGACCGGGTCGAGGCCTCGGCGCGGCAGGGCGACGCGACCGTCTTCATCACCGGCGTCGACCCCGGCTTCGCCACCGACCTGCTGCCGTTCGCGCTCGCCGGGACCTGCCGGCGGATCTCGCAGATCCGCACGATGGAGATCGCCGACTACGCCACCTACGACGGCGCGACGGTGATGTTCGACGTCATGGGCTTCGGCTCCCCTGTTGCTCAAGAACTCGGGGATCTGCCGATGCTCTACCAGCCGGGGGTGCTCGGCATCGCCTGGGGCACCGCGATCCGGCAACTGGCGGCCGGGTTGGGTGTCGAGGTCGACGAGATCCGGGACTCGGTGGAGCAGGAGCCCGCTCCGGAGGACTTCGACGTCGCCGTCGGCACGATCAAGAAGGGCACCGTGGCCGCGGTGCGGTTCCAGATCGAGGGCCTCGTCGGCGGTGATCCCGTGATCGTGGTGGAGCACGTCACGCGCCTGCGGCCCGACCTGCGGCCCGACTGGGCGCAGCCCGCACAGGACGGCGGCTCCTATCGCGTCGAGATCACCGGTGAGCCGTCGTACGTGATGGACGTCTGCCCGACCAGTCGGCACGGCGACCACAATTACGCGGCGATCCTGGCGGCAGCGGGGCGGATCGTCAACGCCATCCCCGACGTGGTCGCCGCCGCCCCGGGTATCCGGAGCACGCTCGACCTGCCGCTGGTGACCGGGAAAGGAACCTACCGGCCGGCGTGATCAGGTCCGGCCGACGCCGTGCCACTCCATGCGCACCCGGGTGCCGTCGGCCGATTTCTCGATCGCGTAGTCGTCCGACAGGGTCTCCATCAACGGAATCCCGCGGCCCCGCGTCCGGGGCGCGGGATCGGTCTGAGGCGTACGCCAGGTGCCGCGGTCGCTGATGAACACGATCAGCTTCTGCTCGTCGGCGAGGTGGGTCGCCTCGATGTCGATCGTGCCCGGACTGTCGGCGAGCACATAGGCGAATTCCGCCGAGTTGGCCAGCGCCTCGTTGATGGCCAGCACCAGGTCGCTGCACCGCACGGAGTCGAGGTCGAAGAACCGCTTCAACCATCCCGCGAAGTCCTGGCGCACGCGGGCGACCGCCTCTGCATCTGCGTCGAGGCCGAAGCGCTCGAAGCGCTCGGCGTTGGCTACCTCAGCCGGCGGCATGGAATCGATCATGGCAGTCGGTGGCTACCCCATCGAGCACGTTCTTATGCGGGCTTTCTATGTGTCGCGCGCCGCGAGGGCCTCGTCCAGGCTCGGATACAGGCCCACGATGTCGGCGATGCCGACCAACTTGAGCGGCCGGCTGGTGGCCGGACCGTCCGCGACCACGCTGATCACGACGTCGGAGCCGGCTTTGTCGTGCGCGGCGACCAGAACGCCCATGCCCGCCGACGCGAGGAACTCGACGTCAGTGAAATCGATCACCACGCGCGTCGGCTGCTGGTCGAGTGCTTTGTCGATCGCGGTCTCCAGCTGCGGCGACGTGAGCATGTCGACGACCCCGGACACCCCCACGACGGCCACCTTGTCGACCCATCGTTCGGTGACGACACAGTGAGATGCGCCCGATGAGGCGGTTGTGCCTTCGGCTGCTTGCTCGTCCAAGGTTCACCTTCCATGTCAGGTCGCTGATTCGCATACGGCGAAAGCACCACTGTCGCGTGCTGCTCGCGCAGGCTGCATCCTGAACCCGGCAAGACCAAACTACCGTGGCCGTCTGCTGCGACCGGCCACAGATTAAACCAGGAGTCGCTGGGACGCCCTCAAAGATGTCCGTAGCATGGCGAGTCAGCGCCGAGTGAGCACAGGAGCGGAATGGCTGCCGAAGTCGCCGACCCGGTGGATCTGATCGCAAAGATCGACGTCAGCCCCCCAGGTCCGCAGGTCGGTGCGTTCTTCGATCTGGACGGCACGCTCGTCGACGGCATCACCGCAACGGCGCACGCCGGTGACCGGATCCGGCGCCGCCAGGCCCGCATCGGCGAGGTGGCCGGCGTCGTCGAGGCCGCGATGCGCTACCGGTTCGGCCGGGTGCATTTCGAGGGTTTGCTGGTACGCGCCGCGGGCTACCTGCGCGGCGAATCGCTGGCCGAACTCGACGTCGTCGGTGAACGGATCTTCTCCGAGCGGGTGCGCTCCCGGGTGTTCCCGACGATGCACCAGATCGTCCTCGCCCATCAACGCCGCGGGCACACCGTGGTGCTCAGCTCGTCGGCGCTGACGATCCACGCCGAACCGGTGGCCCGCTATCTCGAGATCGGTCATGTGCTCTGCAATCACTTCGACGTCGACGACCGGGGCCGGCTGACCGGCGGTATCACCAGGCCGGTGATCTGGGGCAGGCAGAAAGCCGTCGCGGTGCAGCGTTTCTGCGACAGCAACACCGTGGATCTCGCGCGCAGTTACTTCTACGCCGACGGTGAGGAGGACGCCGCGCTGATGGCACTCGTGGGGCACCCGCATCCGGTGAATCCGCGCCGGAGCCTGGCCACCTTGGCGATCGAACAGGGTTGGCCCGTCCTGCGGATGCCCGCGCCCGGAAAGGGTTCCCGTGGCGGCCGCCGTGGTGTACTAAAGTAGAACACGTTTCAGTTTCGTGCTTCTTCTGTCCATAAGCCCATTAGGAGCGGACTATGCATACTCCCCTGTGCGACCAGCTCGGCATCGAGTTCCCGATTTTCGCGTTCACCCACTGCCGTGACGTCGTGGTCGCGGTGAGCAAGGCCGGAGGGTTCGGGGTCCTCGGCGCGGTGGGCTACACCCCCGAACAGCTCGAGATCGAGTTGAACTGGATCGACGAGCACATCGGCGACCACCCGTACGGCGTGGACATCGTCATCCCCAGCAAGTACGAGGGCATGGACTCGAACATGTCGGCCGACGAGCTCACCAAGACGCTGCAGGACATGGTCCCCCAGGAACACCTCGACTTCGCCAAGAAGATCCTCTCCGATCACGGCGTGCCCGTGGAGCACAGCGGCGAGGACGCGCTTCAGTTGCTCGGCTGGACCGAGGCCACCGCCACCCCGCAGGTCGAGGTGGCGCTGCAGCATCCGAAGGTCACGATGATCGCCAACGCGCTCGGCACGCCGCCGGCCGACATGATCAAGCACATCCACGACGAGGGCCGGGTGGTGGCGGCGCTCTGCGGCTCGCCGCGTCAGGCCCGCAAGCACGCCGACGCCGGCGTCGACGTCATCATCGCCCAGGGCGGTGAGGCCGGCGGGCACTGCGGCGAGGTGGGCTCGATCGTGTTGTGGCCGCAGGTCGTCAAGGAGGTGGCGCCCGTTCCGGTGCTGGCCGCCGGGGGCATCGGCAGCGGTCAGCAGATCGCCGCGGCGCTGGCGCTCGGCGCGCAGGGCGCGTGGACGGGGTCGCAGTGGCTGATGGTCGAAGAGGCCGAGAACACGCCGATCCAGCAGGCCGCCTACGCGAAGGCCAGCAGCCGCGACACCGTGCGCAGCCGGTCGTTCACGGGCAAGCCGGCGCGGATGCTGCGCAACGACTGGACCGAGGCGTGGGAGAACCCCGAGAACCCCAAGCCGCTGGGAATGCCGTTGCAGTACATGGTGTCCGGGATGGCGGTGGCCGCCACGCACAAGTACCCCGACGAGTCCGTCGACGTGGCCTTCAACCCGGTGGGTCAGGTGGTCGGCCAGTTCACCAAGGTCGAGAAGACCTCCACGGTCATCGAACGCTGGGTGCAGGAGTACCTGGAGGCGACGAACACGCTCACCGAGCTGAACGAGGCTGCCGGCGTGTGATGTCCCGGGCGGCCGGTCGCGATGACCGCGGCCGGCCACCGGTGAGCTACTTCTGGTTGAGCGCCACCGCCGCGCGGAAGAGCGCCGTGAACGCCGTCGCGTCGACGGTGTCGCCCTCGCGAAAATCGATGGCCCGCCGGGTGTTTCCGTCCAGGCTGGAATTGAAGAGTCCGGCCGGGTCCTCCAGCGACGCTCCCTTGGCGAACGTCACCTTCACGTAGTCCTTGTACGACTCACCCGTGCAGACCATGCCGTCGTGGTACCACACCGGCACTCCGCGCCACTTCCATTCCTCCACCACGTCGGGATCGGCGGACTTGATCAGCTCCCTGACCCTGGCGAGGGTCTCGCCCCGCCAGTCACCGAGCTCGCGGATGCGGGCGTCGATCTGTTCGGAAGGTCTGCGGTCCGGCATGTTCGGCTCGTCCTCTCAACGCAGTTGCTGGATGCGGATCATGGTGCCGGCCGGGTCGCGGACGGCGCAGTCGCGCACACCGTACGGCTGATCGGTCGGTTCCTGGACCACCTCGGCACCGGCCTGCAGTCGCTCGAAGGTGGTCTCGAGATCCTTGGTCGCCAGCACCAGCGTCGCGTAGGTGCCCTTGGCCATCATCTCGGCGATGACGCGCTTTTCGTCGTCGGTGATACCCGGATCGGCGGCCGGCGGATGCAAGACGATCGACGTCGAAGGCTGGCCGGGCGGGCCGACGGTGATCCACCGCATCGGGCCGCGGCCGACGTCGAGACGGACCTCGAAGCCGAGGACGTCTCGATAGAACGCCAGCGACGCCTCCGGGTCATCGTGCGGGATGAAGGTGTTGTGGATGGTGATCTCTGGGATGTCCATGTCGCTCAGGCTAAGTGCAGCCCGGTGGCCGGTGCTTCTCGATTCCTGATCGGTCGGGTGACCTTCTTCTCGACGCACGACGGCAGGCCCTCGGTCGTGTGCGCGGCCCGGTCACGGTAGGTGCTGGGCGCCATCCCGACCAGCTCGGAGAAGCGCGTGCTGAAGGTGCCCAGCGACGTGAAGCCGACCGCGAAACACACCACCGTCACAGTGAGGTCGCCGCGACGCAGCAGGGCCATCGCACGCTCGACGCGACGGGTCATCAGGTAGGAATACGGCGACTCGCCGTAGGCGAGTTTGAACTGACGCGACAGATGCCCCGCCGACATGTGCACCCCGCGGGCCAGGGCCTCGACATCGAGCGGCTGCGCGTAGTCGCGATCGATGCGGTCCCGGACCCGCCGCAGCAGCGCGAGGTCACGCAGTCGTTGCGGCGACACGGGCTCGCTGGGCACGAGGCGATCTTATGCGGCGGGTCTTCCCAGACCGCACCGTGTTATGTAGGTTCACATACATAAGACCGAAGGAGGCCGAATCGTGACCAGCCCTCGCGAGCGCATGGTCGTCTCTGCGGCGCTGCTCATCCGGGAACGCGGTGCGCATCCGACCGCGATCGCCGACGTGCTCGAGCACAGCGGTGCGCCGCGCGGGTCGGCCTACCACTATTTCCCCGGCGGTCGCACCCAGTTGCTGTGCGAAGCGGTGGACTACGCCGCCGAGTTCATGGCGGCCAGGCTCGCACAGGCGCCCACGGCGCTCGACGCCCTCGACGGGCTCTTCTCCGATTACCGGAAACAGTTGCAGCGCAGTGATTTCCGTGCCGGATGTCCCGTCGTGGCGGTGGCGGTCGAGGCGGGTGACCCGGCCAAGCGGGAGCACTCCGACGCCATGATCGAGCGCGCCGCGGCGGCGTTCGCGCGGTGGCGGCAGGTGATCGCGGGACGGCTCGTGGCCGATGGCGTCCCCGCGCCGCGCGCCGACGATCTGGCCGTGCTGGTGCTCTCCTCCTTCGAAGGCGCGATCGTGCTCGCGCGGGCCGCTCGAGATCTGGAGCCCCTCGAGCGGGTGCACACCCACCTGCAGGCACTGATCGGTGCCGAGACCAGCTCCACCGGAGGAAAGCGAGCGCCGCGATGACCGAGCAGCCCCCCGCCTGGCAGCCGACCGCATGCATCCTGTGCGAATGCAACTGCGGCATCGTCGTGCAGGTCGAAGGACGCACCCTGGCCCGCATCCGCGGCGACAAGGACCATCCCGCCTCGCGCGGGTACACGTGCAACAAGGCGCTGCGGCTGGATCACTACCAGAACAACCGCAACCGGCTCACCTCCCCCATGCGCCGCCGGCCCGACGGTTCCTTCGAAGAGGTCGACTGGGACACCGCCATCTCGGAGATCGCCGACGGTTTCGCCGACGTCGCCGCCACCCACGGCGGTGACAAGATCCTGTACTACGGAGGCGGCGGCCAGGGCAATCACCTCGGCGGCGCCTACAGTGGCGCCTTCCTGAAAGCCCTTGGCTCGCACTACCGTTCCAACGCCCTCGCTCAGGAGAAGACCGGGGAGCACTGGGTCGACGCACACTTCTACGGCAACCACACCCGCGGTGAGTTCGAGCACGCCGAGGTGTCGGTGTTCGTCGGAAAGAACCCGTGGATGTCGCAGAGCTTCCCGCGGGCGCGGGTGGTGCTCAACGAGATCGCCAAGGATCCGGCCAGGTCGATGATCGTCATCGACCCCGTCCTGACCGACACCGCGAAGATGGCCGACTTCCACCTGCGGGTGCGGCCCGGCAGCGACGCCTGGTGCCTGGCGGCGCTGGCCGGGGTGCTGGTGCAGGAGAACCTCTGCGACGAGAGCTTTCTCGTTGCCCACGTCACTGGCGTCGAACCGGTCCGCGCGGTCCTCGCCGAGGTCCCGGTCGCGGAGTACGCACGGCGTTGCGGCGTCGACGAGGAACTGCTGCGCGCGGCCGCCCGGCGCATCGGCACGGCCGGCAGCGTCGCGGTGTTCGAGGACCTCGGTGTGCAGCAGTCCCCCAACAGCACGCTGTGCTCATACCTGAACAAGATGCTGTGGATCCTGACCGGCAATTTCGCCAAACCCGGGAGCCAGCACCTGCATTCGTCGTTCGCGCCGCTGTTCCGGCCCGGCGGGGTGGGCAGGACTCCGGTCACCGGAGCGCCCGTCATCGGCGGGCTGATGCCCAGCAACGTGGTGCCCGAGGAGATTCTGACCGACCACCCCGACCGCTTCCGCGCGCTGATCGTCGAGAGCAGCAATCCCGCGCACTCGGTCGCGGATTCCGCCGCGGTGCGCCGGGCGTTCGCCGAGCTGGAGCTGCTCGTCGTCATCGACGTCACGATGACCGAGACGGCCCGGCTGGCCCACTACGTGCTGCCCGCTGCCAGCCAGTTCGAGAAGGTCGAGGCGACGTTCTTCAACCTCGAGTTCCCCCGCAACACCTTTCACCTGCGGCATCCGCTGTTGGAACCGCTCGAGGGCACGCTGCCCGAACCCGAGATCTGGGCCCGGCTGATGCGCGCCCTCGGCGTCGTCGACGAAGCCGAGCTGGCTCCGCTGCGCCGCGCCGCCGGGCAGGGCCGCGACGAATTCACCGCCGCGTTCCTGCAGGCGGTCGGCGCCAATCCCGGCCTGGCCAAGGTGCTGCCGTTCGTGCTGTACGAGACGCTCGGCCCCAACCTGCCCGACGGCCTGTCCGGGGCGGCGGCACTGTGGGGGCTCGCGCAGAAGGCGGCGATGACGTACCCGGACGCGGTGCGGCGCGCAGGACACGCGGACGGCAATGCGCTGTTCGACGCGATCCTGGCCGGCCGGTCGGGCGTCACGTTCACCGTCCACGAGTACGAGGACGACTTCAGCCTGATCTCGCACCCCGATCGCAGGATCGCGATCGAGATGCCGGAGATGCTCGCCGACATCTGTGCCCTGGCCACCGCGCCGACAGCCCTGACGACCGCCGAGTTCCCCGTCGTGCTGTCCGCCGGCGAGCGGCGCGCCTACACCGCCAACGACATCATGCGGGATCCGTCCTGGCGTCAGCGCGACGCCGACGGGGCGCTGCGGGTCAGCGTCGAGGACGCCGCAGCGTGGGGCCTCGTCGACGGCGGCCGGGCGGTGATCACCACCGCCGCAGGCCGGGCCGAGGCAACCGTCGAGATCAGCGAGGCGATGCTGCCCGGGCACGTCGCGCTACCGAACGGCTTCGGGGTGGATTTCCCCGGCGAGGACGGCACCGCACGCACGCCGGGCGTCGCGCCCAATGGGCTGACCTCGAGTGCGTGGCGCGACGCCTACGCCGGCACGCCGTGGCACAAACACGTGCCCGCACGGGTCGAACCGGCACCGGCGGTGCCCGGCGTCGACGGTCTGGTCGCTGCGGGACGTTAGGGCGTCGGGGCGACCGGCGGCGCCGGCTCGGCCGGTGCCACAGGAGCTGCGGGGGCGGGAGGGGGTCCGGACTGAGGTCCGGGCGCCATGCCCGGCGCGGGTGCCGCCGACATCGGTCGTTGCGTCAGCAGCAGGAGCGCGTCCCCGCCGCTGACCTCCTGGGTCCGCATCGCGTGCCACAGGTCGCGCAGATATCCCAGTTTGGACTGCGACTGCGGCGTCGCGGTGGTGCCGGGCGGGAGATTCTCGGGGCTCGACAGGTGCGGAACGCCGTCGGCCATCGGATCGGCCGGGGCAGCCGCCGGCGGCTGCGCTCCGGGGGCAGCCAGGGCCGCGGGCGGCGCGGGATCGGGGCCCGGCGCAGGGGCCGGCTGTGCCGCCGGCTCCGGTGCTGACGCGGCCTGTGTCAGCGGTTCGGACGCCGGGGCGGGCGCCGGCGCCGGTGCGGGCGCCGGCAGCGCGGGTCCGGGCGCCGGCGGCGCGGGTGCGGGCAGCGGGGCGGGCGGCGGCACCGCAACCGGCTGCGCCATGGCCAGCGGAGCCGAAGCCACCAGCGCCGCGAACGCTGCGGCCCCCACGACGGAAGCAGTCTTGGCGTGCAGTCCGAGTTTCACCGGAAAGCCCCCTTCGAGTCGTGCGCGTCTACTGCATGGAGCAATTGTCACTGAGTGCTTCCCCTCGGCGGTGCATTTCGTTACATCCGGCCTCGGGCAGGCCGACTTGTCGCAGTTCGCCGAAGTGGACTCGCCGAGCCCCGGAAGTGGTGTAGCAATGCCTTGACGGCCACTTGACGGTAAGGAGCCTCTGTATGCCGACTCCCACCCTCCCGCCCGGATTCGACTTCACCGACCCCGACCTCAACCGCGACCGGCTGCCGGTCGAGGAACTGGCGGAACTGCGTCGCACGGCCCCGATCTGGTGGAACGAGCAGACCGCAGGCGGCGCGGGGCCTTTCGGGGACGGCGGCTACTGGGTGGTGACCAAACACCGCGACGTCAAGGAGATCTCCAAACGCAGCGACGTGTTCTCCAGCCTGGAGAAGACCGCGCTGCCCCGCTACCCGGAGGGCTCCACCGGCGAGCAGATCGAGACGGGCAAGTTCGTCCTGCTCAACATGGACGCTCCGCACCACACGCACCTGCGCAAGATCATCTCCCGGGGATTCACGCCGCGGGCCGTCGAACGGCTGCGCGACGACCTGCGGAACCGGGCGCAGGCGATCGCGAAACAGGCGGCGGCCGAGGGGTCGGGTGATTTCGTCGAACAGGTCTCCTGCGAGTTGCCGCTGCAGGCCATCGCCGGCCTGATCGGGGTGCCGCTGGAAGACCGCAAGAAGCTGTTCGACTGGTCCAATCAGATGGTCAGCGACGACGACCCCGAGTACACGCACTACGACAACCGCAATGCCGCAACCGAACTCATCATGTACGCCATGCAGCTGGCCGCCTTGCGCGCCGAGCAGCCGGGCGAGGACATCGTCACCAAGCTCATCGAGGCCGACGTCGAGGGGCACAAGCTCTCCGACGACGAGTTCGGCTTCTTCATGGTGCTGCTGGCGGTCGCGGGCAACGAGACGACCCGCAACTCGATCACCCACGGCATGGTCGCGTTCACCGAGCACCCCGACCAGTGGGAGCTGTTCAAGCGGGAGCGGCCCTTCACCGCGATCGACGAGATCGTGCGCTGGGCCACGCCGGTGTCGTCGTTCCAGCGCACCGCACTCACCGACTACGAGCTCTCGGGCACGCTGATCAAGAAGGGCCAGCGCGTCGTGATGTCCTACCGGTCGGCGAACTTCGACGAGGACGTCTTCGACGACCCGTTCACGTTCAACATCCTGCGCGATCCGAACCCGCACGTGGGGTTCGGCGGCACCGGTGCCCACTACTGCATCGGCGCCAACCTCGCCCGGATGACGATCGAGTTGATGTTCAACGCGATCGCCGATCACATCCCGGACCTCACGGCGCTGACCGCGCCCGATCGGCTGCGGTCCGGCTGGCTCAACGGCATCAAGCACTGGCAGGTCGACTACACCGGGCGGTCGGGCTGCCCGGTCGCGCACTAGGTCCGCCGGTCGGGTAGTCGAGAAGAGAGCGCCAGTAGTCCTCGCCGATCTCGGCGTTCGACCGCAGGACCAGCGCCAGCCCCGTCGCCATCGCGATCCCGAGCAGGCCGAGCCACAACCCCGCCACGGCGATGAACGCCCACAGCACGGCGGTCACCGCGGGCCACGGCGACAGCACCGCGAGCACGGGCGCGAAGAAGAAGCCGGTACCGATGTACCAGGAGGATCCGGCGCGGTCGCAGATCAGCACGATCCGCAGCCATCGGGGAACGGGAGCGTCGGACATGGGGTGCCTTCCTCGAGTGCCTGCTCTCACGATCACCCCGTCGAGGTAATCGGCGCAATTACCTCGGAGGTAGTGGGCGCACGGCTGCGCGGCGGCCACACTGGAGCCCATGACCACCACGGTGGACCCGCCCACGGCGTCGTTCGGCACCATGTTGCGGGACTGGCGGCGGCGCCGGCGGCTCAGCCAGCTCGACCTGGCGCTGGCGGCCGGCGTGTCGGCGCGCCACGTCAGCTTCATCGAAACCGGGCGGTCGGCGCCCAGCAAAGCGATGGTGCTGCGGCTGGGCTCGGTGCTCGACGTGCCGCCGCGCGATCAGAACCGGTTGCTGGTCGCGGCGGGGCTCGCGCCGGCGTTCGCCGAACGATCGCTGGACGCGCCGGACATGGCCGCCGTGCGAGCCGGGGTGCACCGGGTCCTCGACGCCTACGACCCCTACCCCTGCGTGGTGGTGGATCGCGGCTGGTGGATCCTGCACGCGAACCCGGGTGCCGCGGTGCTGCTCGACGGCGTCGCCGCCCACCTGCTGCGGCGACCCAACGCGCTGCGCATCGCGCTACACCCCGAGGGCCTGGCCCCCCGCATCCGCAACCTCGCGCAGTGGCGCGGCCACCTTCTGGAGCGCCTGCGCCGCGAAGTCGCCTCGAGCGGTTCCGCCGAGCTGGCCGATCTGCTGGCCGAAATCGAGTGCTACCCCGGTGGTTCGGCGCATCTCCCCGATCTGGGCGGGGTGGCGGTACCGCTGGAGTTGCAGACGGCCGACGGGCGCGAGCTGCGCTTCCTGAGCATGGTGACCACGTTCGGAACGGCCCTCGACATCACCGCCGCAGAGCTCAGCATCGAAGCCTTCCTGCCGGCCGACGACGCGACGGCCGCAGCGCTGCGCTGAGCCGGCGCGAGTATTCGCCTCTGGCGGCACGGATCTCCCGATTACCCCGGAATCCCCGGACAGGGGCCGCGGAACGAATAGAGTCGGGCGCCATGAAGACCCGACACTTCGTGGCCGCCGCGCTCAGCGGTGTTGCGGTACTCGGCGTAGCCGGCTGCTCCTCCCAGGAGCCCGCGCTCGGCGGCACCACCGCGACCGTGACGATCGACGGCAACGACACCGGCGGCGCGCATCCGGTGAGGTGTCATCAGTCCGGCTGGTCCTGGTACATCGACACCCTGCAGAAGGACCAGAGTTTCACCGCAGTCCTCGCCACCGACGGCCCCGTGAGGGCGAAGTCCGTGCAGTTCCGCGACTTCGGCGGGTTC
Source organism: Mycolicibacterium chubuense NBB4 (assembly GCF_000266905.1). The sequence continues at coordinate 2,986,553 of NC_018027.1, read as the reverse complement.
ACCGGAAACTTCTGGGCCGACAACATCGGCGGCGCGGACGTGACCGGCAAAGGCGGTAATTACACGATCACCGGGACGGCCAAAGGCAACTTCGCCGACACGCCGAGCAAAGACGTGACGGCGAAGTTCCGCATCACCGCCAACTGCTGACGGCTACGCCTTGACGATGATCGGGTCGCCGACGCTCACCTGATTGAAATACCACGCCGCGTTGTCGGGGCTGAGGTTGATGCAGCCGTGGCTGACGTTGGCGTACCCCTGCGAACCGACCGACCACGGCGCCGAGTGCACGTACACCCCGCCCCAGGTCACCCGCACCGCGTTGGCGACGGTGAGCTTGTAGCCCTCCGGGTCGCTGAGCGGGATGCCGATGGTGCGCGAATCCATGACCACGCTGCGCTGCTTCTCCAGCGCGGTGAACTGCCCGACGGGGGTCGGGTGCGCCGGCTTGCCCATCGACGCCGGCATCTCCCGGGCGACCTGACCGTCGATGCTGACCGTGAACGTGTGGTTGCTGATGCTGGCGACGCCGACGACCGACGAGCCGGACTGGAAGCTCATCGGGAATCCGCCGACCGTGACGTCGATCCGCGAGTGCGCCGGATAGAACGTGGCGGGCGTCCACTGCATGGTGCGGTTGTCGAGCCACGTGAACGAGCCGGCGGCCGGGCCGTGCGCACTCGACGGCGTGACCGCGAAGGATCGCTGGGCCGACGCTCTGTCGAGGACCGGAGCCGTGAACGTGACGGTGACCGGGTGCGCGACGCCGACCGTCTCCCCGGGTGAGGGTGACACCGCGGCGATCGTCGACGGATATCCGACGCCCGCTGCGCCGGTGGCGACCGGGCCGGCCGGGATGAGCCCGGACAGACCGGTCACGACGATGGCGGAGCCGATGATGGCGGCAAGACGCCGTGTGACCCCACGCACGGGTCGGATTCGGTTCAGAGAAGCGCTCGGCACAGTGTCATCCTAGTTGTCGACGAGGTCTTACGAGGGTGGTGAGCTCGCGTGAGCAAAGCGCATCCGCCTATGCCCACCTATCGGTGTCGGGGATCCGAACGTTTCACCGGGGATCCGCGCTCACCGGTGGCGCACCGGCGGCGGGGCCAGCAACCGGAGCTACTGGGACGGCAGCATCGCCGGGGCCGGCGCGGGCCCGACCGGTGGCGCCGGGTTGTCGTGCATGCCGGAGAGGCGGTCCCTGATCCTCTGCAGGAGGCCGGGACGCTCCTGCGGCACCGGCGGCACCGTCGCCGCGGCGGGCGGCACCGGTGGCGGCACGTCGACCGGAGGCGGTGCGACGTCGGCCGCGGGAGAGACGTCGGCCGCGGGAGGCGCGTCGGGCACCGGCGCCGGCTCAGGCGCCTGCTCGGCGGGCTCGGGTTCGGGGGCGACCTCCGGAACGTCGGCGGCCCCTGCGTCGGGCATCGGTGCGGCGGGCACCGGCACCGGCGGCTGCGCCGGCACCGCGGCCGGTACGGGCACGGACGTATCCGCGGACGACCGCACCACGGGGGCAGGCCGATCGGGGACGAACAGCAGCCCGAGTGCCGCGGAGACCGAGGCGACGAACGCGACCACACCCGCGACGAGCAGCGCGGCCGGGCCCACCCGCAGGAGGCGGTCGAATCGGCGCCCGGCGGAGGGGCCGGTCTCCGGGGGGCCGGCATCGGCGGTCCAGGGGTCGAACTCGCCGGTCTGGGCACACGCCAGTGCGGCACCGCGAGCCAGCGCGAGCTGGGCTTCTGCGGGTGAGAACACCGGCACACTCAGCGCCTCCTCCAGCAGAGGCGCCAACCCGTCGAGGTCCTCCCCCGACCCCACCAGGACCAGGGCTTCGGGCTCCCAGTCGGCGCGGGTGAACACGGCGCTCAACCAGCCGATCAGATCCTCTTCGGTCACCACCGAGTGATTGACCGCCGTCTGGACCGCACCCTCGTCGGTGGCCACGACCAGGGCCATCAGCTGTTCGGGCTCGATGACGCACACAGCGGTGGTCCGGTAACCCATCACGTCGGCGATACCGCGGGCCAGCGCGTCGGTGGCCTCCGACAGCCGCACCGGGACGATGTTGTCGTATCCCGAGGCGCTCAGCGACTTCAGGAGCAGAGAGGCCTCGGTGTCGGCGTCATCGCTCCACGTCACCCCGATGGACTGCACCCGTTGACCGCGGTCGGCGGCCAGCGCCTCGGTACGCACGACGGCCGCCGCCGCCTGCTCGGAGGTGGCGACCGCTCCCGCCGAGCCCCGCCGGGGTAGCTCGAACCGCTCCCCGTCCACTGCCACGCCGTCGGCGTCCTGCCCCTCCACGAGGACGAGTCCGACGGACGAGGGCGTCACCGACAATCCCAGAACCGTGTCCACGAAAACTCTCCTTCGCGCGTCCTCGGCCCGCCGGCGGGCCGCGCAGACGCAATCCCGGTGACCCTACCCCCAGCCGCGGGCGCATTGCACACCTGTCAAACGAGCGGGTGCCTCACTCGGCCAGGATCTGCCGGAGCATCACCGGTTCGATGTTTCCGCCGGACAGGATCACCACCGTCTCTCCCGGGGGCGTGCCGCCCCGCCGCAGCGCCGCCAGCGCCACCGCGCCGCTCGGTTCGCTGACCAGATGTGCCCGGTACGCGAATTCACGGACGGCGGAACGGATTTCGTCTTCGGAAACGGTGATGATCCCGTCGAGGACCTGTTGCAGGTGGGCGAAGGTGAGCTCGGAAGGCTGGGAACGCAGGCCGTCGGCGATCGTGCGGTTGCGATCGGCGACCGACCAGTCCGCCCGATGCCCCCGGCGCAGCCCCTCGGCGGTGTCGGCGGCCAGTTCGGGTTCGACGCCGAACACCTCGGCCCGCGGGCACAGCGCGCGGATCGCGACCCCGGTGCCCGACGCCAGCCCGCCGCCGCTGACCGGGACGAGGACCGTGCGCACCGACGGCAGGTCCTCGGCGATCTCGAGGCCGATCGTGCCCTGACCGGCGATGACGTCCCGGTGGTCGAACGGCGGGATCAGCGTGCCGCCGGTCTCCGCGACGATCTGGGCCGCCACGGACTCCCGCTGCCCGGCCCCGCACAGCACCACCCGTGCGCCGTGGTCGCGGGTGGCGGCCACCTTGACCTCGGGTGTCTCCTCCGGCATCACGATGTGCGCGCGCAGACCGTACGCGGCGGCGGCGTACGCGACGGCCTGCGCGTGGTTGCCGCTCGAATAGGCGACGACGTCGGTGGGTGCGGCGGGTCCGGCCGTCGCGGCGGCGATCGCGTTGAAGGCGCCGCGCACCTTGAACGCGCCGATCGGCTGGAGACTCTCGGGCTTGACCCACAGCGGTCGCTCCGCGTCGCCGCCCCAGGCGGCGGGCAACAGCGGAGTGCGCACCACGTTGCCGCGGATGCGCGCGGCGGCCGCGCGCACGTCGTCGATCGTCACGAGTCGCATGTCTCGAGTCTGGTGCATACCCCGCCTCTAGGGTGTCTGGGGTGAGCGGGTTCTCGCTGCCGATCGTGGTCCGTTACGCCGAGGTGGACCAGCAGGGTGTGGTGTTCAACGGCCACTACCTCACGTGGTTCGACGAGGCGTGCACCGGCTTGCTCGACCATCTCGGCGTCGCATATCCGGATCTGATCTCCGGCGGCTACGACTTTCAGGTCGTGCACACCGAGATCGACTTCCGCGCGCCGGTGCGGTGGCGCGACGCGGTCCGGGTCACCGCCACCTGCGCCCGGGTCGGAACCACGAGCTTCACGCTGGAGTTCACGGTGCTGTGCCGCACCGGTACCGGCGACGAGCACGTCGCGGTGCGCGGCCACAACGTCTATGTCGTTGTGTCGACCGAGGACTGGGCCAAGCGGCCGGTCCCGGAGACGCTGCGCGCGGCGTTGGGTCATTGACCTCTGCCGCACCATGATGACGAGTACGGTCTTCTCGCATGGTCCACGATCATGACCACCGCAGAGAGCTTCCGCCGGGCATGGCCGAGCAACTCGACCTGGCCTACGCGGGGCTCGCATCGTTCGGCCACCGGCCCTTCCTGACCGAAGTCGACCAACTCGACGCCTGGAAGCCGGACGCGGCGATCGTGGGCGCACCATTCGACATCGGCACCACCAACCGGCCCGGAGCCCGGTTCGGCCCCCGCGCCATCCGCGCGACCGCGTACGAGCCCGGCACCTATCACATGGATCTGGGGCTGGAGATCTTCGACTGGCTCGAGGTCGTCGACTTCGGCGACGCGTACTGCCCGCACGGTCAGACCCAGGTGTCGCACAACAACATTCGCGAGCGCGTCCACGCGGTCGCGAGCCGCGGCATCGTGCCGGTGATCCTCGGCGGCGACCATTCGATCACCTGGCCCGCGGCCACCGCGGTCGCCGATGTCCACGGCTACGGCAACGTCGGCATCGTGCACTTCGACGCCCACGCCGACACCGCAGATGAGATCGAGGGCAACCTCGCCAGCCACGGCACCCCGATGCGCCGGCTGATCGAATCCGGTGCGGTGCCGGGCTCGCACTTCGTCCAGGTGGGTCTGCGGGGCTACTGGCCGCCGCAGGACACCTTCGAGTGGATGCTCGAGCAGCGGATGACGTGGCACACCATGCAGGAGATCTGGGAGCGCGGGTTCAAGGCCGTCATGGCCGATGCGGTCGGCGAGGCGCTGGCCAAGGCGGACAAGCTCTACGTGTCGGTCGACATCGACGTGCTCGATCCGGCGCACGCGCCGGGCACCGGCACTCCCGAGCCCGGCGGGATCACCAGCGCGGACCTGCTGCGCATGGTGCGTGCGCTCTGCTACTCACACGATGTCGCCGGCGTCGACGTCGTGGAGGTCGCGCCCGCGTACGACCACGCCGAGCTGACGGTCAACGCCGCGCACCGGGTGGTGTTCGAGGCTCTGGCGGGCATGGCAGCCCGGCGCCGGGACGCGGCCGAAGCTGAATCGGGCCAGCCGGCCCGGTCCTATCCGCGGCCGCCGCGGCCGGGCCGCGAGATCAGCCCTTCGTCAGAGTGAACTGGCAGACGTCGGTGTAACCGTCCCGGAACAGGTCCGCGCACCCGGTCAGGTACTTCATGTACCGGTCGTAGACCTCTTCGGATTGGATGGCGATCGCCTGCTCCTTGTTCGCCTCGAGCGCGGCGGCCCACAGATCCAGGGTGCGCGCGTAGTGCAGGCGCAACGGCTGGACGAGCTTGACGTCGAATCCGGCCTTGGTCGCGTGGCTCTTCACCTTGACCGGCTGCGGCAGGTCCCCGCCCGGGAAGATCTCGTCCATGATGAATTTGAAGAAGCGGATCTTGGTCATCGTGACCGGCAGATTCCGCGCCGTGAACTCCTCGTCGTCGGGCTTGACGATGGTGTGCAGCATCATCACGCCGTCGGCGGGCAGCGCCTCGTAGGCCATCGTGAAGAAGTCGTCGTAGCGATCGCGGCCGAAGTGCTCGAACGCCCCGATCGACACGATGCGTTCCACCGGCTCGTGGAACTGCTCCCAGCCCTGCAGCAGCACGCGCTTGGTGCGGGGGCTGTCCATCCCGTCGAGCACGCGTTGCACGTGCGCCTGCTGGTTGCGGCTCAGCGTGAGGCCCACGACGTTGACGTCGTACTTCTCGATCGCCCGCTTGATGGTGGCGCCCCACCCGCAGCCGACGTCGAGCAGCGTCATCCCGGGCTCGAGGCCGAGCTTGCCGAGGGACAGATCGATCTTGGCGAGCTGTGCCTCTTCGAGGGTCATGTCGTCGCGCTCGAAGTAGGCGCAGCTGTAGGTCTGGGTCGGGTCGAGGAACAGCCGGTAGAAGTCGTCGGACAGGTCGTAGTGCGACTGGACGTCTTCGAAGTGGGGTGTCAGATCTCGAGACCCATTGGTGGTTTCTGACAAAGCAAGGCCTTCGCATGTCGGGATGCAGGTCAGCGACCGGCCCCACTCGTTTCGAGGGCCTGTCGCGTCGTGCGCAGTTTACGCACCCTACCCAAGGAACGGGTCTGCGGGTGAGCGGCGCACGAGTGGGTACCCGGCGCCCGCAGCGGGTGAGACCTATTCTCTAGACGCCTATCCTCGAAGGTGCGTACAGATCGTCCGCACCTCACCGACCCGGAGAGAAAGCTGATGACGACACCTGACCGCAGCCCGTTCGGTGATGCCACCGAAGCCGACGTGGTCGAGCAACGGATCCCCGTCGACGACGTCGACGACGATGCCTGGCGGGAGTCCGAGCGAGTGTCGGAAGACCGCGACTGGGAGGCCAGCGAGGCCGACCTGATCGAACAGGCCATCGACGTCCCCGATGACGGCACGGAGTTCGACCGCTGAACCGGGCGCTGCTGCGCGTGAGAGGAGTGCCCCGATGCAGGGTTCGGTGACCGTGTTCATGGCTGCGCCCGCCGAGCGGATCTGGGAGCTCGTCGCCGACGTCCGCAACACGGGGAAGTTCTCGCCGGAGACCTTCGAGGCGGAGTGGCTCGACGGCGCGACCGGCCCGGCCCTGGGTGCGCGCTTCCGCGGGCACGTGCGACGCAACGAGGTCGGCCCGGTCTACTGGACGACCTGCCGGGTGACCGCGTGCGAGCCGGGACGCGAGTTCGGCTTCGAGGTGCTGGTGGGCGACCGCGCGGTCAACAACTGGCATTACCGGCTGGCGTCGAGCGATGGGGGCACCGACGTCACGGAATCGTTCCGGCTCGAGGGGAACCCGCTGACGGCGCTGTACTCGGTGCTCGGCGGCCAGCTGCGTCGCCGCAGGAACCTGCGGGACATGCGAAAGACGTTGGAGCGCATCAAAGTCGTCGTCGAGGACGACGCACAGCACCGGTGACGCGTACTCCAGGGGTCGGTGGATTGTGCCGTCCCGAGCGCGGGTATGTCGGCTCGGTGACTGACGTGAGTGACGAGACGGCCGACGCCGTGGGCAAGGTGACCGAGGCGCTGGAGTACGTCGAGCGCGCCCGGGGCCATCTGTATTCCTTCCACCAACTGATGGGGCGCGCCGACCTGCTGCTCGGCGAGGCGTGCGACGCGCTGCGCGACGCAGGGCACGACGAGGCGGCGCAACGCCTGGAGACCGAGATGGTCGGCCGCAACGTGCTCTACGGACGTTGGACGTTTCAGGTCGTCGAGGAGTTCGAGGACACCTACTACTCGCCGTTGCGCGACCACGAGCGCCGGGTCCGCGACGACCTGACCGAGGGCGTCCGGCACGTGCACGAGGCCCGCATGAAAGAGCGGCGGCGCACGCACGGCAGAAAGGGTCACGAAGCCCGGCCGTGACGCTACCCTGGGCGGGTATGAGTCACAGCACCGGCGTCGACACCGGCAGTGTCATCCGCACCAACGGAACCGCTCCGCCGAACGTGGCGCTGGCCGACATCGATCTGGGCGCGTGGGAGTTCTGGGGACTCGACGACGACGTCCGCGACGGCGCGTTCGCCACGCTGCGCCGGGAAGCCCCGGTCTCCTTCCACGAGGCCATCATCGTCGACGGCGACGCCGAGGTCGCGGGCCACTGGGCGCTGACGCGCTATGACGACATCTTCTACGCCAGCCGTCACCCCGAGATCTTCAGCTCGGCGCTGGGCATCGTGATCGGCGACCAAACTCCGGAGCTGGCAGAGTATTTCGGCTCGATGATCGCGATGGACGACCCGCGGCACACCCGGCTGCGCAACATCGTGCGCAGTGCGTTCACCCCGCGGGTGCTGGCACTCATCGAGGACTCCGTGCGTCAGCGGGCGGCCCGACTGGTCGACGAGATGGTGGCCGCGCATCCCGACGGGCACGGCGACATCGTCGCGGATCTGGCCGGCCCCCTGCCGTTGCAGATCATCTGCGACATGATGGGCATCCCCGAGGAGGACCACCAGCGGGTCTTCCACTGGACCAACGTCATCCTGGGTTTCGGGGACCCCGATATCGCCACCGATTTCGACGAATTCTTCGCTGTGGCAATGGCTATCGGGGCGTACGCCACCGAGCTCGCCGACCACCGGCGCGACCATCCCGGCGAGGACCTGACCACCAGTCTCGTGCAGGCCGAACTCGACGGTGAGCGGCTCACGTCGGCGGAGGTGGCGTCGTTCTTCATCCTGCTGGTCGTGGCGGGCAACGAGACGACGCGCAACGCGATCAGCCACGGCGTGCTCGCGCTGAGCCGGTATCCCGAACAGCGCGACCTGTGGTGGTCGGACTACGCCGCCGTCGCCCCGACCGCCGTCGAGGAGATCGTCCGGTGGGCCTCCCCGGTCGCATACATGAGGCGCACCGCGACCCGGGACGTCGAGATGGGCGGCGTGCGAATCGCCCAGGGCGACAAGGTCACGCTGTGGTACGGCTCCGCCAACCGCGACGAGTCGAAGTTCGCCGATCCGTGGATGTTCAACGTGCGGCGCCACCCCAACCCGCACGTCGGGTTCGGCGGAGGCGGGGCGCACTTCTGTCTGGGGGCCAACCTGGCTCGCCGGGAGATCACACTGGCCTTCCAGGAACTGCACCGGCGTGTCCCCGACATCCGCGCCGTCGAGGAACCGGACCGGTTGCACTCCGCGTTCATCCACGGAATCAAGCGCCTGCCGGTGTCCTGGACGGCGCGCTGAGGGCGGCTAGCGGCCCGTGACGTCGGGACGCATGCGGCCCGCGTGCCGCCCGTCGCCGTCGGTCGCCGACAGGTGCGGCCGGCCCTGCTCGTCGGCGTTCTCGTGCTTGCCGGCATCCTCGTGCTTGGCGTCGTGCTTGACGCGCGGATCCAGCTTGTCGGCGTGCTCGCGACGTGCATCGATGTGCTCACGGGAGCTGGTGAGGGCGTCGCGGCGACTCGACGCGGTCTCCGCCAGACGGGCCGCCTCGGCCGCCTTGGCGTCGGCTTCGGCCTGAGCCGCGCGGGCCTTGGCCTCCGTCTCCTCCACCAGGTTCGCCTGCCGCTCCACGCGCTGGTGGTCGTTGTGGACCTCCGCGCGGATCCGGTCGGCTTCCTCGGCGCGCTTGCGATTGCGGGTCCTGCGCGCCGCGAAGACGACCAGGCCGATGACGATCAGCGCCACCACCACCGCCACCACGATCCACACTGCGTTGTTGTCCATGCCCGGCTCCTTCGCCTGGGGACCGATCGGTTGACGGCCCTGTTGATTGGACACCGTGTGCCCGGGCGGCCGCAGCGCTAAACCGGTCCGGGGTGGCGGCAGGGGCGGTCACAGAGCGGCGGAGAGCGGGCCGTGCTCCTCGCAGTACCTCTGCGGCGGGTTGCCCTTGGACGCACATCCGCGCCCGGTCGCGATGTAGGTCGCACCCTTGCGATAGGGCTGGTAGAAGACCTGCGCGGGCAGGATTCCCCTCCCCTGGGCGCAGAGGCCGGGGCCGCTCGCACCGGCCATCTGGACGCACGCCACGGTCTGATAGGTCTGCGCTCCGTCGCACGCCGCCGGAGACAGCGTGGCGGTGACCATGTCGGTGCCCGACACACTGACCACCGCGGGTGCGGTGAGGATGTAGGTGCACGCCGGGACGCTCGGCTGAGCCGCGGCGACCGCGCCGGTCGAGCCGAGTGCCACACCGGCGGCCGCAACGACGGCCAGGGTCCGCACCATCTTCAGGATGGTAGGCCACGGTGCGCGGCGTTGCGGACAGATCAGCTGACGCCGAGCGCGTTCAGCATCCCGGCCGCCGAGCGCGGCCAGCTGAACTGTTCGGCGCGCATCCGCGCGCTGCGCCGCCGCTGCGGTTCGGGACGGCTCATCACGGTGGTGACCGCCGCGGCGATCGCGCGTGCATCGTTGTCGGCGGTGGCGCCGCTGTCGGTGGTCAGGATCTCGGCCAATGCCGATGTGCGCGACACCACCGCCGGGGTGCCGCACGCCAGCGCCTCGAGAGCCGCCAGCCCGAAGGTCTCGTGCGGACCCGGCGCCAGCGCGACGTCGGCGCTGGCGAGGATGCCCGCCACCGTGTCACGGCAGCCGATGAAACCGGTGAAGTCGACGGGCAACCGGTGCGCCTGCCGCTGCAGGCGGGCCCGTAGCGGACCCTCCCCCACCACGACCAGGCGGGCATCCACACCGGAATCACGCAGGGCGGCAACGGTATCGATGCTTCGGTGCGGGTGCTTCTCGACGGACAACCGGCCGCAGTGCACGAGCAGCAGTTGACCGGGGCCGGCCCAGCGTTCCCGCACCGCCGACGATCGCCGACTGGGGTGGAACTGCTCGAGATCCACCCCGAGGGGTACCGTCAGCAGGTTCGTCGCACCGATCCGGTCGAACTCCTCGCGGGCGAACGCCGTGGTGCACACGACGGCGTCGTAGTTGGCGGCGGTCCGCCGGTTGGCGGCGTCGGCGACCGTGCGCGCGAGCCGAACCGGAAGTATCTGGCCGACAAGGCGATCCAGCCGCTCGTGGGAGATCATGACGGTCGACACCCCGTGGCGACGTCCCCACGGGCCCAGCGAGCGCAACGTCAGCCGGTCCGAGACCTCGAGTGCGTCCGGGCGCAGTTGCTCGAGCAGGGTGGTGACCGGGTGCGGCAGAACGGCCCGGTACCCGCCGGTGAACGGAATGAGCCTGGCGGGCAAGCTGATTCGCACGACGCCCGTCGGCAGCGTGGTCGTCGCGGCGTCGCGGCCCGGCACGACGAGGAAGACGGTGTGCCCGGCCGCGCAGTACTCGGCGCCGAGGCGGTCCACGGCGGTGCGCAGACCGCCGGACCGTGGCCCGTAGAAGTTCGCCACCTGCACGACCCGCATGGCTGCATGAGAACCTGCCGGCGTGTGCGACGTGCGACGGGCACCCATCGGGTCGCCGAACAGGAGGTTTCCTGTCGGTGCCGCTCAGCCCACGTGGGTGTGCAGCCAGTCCAGCATCCGCCGCCACGCGTCCCCGGCCGCGGCCGGGTTGTAGCGGTCGCCGGTGTCGTTGAAGAACGCGTGGTTGGCTCCCGGCTCGGTGACGAGCTGGTGGACGACGCCGGCCTTCTGCAGGGCCGCTGCGGCGGCCGGCTCGGTCGCCGTGACCCGCTGGTCGAGCGCACCGTAGAACCCGAGCACCGCGACATTCTTCGAGCCGGCGAAATCCGGGTTGTCCGGCAGCGGGCCGTAGAACGGGAAGGCCGCGGACAGCTCGGGCGCGCCGCTGGCCAGCAGCCGCCACACCAGTCCGCCGCCCATGCAGAACCCGACGGCGGCCACCTTCTGTCCCGGGGTCCGGCGCGCCACCTCGGCTACCCCCGACTTCAGGTCGGCGACCATGTCCTCGGGGGCGAGCTTGCCGAGCGCGGCCGTCGCCTCGGCGGGATCGGCGAACGCGGCGGTCCCGCCCTGCCCCGAGAGCAGGTCGATCGCGAGGCTCGAGTAACCGGCACCCGCCAGCCGGCCCGCGACCGAACGGACCCAGTCGTTGAGCCCCTTGTTCTCGTGCACCACGAGCATGGCGCCGCGGGGCTCGGGTGCGGCGGCCCACGCGCCCTGCAGCTGACCGCGGGGGCCGGCCCAGGTGGTCGCCGCGGTCGGCAGCGCCGCCGTCATGCCGGGTGGCGGCGCGGCCGAGGACGTGGTCGAGGAGGAGGTGGTCGGGCTCGGGGCGCTTTCGCTTTGTGAGGAGGTCTGCTTGTTCTGGCCGCACGCGGCGATCAGTGCGGTCGCCGCAGCCGTGCCCATGCCGAGCAGGGCCAGCCTGCGCAACGCCTCGCGCCGGGACAGCAGGCCGTCGACGTGGTCGGTCGCGATCTCTTCGGCGATGTAGCGCTGCAGTGGGGTCACGGATTCGATTATGCGTTTCACCGCCACTCCGACGTGCCGATAGAGGCTCGGTAGACAATGACGGAAATCTGTTCACTGAATTCGTTGACACCTGCCAAGGCGGCCTGTTCGATGATCACGTGGGCAGTCCTGTGAGCTACGACACGATCATCCGGAACGGCCGCTGGTTCGACGGCACCGGCGCGCCTTCGGCGATCCGCACCCTCGGGATCCGCGACGGGCACGTCGTGACCATCACCGGCGAGGAGCTCGACGCGACCGGCTGCCCGCAAGTGATCGACGCCGCCGGCAAGTGGGTGCTGCCGGGCATGCTCGACATCCACACGCACTACGACATCGAGGTGCTCGACGGCCCCGCGCTGACGGAGTCGCTGCGGCACGGCGTCACCACGGTGCTGCTCGGGTCCTGCTCGCTGTCGACCGTGTACGTCGACGGGCAGGACGCCGGTGACATCTTCGGCCGGGTCGAGGCCATCCCGCGCGAGCACGTCATCGCCGCGGTGGACCGGCACAAGACGTGGACGAGCTGTGAGGAGTACGTCGCCGCCCTCGAGTCGCGCCCGCTGGGACCCAACGTCGCCGCGTTCCTCGGCCACTCCGACATGCGTGCGGCGACCATGGGGCTCGATCGCGCCACCCGCGCCGACGAGCGACCGACCCGCGGCGAGCAGGCGCAGATGGAGGACATGCTGCGCGAGGCGCTGCAGGCCGGGTTCGTCGGGATGTCTTCGCAACAGCTGCTGTTCGACAAGCTCGACGGCGACGTGTGCCGCTCACGCACCCTGCCGTCGACGTACGCCAGGGCGCGGGAGTTGCGCAGGCTGAAGTCCCTGTTGCGGCGCTCGGGGCGGGTGCTGCAGTCCGGGCCCGACATCGAGAACCCGTTCAACATCGCGTCGCAGGCGTTCCAGTCGCTGGGCGTCGTCCGCAACCCGCTCAAGACGAGCCTGCTCTCGGCTGCCGACGTCAAGTCCAACCCCGTGGCCGTCAGAGGGCTGGGACCGCTTGCGCGGCTGGTCAATCGGCTCGGCGGGAACTTCCGGTGGCAGCATCTGCCGGTGCCGTTCGAGGTCTACGCCGACGGCATCGACCTGGTGATCTTCGAGGAGTTCGGCTCCGGCGCCGCCGCGCTGCATCTTCGCGACGAGGTCGAACGCAACGAACTGCTGCGCGACGCGAACTATCGGCGCCGGTTCCGCAAGGACTACGAGCGCAGGTTCGGGATGCGGGTGTGGCATCGCGACTTCTTCGACGCCGAGATCGTCGAGTGCCCGGACGAGTCGGTGATCGGGAAGTCGTTCGGCGAGGTGGGCCGCGACCGCGGCGGCCTGCATCCGGTGGACGCGTTCCTCGATCTGGTGGTCGAGCACGGCGCGGCGCTGCGCTGGCGCACCACCATCTCCAACCACCGGCCGGAGGTGCTCAAGAAGCTGGCCCGCGACTCCGGCATCCAGATGGGCTTCTCCGATGCCGGGGCGCACCTGCGCAACATGGCCTTCTACAACATGGGGCTGCGGTTGCTGCGCCATGTCCGGGACTGCGACCGCGCCGGCGCGCCGTTCATGACCGTCGAGCACGCCGTGCACCGGCTGACCGGCGAGTTGGCGGACTGGTATCGGCTCGATGCGGGCCACCTGCGCATCGGGGACCGCGCCGACGTCGTGGTGATCGACCCTGAACGGCTCGACGGCACCCTCGACGCCTACGCCGAGTCCCCCGTCGATTCCTACGGCGGGTTGTCGCGGATGGTGAATCGCAACGACGACGCCGTCACGGCGGTACTGGTCGGCGGCCGGGCGGTGTTCTTCAACGGCGCGGCGACGCCGCTGGTCGGACGGCAGCGCACGGGCAGATTCCTGCGCGCGGCCCACAAGGCGCCGGCGGTGGCGCAGGAAGGGGCGCTGGCCCATGTCGGTTGAGCAGGCGAGCGCGGCCGCGGACGCCGCACAGGTCGAGGCGGTGGTGCACGCCATGTGGGAGGCGCTGTCCGCCCGCGACTGGGACGCACTGAAGACCTACCTGTCGGCCGACTGCATCTATCTCGACATGCCCGTCGGCCCGACGGCCGCCGCTCGCGGGCCCGACGACATCGTCAAGCGCCTCAAGATCGGCCTGGAGCCGCTGGCGAGCTACCAGAACTTCCCCGGGCTGATGGTCAGCAACGGCGTCGACGTGATGTACGAGCATCACGAGGAATGGCAGTGGGCCACAGGCGAATCGGCGGTGCTGAAATTCGTGTCGGTGCACCGCGTCGACGGCGGCCTGATCACGCTGTGGAAGGACTACTGGGACATGGGCGCGTTGGCCAACCACGCGCCGCCCTCGTGGCTGGCCGATTTCGCCAACGCCGACATGTCGTGGGTGTTCGACGCCACCGGCCTGGTCTGACGGAGGATCCGATGCTCGATCTCAAGATCACCGGCGGGACCGTCGTCGACGGCACCGGCGCGCAGCGCTTCCGTGCCGACGTCGGCATCAAGGACGGACGGATCGTCGAGGTCCGCAAGCGCAGCGGCGACGACGCGGGCCTGCAGACCGACGCTGTGGAGGAGATCGACGCGACCGGCCGCTTCGTCACACCGGGTTTCGTCGACGTCCACACCCACTACGACGGTCAGGTCAGCTGGGACGACACGCTGGCGCCGTCGAGCCTGCACGGAGTGACCACGGTGGTCAGCGGAAACTGCGGGGTCGGCTTCGCGCCGGTGCGGCCGGGCCGCGAGCAGTGGCTGATCGAGCTGATGGAGGGAGTCGAGGACATCCCCGGCAGTGCCCTGGCCGAGGGCATCACCTGGCAGTGGGAGAGCTTCCCGGAGTACCTCGATGCCATCGAGAACCGCTCGCTCGCCGTCGATTACGGCACACAGATCGCGCACGGGGCGGTCCGCGGCTATGCGATGGGCGACCGCGGTGCGCGCAACGAGGAGGCCACGGCGGACGACATCGCAGCGATGGCCCGCATCGTCACCGAAGCGATCGAAGCCGGCGCACTGGGCTTTTCGACGTCGCGCACCGAGGCGCACCGCGCGGTCGACGGCGAGCCGGTGCCCGGTACCTATGCCGCCGAGGCCGAGCTGTTCGGGCTGGGCCGGGCGATGGCCGCCGGTGGCCGCGCCGTGTTCGAGGTGTCGCCGCAGGGCACCGCCGGCGAGAGCCCGGCAGAGGCGACCATGCGGGAGCTGGACTGGATGACCAAGCTGGCCGCCGAGATCGGGCGGCCGGTGTCGTTCACGATGATCCAGACCGGCGGAGCGCCCGACCTGTGGCGGCGGCAACTGGACCGCGCCGGCAAGGCACTGGAGAACGGCATCGAGGTCTACGCGCAGTTCGCCGCCCGGCCGTTCGGCATGCTGTTCGGTTTCGCCGGCTACCACGCCTTCACCCACCGGCCCACCTACCGGAAACTGAAGGAGCAGTTCGGCCATGAGGAGCTGGCCGCCCGGCTCGCCGACCCCGCGGTGCGCGCCGCGATCCTCGCCGAGACGGACCTGCCGCCGCAGCCGGTTCCGATGTTCGATGCGTTGTTCGCGCTGATCCAGCACAGCGCCGACAAGATCTTTCCGATCGGCGATCCGCCCGACTACGAGCCGACACCGGAGGCGACCGTCGCGGCGATCGCGGCGCGCCGGGGCGAGGACCCGCTGGCGACGATGTATGACCTGATGCTCGAATCCGACGGCACCGCAATGCTGATGCTGCCGTTCTTCAACTACGCCGAGGGCAATCACGACGCGATCTACGAGATGATGACCCACCCCGCGGCGGTGTCGGGGTTGTCCGACGGCGGCGCTCACTGCGGGCTGATCTGCGACGCCTCCTACCCCACCTTCCTGCTGACGCACTGGGCCCGCGACCGCCACCGGGGTCCGAAGTTCTCGCTCGAATACGTGGTGCGCAAGCAGACACTGGACACCGCAACGCTTTTCGGGCTGTCCGATCGCGGTGTCATCGCGCCCGGCCGCAAGGCCGACCTCAACGTCATCGACATGGACGCCCTTCGGCTCGACGTCCCGCGCATGGTCTACGACCTGCCCGCCGGGGGCCGCCGGCTCGTCCAGAGCGCGTCCGGGTACGACGCGACGGTCGTCAGCGGCGTGGTGACCCGGCGGGGCGGCGTCGACACCGGCGCGCGCCCCGGCCGCCTGATCCGCGGGGTCCGCTGACCCTCCCCCGCCGAAATTGCATTCCACGCGCGGTTTGTCGAGTGGCGGCCGCGCGGAATGCAATTTCGGCGTCAGCTGGCTAGCAGCGCGTCGATCTGGTTGATCGCCGACGACGCACCCTCGACCACACCCATGTCCAGGACCTGCTGGAGCGCCTCGGCGGAGGCATAGGTGCTGACGTACGTCGCGCGCGTGCCGTCCTCGTGTTCGGCGAAGGTGAAGACGTTCGTCGAAACGGGCAGGTTCGGGTTCGGGGTGAAGTCGAGGTCGGCGAAACCGTCGTCGAAGGAGAAGCTGCGCGGCGCGTCGACCGCGGTGACCTCCCAGTAGCCGGCGTGCTTATCGCCGTCGGGACCGGTCATGAAGTACGTCACGCGGCCACCGGGGCGCAGGTCGTGGTCGACCACCGTCGCCGGGTATTCCGGCGGCCCCCAGATCTTTTCGAGCTGGCGCGGGTCGGCGTAGATCTGCCAGACCCGCTGCACCGGAGCGGCGAAGTCGGCGACGATC
Source organism: Mycolicibacterium chubuense NBB4 (assembly GCF_000266905.1). The sequence continues at coordinate 2,970,155 of NC_018027.1, read as the reverse complement.
GTCAGCGTCAGCGTCTCGAGGTCGTGGTGGACATCGGTTACGGGCATGGTCACTCCTTCTCGGGGTCAGCGGATTCATCTGTGTTCGAATCGGAGGCGATGAGCTCGTCGATCCGCGCGATGCGGCCGCGCCAGATCTGCTCGAGTTCGGTGAGCAAGGACGCCACCGATCGCACGGCCGCCACGTCGCCGCCGGCCAGTTGCTCCCGGCCGTGGCGCCGCTTGGTCAGCAGGCCTGCCTTGTCCAGCACCGCAACGTGTTTCTGCACCGCGGCGAAGCTCATGTCGTAGTTCGCCGCGAGTGTGGAGACCGAGTGCTCGCCAGCGAGTACCCGCCGCATGATGTCGCGCCGGGTCCGGTCGGCGAGCGCGTGGAACAGCGCGTCGGCCCGGTCCTCGTCCACCTCGATCACCAGACCAACATACAACCAATTGGTTGTATGTTGTCAAGAGCGCCTCACGCGCGCTCAGACGCGCTCAGACACTCCAGGCCAGCCGGAACCTCTCGGCGAGCTCCTCGGGCTCGAGCTCGGCGTAGTTGTCCCGCTCGTAGCGCCGCACCGCGACCACCGCGTCGACCACGGCGTCCCCGAGGATGCCGCGCATCGTCGCCGAGTCGTCGAGCGCGTCGAGGACGGCGGTCTGATCGCTGCTGAGCACGCTCACGCCGGCCGCGGCGCGCTCGGCGTCCGACAGCGAGGACGGATCGACGGCGACCTCGGCGGGCAACCGGAGTTCGTGCTCGATGCCGTCGAGCGCCAAGCCGAGGATCGTGGCGGTCGCCAGGTACGGGTTGGCGGACGGGTCGATCACCTTGACCTCGACGTTGGCCCCGTACGGGTTGGCGGGCCCGGGCGACAGGAAGCGCACCGACGCCTCCCGGTTCTCGGTGCCCCAGCAGGCGTAGGCCCCCGACCAGCTGCCGGGCTGCATCCGCAGGCCGGACAGGATCGATCCGCTCAGCAACCCCTGCGCCTCGGCCAGCCCGGACAGCACTCCCGCCACCGCCGACGCGCCGGCTGCCGTCATCCCGGCGGGTCCGTCGCCGCCGGAGAACAGCGCGCCCTCTGCGCCGGTCAACGAGAAGTGTTGATGCGCACCCGAACCGACGCTGCCGGCGAACGGCACCGGCGACAGGCTGACCCGCATGCCGTACTTCCTGGCCGCTCGGCCGATGATGATACGCATCAGCGTCACCTGATCGGCGGCCGCGACGGGGTTCTGCGGGGCCAGCGAGATCTCGAACTGGTTGGCGCCGTACTCGGGATGGAACTGCTCGATGGCCACGCTCGAGGCCGTCGCCGCGGCCGTCACGTCGCGGACGAATCCCTCGAACTCGAGCACTCCCGCCAGTCCGTACTGTGCCCACAGATGTGACGGCAACCGGCTCCCGTCCGGGCCGACGAGCACGAACTCGATCTCGTGGCCGACCATCGCCTCGATACCGGCATCCTCGAGCCGGTTCTGGATACGGCGCAGAGCGCCGCGGGTGCAGTAGGGATCCGGCGCGCCACTCTGATCGAAGAAAGAGCCTGGCGCCCATGCCAATCCGTCACCGAGGATGCGCAGGGCGCCGAGGTCGATGCGGATACGACGATCGCCCACCACGCCGGTGGTCTCGCTGAACACGATCCCCGCCTGATCGATGGCGAACACATGCCACACCGGGCTCGCGCCCAGCCCCGGATCGGCGAACGATCCCATCCGGCGCAGCGGAACGGTCTTGGCGTGGGTGAGACCGGCAGGGTTGACGACGGTCCCGATCAGGGTCGCGACGCCGTCGGCCTCGAGCTGGGCGATGGCCGCGGCTGCAAGCGGTTTGGCTGCCATGTCAGCCATTCTGCAGCCGGCCCGCCGAACTCACAGCGTGATCGTGCAGCTCTGGCCGATGTCCAAGGTCCGCAGCATCCGGCCCATGCCGACCCACATCGCGCACGAGATCGCCAGGTCGGTCATCAGGTCGTCGTCGAAGTGCGCGGCCGCCCGGTCCCAGAAGTCCTCGTCGTCGCGCAGCCCCGTGTGGTCGGTGGCGAACCGGTGCGCGAACTCCATCGCGATGCGCTCGGCGTCGCTGTAGCCCGGCCAGGTCCGCCACTCGGCCGCGTGCTCGTAGAGCTCCTCGTCCACCCCGGCGGCCTCGCCGTCGGCGTCACGGGTGTTCTGACACACCACGCACTCGTTGGCATGCGCGACGACGATTCGGGCCGCTTCCCGAACCCGAAGCGGCAGTCGGCCTTTCGTGTACACCGCGTTGCTGAAGGCGGCCATCGCCGCGCCCAGATCCGGGGACCTGACCGCGAAGCCGGTCACATCGTCGTCGTCGAAATCTCCGATACGGCTCATCGGGGCCTACTGCGGCGGCCGCGAGACGCACTGGGCGAGGTAGAGCTCCTCGCCGAGCTTGCCCATCAACTCCAGCTGGGTCTCCAGGTAGTCGATGTGGAGTTCTTCGTCGGCCAGGATCTTCTCGAACAGGTTCGCGGTGGTCGCGTCGCCCTTCTCCCGGCACATCACGATTCCCGGCTTGAGCCGGCCGACGACCTCGTACTCGATCGCGAGGTCGGCCTCGAACTGCTCGCGCACCGTCTGACCGACGCGCAGCGAGAACAGCCGCTGATAATTGGGCAGGCCGTCGAGAAGCAGGATCCGGTCGGTGATCTGCTCCGCGTGGACCATTTCCTCGAACGACTCTTTGCGGGTGTGCTCGGCCAACTCGGTGAAGCCCCAATTGTCCTGCATCTTGGAATGCAGAAAATACTGGTTGATCGCCGTCAATTCGCTCGTCAATTGCTCGTTGAGCAACTTCAGAACTTCGGGATCGCCTTGCATCAGATGCTCCTCGAGGCTTTGGGGGCTGACCGCGTGCGCAATCTCGGCACGCGCTTTGTGCGAGCACCGTCAATCTAGTGCACGGCGGTTGCCGATCGCTGCGCATTCGGGTCGCCGCGAGCGGGTGTCCGCGTCCCCCGAACGCGACGACAAGGGTGAGCCCGCACGTCAGCCCACCGTCCTGGACTGCTTGCGCCGAGTAAGGTTAGACTCCGCTTACTGTTCACAGGGGGCACAGATGGGTGAGGGTGGCATGGGTGAGTACGATCTGCACTCATTCATCCTGGCCTGCGATTTCCGCGTCGACGACGTCGATCTCATGTGGGAATGGCTGAAGAAGCACCGGGACGGACTCGACTCGATCGGCGCCCACCACGTCGTGCTCTACGAGTCGATCTGGGAGCCGCGCCGGGTATTGGTGACGATCGGCATCCGGCACGCCCGTTCCATTCGCGAGGTGTTGCGGTCGCCGGCGATATTCGAATGGTTCAGCATCTCGGGGGCCGACGACATTCCGCCGATCTTCGGCGGCGAGGTCGTCGAGAAGATCGACCTGGCGGGTCCCACGTCGCAGGAGCACGTCGGCCGGGTCGTGGTGGGCGTGATGTCGTCGGTCGACGACGTCACCGAGCTGATGGTGAAGGTCCACGACGGCCTCGAGCGGTTCAAACGCGGCGGGGTCCGCAAGATCTGGGTCTACCGCGCGCTCGATGACGGTCGCGAGGTACTGATCCTGCAGGAGATCGAGGACGAAGTCAGCGCACGGCAGTGGATCGACCATCCCGACGCCGCAGCCGAATGGATGGCCAACGCCGGCATGGGGGCCTACCCCACCCGCTTCGTCGGCCGATTCGCTCACCTGATGAGCGTCGGCGGGCAGGAGTAGCGCCGTGTTCGTCTGCCTGTGCACCGGAACCACCAGTCACGTGGTCAACGAGGTCGTGGCCAAGGGCGCACGGACCTCCAAGCAGATCGCCGAGGCCTGCGGCGCAGGGGGCGACTGCGGCAGATGCCGGCGGACCATCAGGGCGATCATCGAGGCGCACTACGCCGACTCGGCGCCCAAACGCGTCACCGGTTAGGACGGCCGCTGCCCGGTGAACTCGGCCAGCGCAGCCGCATTGGCGGCGCCACCGAGCAACTGCTGGAAATGCGCATTCTCGCGCTCGGTCGCCGCCGCGATACCGGCGCGGTAGGGCTCGGTGATCGTCTGCTTCACCGCGATCAGACTCGGGATCGACCGTGAGGCAAGGACTTCGGCGTGCCTGCGGGCGTCCGGCAGCAGGTCGTCGGGTTCGCACACCTTCCAGGCGATCCCCATGCGGTGGGCTTCCGCCGCGTCGACCCACTCCGAGGACAGCAGCAGCCACGCCGCGTTCTGGCGGCCGATCAGCTGCGGCAACAGATACGACGAGGCCGCCTCCGGTGCCACACCCAGGCTGGTGAACGGGCACTTCAGCCGGGCCGTCGTGGACATGAACACCAGGTCGGCGTAACCGAGGATCGTGGTGCCGATGCCGAGCCCGACGCCGTTGACCGCGCAGATCAACGGCTTGGGCAGTTCCGCCAACGCCTCGATCATCGTCGAGAAGTGGCTGCCCTCGGCATACGAACCGTCGGCGATGCGCGTCTGCATCTCCTTGAGATCGTTGCCGGCGCTGAACGCCCGCCCGGCGCCGGTGATCAGAACGACGGCCACCTCCGGATCGTCGGCGGCGTCGCGCAGCGCCGTCGCGGTGGCGAGGTAGAGCTCTTCGTTGAACGCGTTGAGGGCGTCGGGCCGATTCAGCACCAGCGTGCGGACCCGGTTCTCGTCGCTGATCTGAAGAGTCACGGTCGCAGCGTAGCCGCCGCGCCGAACGGCGTCCGCAGCACATAGCGGCTCGTCGGGACGGTGTCGATGTCGCGATTGGCGCCGAAGGCCGACGTGCTGGCCACCATCCGGGCCATCCGGTCGTTGAGATCCGCGTCGTCGGCGGCGCCGAAGAACGCGTGCAGATCAGAGGTCGCCTCCAGGGGGAAGAGTTCCTCGACGATCGCCGAGACGGGCGCGGCGCCGTCGCTGAGCGCGCGCACGACCGCATTCTGGGTGTAGCCGAACGTCGACTGCACCTCGAGGGCCACCTGCGTGTGATCGAGCTGCCAGCGGGCCAGCCACGTCTTGTCGTCCAGCTCCGCGGGCCGGCGCAACAGCGCGACGTTCGCGAACCCCCTTGTGCGCTGCCCCGGTTCGGTGTGCGGGGGCTCCAGCGGCACCGACTCGGTGACCAGGTAGGCGCTGGCCTGCTCGCACACCTCGTCCAGAAGCTGCAGCGCAGAACGGATCTGAGTGCCGTAACACTGCTGGGTCCACAGGCTGACCACAGCGATCACCGGAGGGTCGAGAGTGGTCAGCGTCATCAGCGAGTCGGCGACGAGGGCGTCGCGGACATTGATCGCCAGGCCCGGCACCCCCGTGTCGAGGAGAGCATCGGCGATCTCGGTGCGCAAACTCCTACACCAGGCCTCGTCACCGGGAGTGCCGCGCAAGGTGATGATCACTTTCTCCACTCGGCGAACATAATGGACACGTGATCAAGGGCCTCGGGGTGCGTTTGTCATTGCCGGACGTCGCCGCGGTTCTGCGCAGTCTGCTGGCCATCGCGGTGATGGCAGTCGTGGCGATGCAGTGGGGTCCTGCGGGGTCGGTCACCGCCGTGGCCGGCGCGGCCGCGATCGCCGCCGCCACCGCGCTCCAAGACGATCCGCGGGGCCGGATCCCCCTCGTCGTCGGGGTGTCGTTCCTGATGGGGTCGGCAGTTCTGGTGGGCGCGTTGACCTCTGCCTACTCCCCCGTCTTCATCGTCGTCGCGGGGCTGTGGTGCTTCGGCGCGGCCATGCCGTGGGCGCTGGGCGCCACCGCCGGGCTCATCGCGACGGCGTCGGGCGTCCTGCTCGTCACCGCCGCTCCCGACCCCCCGACGTGGTCGTCGACGGTGGGCACCTGCGCACTGGCGGTCGCCGCCGGTCTGCTGCAGGCGGCGGTCATCGCGGTGCGGCCGCCGCGCCGCTGGCGCGACCAACGTGATGCCCTGGCCGTCGCCTACTCCTCGCTGGCCGCGGACGCCCGGCGCCTGGCCGACGGTGACCTGCGGCCGGTCGACACCCGGCCACTCGTCGCGTTGCGCGAGGCATTCGTGCTGACCGACGGCCAGACCAGGCGGCGACCGGCCGAATACCGCAGCTGGTACGCGGTGCCCGAGCGCATCGGCTCCGCGCTGACCGACGTGGCCGCCCGGCAGGGGTCGACGGGCGTGCTCGCCGCGGCGGCCGAGACGCTGGAAGCGGTGGCCGATCCCCGGCGTGGCGCCCGCGCCGACGCCGACGCCGCGATCCGTCGTCTGGACAAGGCCGCCGCCGAGAGCCCGGAAGGCGATTCGACCGCCGTCGCGCGGCTCTGCACCCAGGTGCACGAAGCGGTGGCATACCGACTCGGTGACTTCCTGCCGTCGACTCCCGAGGTGGTCCGCATCAGACGCCCGGAACTGCGCACCTCCGTGCGCTCGAGCGCGGCCCTGATCCGCAGCCACCTGGACCGGCACTCACCGGTGTTGCGGCACGCCGTCCGCCTCGGGACGGCCGTGGCCGTCGGCTGTGCCTTCGAGCGCTACACCGATGTCGCGCACGGCTACTGGGTGGCTCTGGCCGTGTTACTGGTACTGCGGCCCGAGACGGCGCACACCTACACCCGGTGCGTGGGCCGGCTGGGCGCGACCCTCGTGGGGATCGCCGTCGCGGCCGGGCTGCTGTTCGTGCTCGACCCGGTGCCGCTGGTGTCGACTCTGCTGGCGGTGGTGTCGGTCGGCATCGCCTTCGCCGCGGCCGAGGTCGGTTATCTCGCGTTGTCCGCGACGCTCGCGGCCACCGTCGTCTTCCTGATCGCCGCGGGCGGCCACACCGCGACGACTCCGGTGAGCGCCCAGCTGGTCGGCGCTCTCCTCGGCGGCGGGCTGGCGGTGCTCGCCCACGTTCTGCTGCCCGACGACGTGCTGACGCGGCTGGCCCAGCGTGCCGGTGAACTCCTCAAGACCGAGATCGACTACGCGGCAATGGTGATCAAAGCCTATGTGCAACAGGTCGACCACCCGACCGACGCGTTGTCGGCGGCGTGGCAGCGCGCCTTCCGTGCCCGCGCGGCATTCGAGGCGGCGGCCGGCGCGTCCCGGCTGCAGTCACGAGATCTGCGACATTGGTTGCGCTCCTACCGCACGGCGCTCAACGCGATCACCGGATCGTGCGCCGCGCTCGAGGACAACCTTCGCGACGGGCATTCGGCGGTGCCGGACCACGATTTCGCCTTGGCGGTCGACGAATACGTGGAGTCGCTGTGCGGGAACCCGCCGACTCCGGCGAGGCCGTGGACCGTCGACATGGCCGAGCTGACCGCGGCCGGCCAGCGACTCCGGGACGCCGCGTCCCGGCACGAGGCGGGTGCGACGCGGGTGCTGGTGGCCGAGATCTGGGCGATCAGCCGCAACCTGACGGCCCTCGCCGTCACTCCCGGGCCCACCGCGGCTCGATGAACACCGCCTGCGCCTCCACGGTCGGGCCGTCGTCGTCGGCGATGTGTCCGACGGCGTAGGTCTTCACTCCCTCGGTATAGGAGATCCGCGCCTCGGCGCTGAGCCGGCCCAGCGGCGTCAGGCGCAGGTAGCGAACGGTGAGTGTGCCGGTGAGGCGGTGTATCCCAGGGGTGCTGACCGCGTCGCCGAGGACGTGATCGAGGATCTTCGCCGCGACCCCGCCGTGGACGTGGCCCGGTGGTCCTTCGAAGGCCGCGCCAAGATAAAAGTCGCTTCTGACCGAGCCGTCGGCGCGCCGACTGATGACCAGCGGCGGCGCGGTCGGGTTGCGCACACCGATCACCGCGTTACCCCACGGCATCGGGTCGCCGTCGGCGCCGAACTGGATGCCGAACGAGCCGTCACGCGCCGACGAGCGCAGCCGGGCGGTAGCCGAATCGATCTCGGCCTTCGCGGCGGCCACGGCGTCGTCGTCGGCCTCCGTGCGGATGGTCGCGTCGATCAGTGCCCGCACCGATTCGGTAAGCGGTTCGTAGCGGCCGCGCAACCGTGCGACGTCGGATGCGCTCAGATTCTCGACACGGGTGTAGTTCAGCACTCCTCGACTAGAACACGTTCCAGCGGCGGTGTCGCGGTTATCGCGGCGGTGCGGCGCCGACCAGCAGTTCGCGGATGACGGGCCGCGCCCACCGGATCAGTTCCTCGTGGCCGAGCGCCGTGGCGGCGGGCGCCTGGAGCACGTAGCGGGTCGTCGCCATCCCGATCACGAGGGAACCGATCAGTACCGCTCGCGGCCCCGGGTGATCGGGGGCGACGGCCGCCAGGGTCGGGGCCACCTGGGTCGCGAAGACCTGACGCATCGTCTCCGCCGCGGTGGGACTCGTCATCGCCGCCCGCAGCAGGGCGACGAACGTCGTGTCCGCTTCCCAGACCGCGAAGAAGCGTTCGAGCAGTGCCTCGGCCATCTCGTCGGGCGTCAACCCGGTCAGATCGGGCAGGTGCAGGGTGAATTCCGCGGCGGCGGCGAACAGTTGCGCCTTGTTGCCGAAGTACCGGATCACCAGGGCCGGGTCGACGCCGACGTCGGCGGCGATCGCTCGCAGGGTCGTCCGTTCGTAGCCCTCGGCGCCGAAGCGCTCACGCGCGGCGGCCAGGATGTCGGCCCGGGTGGCGCCGGCATCGCGTGCTCGTGTCATGGCGTCAGCATAAGTCACCGGGTGTTGACATTCTGCGCATGCGCTCTATCGTTGAAGTCAACAGTTGTTGACTTGACGTGAGGAGTTCTCATGGACCGCATCCCCGTCGTGATCGTCGGTGCCGGACCGACCGGCCTCACCGCCGCACTGGAACTCTCCCGCCTCGGGGTGTCGGTGCGCCTCGTCGACCGGGCGCCCCGGCCGTCCACGGAGTCGCGCGCTCTGGCCGTGCAGGCGCGGACCCTGGAACTACTGCGCGTGCGCGGCGTCGGAGATTCGATGCTGGCGCTGGGTAACAAGACGGGTGCCGCGACGCTGTATGCCGATGGCCGCACGCTTGGGCCCATCGAATTACACCGCATGCCAAGCCGATTCAACTTCATCCTGATGCTGGCGCAGTCCGAGTCCGAGCGGCTGCTCACCGAGCAGTTGGCGCGCCAGGGCGTCAAGGTGGAGCGCGGCGTGGAGGTGACGGCGGTGGCCGAGTCGGTGGACCGCGCCGGCGTGGACGTCACGCTGCACAGCGACGGTGGCACCGAAGAGGTCGTTTCCGCGTCGTACGTCATCGCCGCCGACGGACCGCACAGCACGCTTCGCAGAGCGCTCGGCGTGGATTTCCCCGGGCGGACGCTGCCGCAGAGGTACGTGCTCGCCGACCTGCACGTCGACGGTGAGCTCGCCGACGACCAGGTGTCGATCTTCCTGGCCCGCCGCGGATTCGTCGCCACCTTCCCGATGGGGCAGGGCAGGTTCCGGCTGATGGCCACCGATCCGGCCGGGATCGTCAGCGGCGCCGGGGAACCCACGGTCGAACAGATGCAGCGGCTCTTCGCGCGAACCGTGCACATCCCGGTTCGGCTGCACACGCTGAACTGGAGTTCGCGCTTCCGCATCAACAGCAGGCATGTGCGGTCACTGCGGTCGGGCAGGGTGTTCTTCGGCGGTGATGCCGCGCATGTGCACAGCCCGGCCGGCGGGCAGGGCATGAACCTGGGCATCCAGGACATGGTCAACCTGGCGTGGAAGCTGGCCATGGTGCTCGACGGCCGGGCCCGCCCCGAGTTGCTCGACACGTATGACTCCGAGCGCCTCCCTGTGATCCGGAGACTGATCTGGTTCACCGAGATCGGCACGCGAGTCTTCAACTCCACCAACCGGTTCGTACACGCCGCACGGATTCGGCTGGCGCCGAGGATGCTCGGGCGTGATCGAGTGCAGAACGCCGCCGCGTCGATGTTCGGTCAGTTGTCGGCCGGTTATCGCGACCGCGCTCTCGCTCAGGGTGCCGGTGGTATCGGGCCGCTGCGGCCCGGCGACCGGGTGGCCGATGCCGGTGGGCTCTACGACGCGCTCGACCTCGGTGGCCTCACGCTCTTCGCGGGCGAGGGTGCCGAGCCGATCGTGGAGGTGGCCCGCGGTTGGGACGGCGTGGTGTCGGTGCGGCCGTGGGCCGGTGAGCCGCTGCGGGAACCCGGGTGCTGGATGCTGGTCCGGCCCGACGGTTACCTCGCCGCCGCCGGCGGGCCGGGCGACGCGGCGTCCCTCGAGCGGTGGCTGGAGCGGTGGTTCCTTCGGCGGTAGCAGGAACCGGCTCCTGATCGGCTGCCCCCGAATGAGGTCCTCTCGTGCTCTCACGGGAGATCCGAACGCACAGAACGCAAGCGCGACCGGAGATTCATGGGCTCAGTGCGAGGAGGAGTCTGACGAGTTCTGCTTGGCGGTGGGTGTCGGTCTTGTCGAAGATGTGTTGCAGGTGGGTGCGTACCGTCGGCAGCGAGATCGACAGTTGTTCTGAGATCTCCTTGAGGCCCGCGCCGTGCAGTACGCGTATCGCGATGTCGGCTTCGGCTCTGGTGAGGTGGTAAAGGCGTTGCAGCAGGCGGTGATCCGGTTCGGGTTCGTCTTCGGGGTCGATGATGAGTGCCAGCGCCATCGGTCGGCGCAGGGGCTCGTCGGCGTTGCGGCGGTGCGATGGCGAGACATGGATCACGTAGGGTCGCTTGCCCGAGGGGCGTGGGCAGGTGAGTGACGATCCGGTGCGGATGGTGGAGTGTGTTCCGGTGAGGGCGTTGTCGATGGCCAGGCTCAGCTCGCGGTCGAAGTGGGCGGCGTTGCCGGCCAATCGGCCCGACCGCGTCATCAGGCCGTCGCGGGTGCGGAAGATTCGCTCGGCCGCGGAGTTGTAGTTGACGACGAGGCCGTCTCGGGCGAGGACGACGACTCCGTGCCTGACCGACTCCAGGGCGCCGGCGGTCTCGACCGCCCTGTCCGACAACGCCTCCAACGTGTTCTGGGTGCGCAGCGCCTGTTGGAGGTGCTGCACCAATCCGCCCATCAATTTCACGCGCTCCGGGGTGTCGAATGGCTCGGTCCGCGCCGGCGAAGCCACGATCAGACACGACAGGCGTCGCCCGCTGGTGAGGCGGGCGAAGAGGCCGTCTCCGATGTCGTTCGGACGCATCCAGTCGTTGTAGAACTCTGTGTCCGTCTGCGGTGCTATGAGCTCTGTCCCGGTGCGTACCGCACCCACCGGACCGGTCGCTGCGCCGGCCAGCACGTAATCCAGGCGGTAGTAGTGGTCGGCGTAAGCATCACCGACATCGGCGGGTGCGGTCGTAGCCCGGATGGCCCAGACCCCGTCCGTCGCTTGGCTGAGTGTGCCGACAGTCCCGCCGATGGCCCGGCGAACATCGTCGAGCGCCGCGTGCCAATCCTCAGGAGTGACCGCCGCCGCGTAGATGCCGAAAACTAGGCGCGAGAACTCATCGACCGTGGCCATGGCCACGTCCCCGAATCGATCGTCAGCCTCTGCATGACAACACGGCCCCGTGAGTCCATTGAGAAGGCTAGTCGATGTCGTTCGTCGAGATCGCGGTTTCGGCGCCGTGTGGTTCTTGGTTGCTCATGTCTCGACGGTGAGGCCCCGTTCATGGGCTCAGTGCGAGGAGGAGTCTGACGAGTTCTGCTTGGCGGTGGGTGTCGGTCTTGTCGAAGATGTGTTGCAGGTGGGTGCGCACCGTCGGCAGCGAGATCGACAGTTGTTCTGAGATCTCCTTGAGGCCCGCGCCGTGCAGTACGCGTATCGCGATGTCGGCTTCGGCTCTGGTGAGGTGGTAAAGGCGTTGCAGCAGGCGGTGATCCGGTTCGGGTTCGTCTTCGGGGTCGATGATGAGTGCCAGCGCCATCGGTCGGCGCAGGGGCTCGTCGGCGTTGCGGCGGTGCGATGGCGACACATGGATCACGTAGGGTCGCTTGCCCGAGGGGCGTGGGCAGGTGAGTGACGATCCGGTGCGGATGGTGGAGTGTGTTCCGGTGAGGGCGTTGTCGATGGCCAGGCTCAGCTCGCGGTCGAAGTGGGCGGCGTTGCCGGCCAATCGGCCCGACCGCGTCATCAGGCCGTCGCGGGTGCGGAAGATCCGCTCGGCCGCGGAGTTGTAGTTGACGACGAGGCCGTCTCGGGCGAGGACGACGACTCCGTGCCTGACCGACTCCAGGGCGCCGGCGGTCTCGACCGCCCTGTCCGACAACGCCTCCAGCCTGCCCTGCGTGCGCAGGGCCTGTCGCAGATGTTCCACCAGCCCGCTCATCAGCTTCACCCGCTCCGGGGTGCCGAAGGGACTCGTGGGTGACAACACCAACAAGTGGCTCGATCGAGGGCCGTCGCTGAGCCGAACGAACAATCCGTCCTCGAGCTCGTTGGGGCGCATCCACCCCACGTAGAAATCGGGGTCCCGATTCGCGACGACGACTTCGGGACCGGTCCGCACGACGCCGACAGGACCCTGCTCGATAGCGGCGAGCACGTAGTCGAGGCGGTAGTACCCTTCTGCCACGTAGCTTTCGAGCACCGCCGCGGGCAGTGTCGAGTTCTGGAACGACATCCCCCGCGGATCTCCCACCAGCAGTGAGCCGCCCGTTCCGCCCAGCGCGCGGTGGATGTCTCGAATGGCCGCCTGCCAGTCCTCAGGACTGACCGCCGCCGCGTAGATGCCGGAAACTAGGCGCGAGAACTCATCGACCGTGACCATGGCCACGTCCCCGAATCGATCGTCAGCCTCTGCATGACAACACGGCCCCGTGAGTCCACTGAGAAGGCTAGTGGATCTCATTCGTTCAGATGATGGTTTCGCCGCTGCACGGTGCTTCGCTGCTGGTATCGGAGTGTCCTGATCGACGCGCACTGAGGGCTGCGTCCGGGCCCCGATCGAAGGGAAAGGAAGGCGGACATGTCGGAACAGGAGCAGAACATCGACATCATCAAGCGGGGGTACCAAGCCTTCGCTGACGGTGACGTCGAGACGTTGATGAGTTTGTTCGACGACAACATCGAGTGGGTGCAGCCGGGTGAGAGCGCCATCAGCGGCACCTATCACGGCAAGGGGGAACTGGGCGAGTTCCTGCAGCGGCTGGGCGAGAAGTCGCCGAGCATCACGGCGCACCGATTCCTCGCCGACGGCGACATGGTGGTCGTGCTCAGCGAGTCGACGGTGGGCGGCGAGACGGCTCACGACGTCGAGGTGTACACACTGCGGGACGGCAAGACGGTTCGGGTCGAGGTGTGCGGCGACACGGCCATGATGGAGCGGCAGTACGGCAAGAAGCTGACGGCCTCCAGCCAGTGATCGCCGCCGAGTCGGCCCGCCGGCTGCCTGGGCGGCGGGCCGACTCGGCGCCGCCCGCCCTCGTCTGATCCACGGCCGGGCCTCGCGTCACGGTCGCGGTCTGCCGCAACCGGCGTCACAGCTCACCGCGAGCTTGTCTTAGATCACCTAATATGTCGTCGACATGTGTCAACGAAATCGCTTAGTCTCGACGCATGCCAGTACGAGTCCGAAGCGCAGACCCCCGGGCGGAACGAGTCCGCACCAGGCTCCTCGCGGCGGCGTTCGCGATGGCTCACGAACGTCCGGTCGACGAGATCACGGTCGGTGACCTGGTCTCCAGGGCCGAGGTGAGCCGTCAGGTCTTCTACCGGCATTTCCGCGACCGCGACGACGCCGTCGGTGTCGCGTTCAGCCACGAGTTCCAGGCCGTCGCGGCCGGCGCGGGTGTCCCCGGCGGCGACGCCCGCGCCAGCATCCTGCAGCTGTTCGCGTTCGCCGCCGATCACCGCGCGATGTACCGCAACATCGTGCCGAGCACCGTCACCCAGCACGTCGTCACCGCCTTCCGGGACGCGCTGCTGCCGGCCTGCGAACAGATCGCCGCACAGGGCATGGCCGTTCTGGCCGCCATCGCTCCCCTGCCCGCCGAGGCGGTCACCCGATTCCTGGTCGGCGGCTTCATGGAGGTGCTCCGGTCCTGGATGGAGGACCCCGACGCCACCGACCTCAATGCCCGCGTCAGCGCCGCGCTCGACACCGTCGACGCCCTGCTGGGCATCTCCGCAGCTCGAGAAAGGACCCCCGATGGGTAAACACCACGTCGACGAGCTTCCGGCGTTCCGCGACCGATCCGCGTTGCGGACCACGGCGCTGGCACTGGCCGGACTCACGATCTTCGTTCTCGCCATGGTGGCCAGCTACTCCGGCGCCTTCGCCAAACCGACACTGCACCACATGAGGGTCGCGGTGTCGGCGCCTGCGCCGATCGTGCAAGGGCTGCGCGAGCAGAATGCCTTGTCGGTCAACGAAGTCGGTGATCCGGCCGCCGCCCGCCGGCAGGTGTACGAACGCACCGCCGACACCGCGCTGGCCGTCACACCCGACCGCCGGCTGACGATCTACGTCGCCGGCGGAGGTGGGCACAGCGTGGCGGCCGCCGCGGAGTCCGTCGGACGAGCGGTCGCCGAGCGCGCCGCCCTGGCACCGGTCGTCGAGGACGTGGCGCCGACATCGCCGGGCGACCCTTCCGGCACGGTCGAGTTCTATGCCGTCATCTTCGTCTCGATCGGCGCGTCTCTCGGTGCGGCGCTGCTCGGACGACTGACGGGCAGCGTCCGCGCCCCGGCGACGCTGGGCCTGCGCACGCTGTCCCTGGTCGCCTTCTCGACGGTGCTCGCCGGCGCGGTGACGATCTATGTGGGACCGATGCTCGATGCGCTGACCGCGCATCCGTGGCAGGTGTTCGCGGTGCTGTGGCTCTATGCGATGGCCGTCGGAGGCGCGGTCACCGGGGTCGCGGCCGCCTTCGGCACCGCCGCGTCCGTCGCACTGGGGCTGTTCCTGGTCGTGGTCGGCAACGCGGCCGCCGCCGGTCCGGTGGGCCGTCCGCTGCTGTCCGGCTTCTACTCGACGTTCAGCATGCTCGTTCCCCAGGGATCGGGAGTCTCGCTGTTGCGAAGCGTGTCCTACTTCGCCGGCCACGGTGCGGCCGCACCCCTGATCACGCTGACCGCATGGGCTGCGGCCGGGTGCCTGCTCGCAGTCGTCGCCACCGCCGCGCGGGTGAATTATCGTGCCGTGTATGACCGTTACGCCGAGCGTGTCGGGCCAGACCGAGCCGTACTACGACCTCGGCTCCTACCATCGGCCGACTGACACCTCGTCCGCGGCCGCGCAACTGTGGTTCGACCGCGGCATGGTGTGGTCCTACGCGTTCAATCACGAAGAGGCGATCCGCTGTTTCGAACGCGCGCTGGCGCTCGACGCCGACCTCGCGATCGCCCGCTGGGGCATCGCCTACGCGATCGGGCCCAACTACAACAAGGCCTGGGAGGCCTTCGATCCGGTCGATCTGGCCGCGTCGCTGGCGCGGGCGCGGAAGGAACTCGGACTGGCCGCCGGAAACCGCGCGTCGGCGGTCGAACGCGGCCTGATCGACGCGCTCACCGCGCGCTTCCCCACCGCGGACCCCTCCGATGCCGACGCCCTGCAGGCCGGCCACAGCGCCTACGCCGACGCGATGGCTCGCCTCGCCGAGTCCTATCCCGACGACGTCGACGTCGCGGTGCTGGCCGCCGACGCGCTGCTCAACGTCACGGCCTGGGCGTTGTGGGACGGGCGAACCGGTGAACCGGCGCCCGGCTCGCGGGTGGTCGAGGCCAAGAGGATTCTCGACGACGTCCTCGACGCCCCGGCCGGCCGCGACCACCCCGGCGCCCTGCACCTGTACCTACATGCCATGGAGATGTCGGCGGCCCCGCAGGACGCGCTGCCGGCCGCCGATCGGTTGCGCGGCCTGGTCCCCGACGCCGGGCACCTGCAGCACATGCCCAGCCACATCGACGTGCTGTGCGGCAACTACCACGACTCCGTGGTTGCGAATCATGCTGCGGTGCAAGCAGACCGGCGATTCGTGGAGCGGGCGGGCCCCCTGAACTTCTACTCGCTCTACCGCGCGCACGACCTGCACTTCGTGGTGTACTCCGCGATGTTCGAAGGCAACTCCGCGGTCGCGCTGCACGCCGCCGACGAACTGGCCGGGCAGCTCACGCCCGAGCTGCTGGCCATCGAATCCCCGCCGATGGCCGACTGGCTGGAAGCGTTCGTGCCGCTGCGGGTCCACGTACTGGTGCGGTTCGGCCGCTGGGCCGACCTGATCGCCACGGCGCTGCCCGACGACCGGGAGTTGTACTGCACCACCACCGCCACGATCCACTACGGGCGTGGGGTGGCGCACGCCGCGACCGGTCAGGTGGATCGGGCCCGCGCCGAACGCGAGGCTTTCGCGGCGGCGTACGACCGGATCCCGGAGAGCCGCTATCTGTTCAACAACACCGGCCGCGACATCCTCGCGATCGCGGCGGAGATGCTGAACGGCGAGATCGCCTACCGGGCAGGCGAATACGAGACCGCTTTCACGCATCTGGCCCGGGCCGTCGATTTGGACGACTCCCTGCCCTACGACGAGCCCTGGGGCTGGATGCAGCCGACGCGCCATGCGTACGGCGCTCTGCTGCTCGAACAGGGTCACGTCGAGCAGGCGGCGCAGGTGTATGCCGCCGACCTCGGACTCGACCCGACGCTGAGCCGGTCCTGCCAGCATCCCGGAAACGTCTGGAGTCTGCACGGCTACCACGAGTGCCTGACGCGGCTGGGTCGAAACGGCGAGGCCGCGATCGTCGGCAGACAGCTCGAGCTGGCCGTTGCCCGCGCCGACGTGCCGATCAGCGCCTCGTGTGCGTGCCGGCTGGACACCGGCTGCTGCGGTTGACGCCTTCAGACTGCGTAGACTCCGGCTGGTGCCGATCAGTGCCGACGACCTCGTCCACTTGCGCCGCTGCGTGGATCTCGCGCGCGAGGCGCTCGAGGACGGCGACCACACCCGCCACCCGGAGTTCGAGCTGACGCGGTGGCTGCGCCAGTGGAAGGCCCCTCAAACACCGGTGGCCCCGCTGCCCGTCGCCACGGTCGCTCCCGGCATCGCGTGCGACGGTCCGGCCCCTGAACTCACGGTTGAAATGAAAACGTTGTACGAGAGGGTATTTCGCGCATGACCGAGCCGCAGTGGGTGCAGCACGTGATCTGGTGGCAGGTCTATCCGCTGGGCTTCGTCGGTGCCTACCCGGCCGATCCCGCCCCGACGCCCGACGAGCACCGGCTGCGCAGACTCGTCGGCTGGCTGGACTACGCCGTCGAGCTCGGCGCATCCGGGCTGGCGCTGGGACCGGTGTTCGCCTCCCGAACCCACGGCTACGACACCACCGACCATTACCGCATCGATCCGAGGCTGGGCAGCGACGAGGATTTCGACCATCTGATCGCCGAGGCGCACCGCCGAGGTCTGCGGGTACTGCTCGACGGTGTGTTCAACCACGTCGGCACCGACTTCGCGCGCTACCGCGACGCGGCCGCCGGCGGGGACCGGTCCTGGTTCCGGACGCACGGCGACGACTTCGCGACCTTCGAAGGCCATGAGGGCCTGATCGCCCTGAACCACCGCAGCCCCGAGGTCGTCGACTACACGGCCGACGTGATGAGCCACTGGCTCTCGCGTGGCGCCGACGGCTGGCGGTTGGACGCGGCCTACGCGGTGCCCGACCGGTTCTGGGCCCAGGTGCTGCCCCGCGTGCGCCAGGCGCATCCGCAGGCGTGGTTCGTCGGTGAGGTCATCCACGGCGACTACCAGGCCCGCGTCCGCGACTCCGGGTTCGATTCCGTCACCCAGTACGAACTGTGGAAGGCCATCTGGAGCAGCCTCAACGACGGCAACCTCCACGAGCTCGACTGGGCACTGACCCGGCACGACGAGTTCCTCGACACCTTCGTGCCGATGACGTTCATCGGCAACCACGACGTCACGCGGATCGCGAGCCAGCTCACCAACCCCGACCACGTCGAGCATGCCCTCGTCGTCCTGCTGACCACGGGCGGCATTCCGAGCATCTACGCGGGCGACGAAGTGGCCTATCGCGGCGTGAAAGAGGAGCGCTTCGGCGGCGACGACGCAGTCAGGCCCGAATTCGGTTCTCCCCACGAAGGAGTCGGCGAACACGGGCAGCAGGTGTTCCGCGCGCATCAGCACCTGATCGGACTGCGCCGTCGCCACCCGTGGTTGCACACCGCGCGGACCGCGGCGCTGCACGTGACCAACCGCGGGTACGTCTACGCGGCACGAGGCGAGCAGGGCGGCGAGCTCGTCGTCGCGCTCAACGTCGACGACGAGGCGATGCCGCTGTCACTGCCGGAATTCGGGATCGACCGGGGCGAGGTCGTCGCCGGATCGGGTGCACCCCCGTCGGACGTCGTGTCCGACACCGCGGTGCCGCCACACGGCTGGCTGATCGTCGCGCCGCGCTGAATCAGCCGAGCAGATCCAGCGTCGCGCCGTCCTGCTGGCCGTCGTAGAAGGCGTCGAGCACCTCACGGAACTGCCGGTCCCCACCGGCCTTCGCGAACAGCGTCATCGACGAACGCACCTTCAGATCGTCGGGGTACCCGAGGATCGCGCGCGGCGGGCGCCCCCGGTGGGTGAGCAGCAGCCCGGTGCATTCCCGCAGCCGCGGTCCGAGCACCGGATGCGCCAGATACGCCTCGGCCTCGGCCAGCGACGAGATCCCGAACCGTTGCGCGGTGGCGCTGTGGCCCAAGCCCTTCAGCTGCGGAAAGACGAACCAGATCCAGTGCGTGCGCTTGGCGCCGGCGCGGAGTTCGGACAGCACCGTGTCGTAGACGCCGTGCTGGGCGTCGACGAAGCGCTCTAAGTCGAACGGGTCGTCCGGCGACGATTGCTGATCATGTCTCTCGGTGGCCACCTTTTCAGGCTAATCTTCCCCACCGATGGCAAACAGCGAAGCGGACGAGCGCCCCGACTCCGAGCGGATCCCTCCGCGGCGCGGCCTGCGCAGGCGTGTCCTGTCGCGGATCAGCATCCAGTCGAAGCTGCTGATGATGCTGCTGATCACCAGCATCCTGTCGGTCGCGGTGGTCGGATTCATCGGCTACCAGTCGGGCCGGGAGTCCCTGCGGGCCTCGGTGTTCGAACGCCTCACCGAGATCCGGGCGTCGCAGACCCGGCAACTGGAATCGCAGTTCGCCGACCTGAAGAACTCCCTGCTGATCTACACGCGCGGTTCGACCACCACCGAGGCGATGGAGGCGTTCACCGCGGGCTTCGACGAATTGCAGACGTCGGCCGTCAACCCCGTGCAGTCGCAGTCGGTGGCCGACTACTACACCAAGCAGTTCGGCCCCACCGAGGAGCATCAGACGGGCGTGCGGCCCGACATCAACGCCCTCCTGCCGACGTCGAACGCACAGAAGTACCTGCAGGCCTACTACACAGCGCCATTCAGCGACTGGGACAAGGCGATCCAATACGACGACGCGGGCGACGGCAGCGCATGGTCGGCGGCCAACGCCCGGTTCAACGAGTTCTTCCGCGGCATCGTGCAGCGATTCAATTTCGAGGACGCACTGCTGCTCGACACCCGCGGCAACGTGGTCTACACCGCCTACAAGGGCGTCGACCTGGGCACGAACATCCTGACCGGGCCCTATCGGCAGAACGACCTCCGCGACGCCTATCAGAAGGCGATGGCCGCCAACTCCGTCGACTACGTCGGCATCACCGACTTCGGCGACTACCAGCCGGCCGACGAGCCCACGGCATGGATGGTGACCCCGGTCGGACCCCGGGGCCGCGTGGAAGGTGTTCTCGCCCTGCAGTTCCCGGTCTCCAAGATCAACCGGCTGATGACCTTCGGCAAGCAGTGGGAAGCGGCGGGCATGGGCCGCACGGGCGAGACGTTCCTGGTCGGTCCCGACGATCTGATGCGGTCGGACTCGCGGCTGTTCCTCCAGGACCCCACCGCGTTCAAGCGGGCCGTGATCGACGCGGGCACGCCTCCCGACGTCGCCGAGTCGTCGATCCGCCAGCACGGCACGACGTTGGTCCAGCCGGTGGCCACCGAGGCGACCCGCCTGGCACAACGCGGGCAGACCGGCACCATGATCTCCGACGACTACCTCGGTCGCGACACGCTGCAGTCCTACGCGCCGGTCGATCTGCCCGGCCTGCACTGGTCGGTGATCGCCAAGATCGACACCGACGAGGCGTTCGCGCCGGTCGCCGCGTTCACCCGCACGCTGGTGCTGTCCACGACGATCATCATCTTCGTGGTGTGCCTGGCGGCGATGCTGCTGGCTCGGTTGTTCGTGCGTCCCATCCGTCGCCTCGAGGCGGCGGCTCAGCAGATCAGTGCCGGCGACTACCGGGTGATGGTGCCGGTGCGCACCCGAGACGAGTTCGGCGATCTGACAGTCGCTTTCAACGACATGAGCCGCAACCTCGCGATCAAGGAGGAGCTGCTGACCGAGCAGCGCCGGGAGAACGACCGGCTACTGCTGTCGCTGATGCCCGAGCAGGTGGTGCAGCGCTACCGCGAGGGCGAGGAGACGATCGCCCAGGACCATCAGAACGTCACGGTGATCTTCGCCGACATCGTGGGCCTCGACGAGCTGTCGGCGGAATTGAGCACCTCCGAGTTGCTCGCCGTCGTCAACAAGCTCACCCAGCAGTTCGACGCGGCCGCCGAGAATCTGGGCGTCGAGCAGGTCCGCACCCTGCACAACGGTTACCTGGCCAGCTGCGGCCTGTCCGTGCCGAGGCTCGACAACGTCCGGCGCACCGTGGATTTCGCCGTGGAGATGGGACGCATCGTCGAGCGGTTCAACGCCGAGACCGGTCATCATCTCGGGCTGCGGGCCGGCATCGACACCGGAATGGTCACCAGCGGCCTGGTGGGACGCTCGACGCTGGCGTACGACATGTGGGGCGCGGCGGTCAACCTCGCCTATCAGGTGCAGAGCGGATCTCCCCGACCGGGCGTCTACGTCACCACCGGCGTGTACGACGTCATGCGCGATGCCCGGGCGTTCACCTCGGCCGGCACCATGACGGTCGACGGCGACGAGCAGACGATCTGGCGACTCGAGGAGCGCCAGTCGTGACCGGCGTCCTCGACACCGACTGGTTCTACTGGGCGCTGGTCATCGCCGTCGGTTTCCCCGCCTGCCTGCTGGCACTGACCGAGATCCACAACGCCCTGCGCCGGCGGCGCAGCCACCTGGCGCGCCCGGTCTATCTGCTGCGGACCTACATCCTGCCGATCGGCGTGCTGCTCCTGCTGCTCGTGCAGGCGATGCGGGTCTCCGTCGACGCGACACCGGTTCGCCTGGCGGCCACGGTCTTCGGCGTCATGCTCATGGTGCTGGCGTTGTCCGGGCTCAACGCCACGGTGTTCCAGGGGGCTCCGGACGGCAGCTGGCGCAGGAGAATTCCGTCGATCTTCCTCGACGTCGCCCGGTTCGCGCTGATCGCGGTGGGACTGGCGGTCATCCTGGCCTACGTCTGGGGTGCCAACGTCGGAGGCCTGTTCACCGCGCTGGGCGTCTCGTCGATCGTGTTGGGCCTGGCGCTGCAGAACTCCGTCGGTCAGATCATCTCGGGGCTGCTGGTGCTGTTCGAACAGCCCTTCGCGCTGGGCGACTGGATCCAGACGCCGACGGCCCAGGGACGTGTCGTCGAGGTCAACTGGCGGGCCACCCACATCGACACCGGCGCCGGGATGCTGATCATCCCCAACGCGGTGCTCGCGAACGCCTCGTTCACCAACTTCAGCAGGCCGCCCGGAACGCATTCACTGGCCGTCACCACGCAATTCGCCATCGACGATCCGCCGGACGAGGTGATCGCCACCCTGGACCGGGTCGCGTCCGCTCTCCCCCAGCTGCGCCAGGGTGCGTCCCCGAGCACCGTCGCGACCGGGGCGCTGAGCTACATGACGTCGATCCCGCTGCGCAGCCCCGCCGACGACTTCGCGGCGAAAACGACGTTCCTGCGCTGGATCTGGTACGCCTCGCGACGTGCGGGCCTGCACCTCGACGAGGCCCAGGACGCGTTCGAGACGTCCGAGCGCGTGCAGCAGGCGTTGACGGTCGTCGCACCGACTTTGCGCCTCAACCACTCCGAGCAGGAACAGGTCATGCCGCACGTGCGGCTCACCCGCTATGGCGCCGAGGAGTTCCTGCAGATCACCGGTCAGGTGCCGACCCGCATGACGTTCATCGTCAGCGGCCGTGTGCGGCTCGCCGCGACGGCTGACGACGGCAGCCTCATCCCGGTGCGGACACTGCAGCCCGGCGACTTCCTGGGCCAGACCACGCTGACCCGGGAACCGGTCACCGCGGCGGCCTACGCGCTCGAAGAGGTCACCGTCGTCCACCTCGAGCGTGAGTATCTGGAGGACCTGGTCGCCCGAAAGCCGGTGCTGCTGCACGACTTCGGACACGCTATCGAGGAGCGCCGGAGAAGCCTCCGGCGCGCACTGAGCGCCACCGACGAGTAGGCGCGCGGGCGCAGCCCGATTCCGCGCCGAGTCGCAATCGTTAGCCAACCGCGATGTCGAATCCCGGTGTGTGGCGCGTGTTCCTGCAGGCTCACCGTGTTTCATTACGCCTGCAACGCGACGGCAAAGTTTGCGAGACATGTGGGACATGTACAGAAAGGTGGGTTGGTTGCCGTTATGAAGTGGAAAGAGAAGTTTCGAGGTCGCTGGGTGCGCCGGATGGCGGCTGCCGTCATGGCAGCAGCAGCGCTGCCCGGACTGATCAGCTTCGCCGGGAGCACGCCGACAGCGGGGGCTTTCTCCCGGCCCGGCCTACCCGTCGAATACCTGGACGTGTTCTCCGCGGCGATGAACCGCAACATCCGGGTGCAGTTCCAGGGCGGTGGCCCCCACGCGGTCTATCTGCTCGACGGTCTGCGCGCTCAGGACGACTACAACGGCTGGGACATCAACACGCCGGCGTTCGAGTGGTACTACCAGTCCGGCCTGTCGACGATCATGCCCGTCGGCGGCCAGTCCAGCTTCTACAGCGACTGGTACCAGCCGTCCCGGGGTAACGGCCAGAACTACACCTACAAGTGGGAGACGTTCCTGACCCAGGAACTGCCCGCGTGGCTGGAAGCCAACCGCGGCGTCTCGCGGACCGGCAACGCCGTGGTCGGCCTGTCGATGGCGGGCAGCGCGTCGCTGACGTATGCCATCTACCATCCGCAGCAGTTCATCTACGCAGCCTCGCTGTCGGGCTTCCTGAACCCGTCCGAGGGTTGGTGGCCGATGCTGATCGGGCTGGCGATGAACGACGCCGGCGGCTACAACGCCGAGAGCATGTGGGGCCCGTCCAGTGATCCCGCGTGGAAGCGCAACGATCCGATGGTCAACATCAACCAGCTGGTGGCCAACAACACCCGGGTCTGGATCTACTGCGGCACCGGGACGCCGTCGGAGCTCGACGCCGGCACCGCGGGACAGAATCTGATGGCGGCGCAGTTCCTCGAGGGCTTCACCCTGCGGACCAACATCAGCTTCCGTGACAAGTACATCGCGGCGGGCGGCACCAACGGTGTCTTCAACTTCCCGCCGCAGGGCACGCACAGCTGGGGCTACTGGGGTCAGCAGCTGCAGCAGATGAAGCCGGACATCCAGAGGGTGCTCGGAGCTCAGGCCTCCGCCTAAGACCCACCCACACCCAGGGAGCCTGCCGTTTCCCCCGAGCGGCAGGCTCCCTGCTCGTGTCCGGTCAGTTCTGCACGGTGGGACGGATCGTCAGGTCGCCGATCTCCACGTCGTGGGGCTGTTCGATCGCGAAGGCGACGGCACGGGCCACCGCATCCGGCGCGAGCCCGAACGAGTCCATGCGGGAACGGATCTCAGCGCGCAGCTCGAGGTCGGTGATGGAGCCGTCGAGTTCGGTGTCGACGAATCCCGGCGAGATCGACGTCGTGCGGATGACGCCGTCGGTCGACTCCTGGCGCAGGGTCTCCATGACGGTGCGGACCGCGTTCTTGGTCGCCGCGTAGACCCCCATGCCCGGCACCACCTTCACTCCCGCGGTCGACACCGTCGTGACGAAATGACCGCGGCCCTGGCGCGTGAAGACCGGTGTGGCCGCGGCGATTCCGTGCAGGACCCCGCGCAGGTTGACGTCGATCATCGCACCCCATCCGGCAAGGTCACCGTCGGCGAGCGGGCTGATCGCGCTGATGCCGGCGTTGGAGACCAGCACATCGAGACGGCCGAACGTGTCGACGGCGGCGGCGACCAGCCGCACGAGGTCGTCGGCGACGGTGACGTCCGTCACGACGGCCGCCACGTCGGCGCCGCCGTCGCCCAGCTCGCCGGCCAGCGCCGTCAACCGGTCGGCCCGCCGCGCGCCGAGCAGTACCCGGGCTCCGCGGGCTGCGAGCAGCCGGGCGGTGGCCTCACCGATCCCGCTGCTCGCGCCGGTGATCGCAACGACTTTGCCTTCGATCCCGTCCGTGCTCCGTGTCATTGCTGCTACGACGGTCTGCCGGCGGCAGCTATTCCGCCGTGAGCCGAATGGCCCGGGGAACAAACCGTTCTCCGCCAGGGTTGAGCGCAACAGGTTCAACTTTCCGTTGAACGACCCCAGGAGGATGGATGCCTGAAGCTCTGCAAGTGCCGGTCCTGTTCGTCAGCGAACCGATCGTGCTGCCGGGAATGGTGGTTCCGATCGAGCTCGACGACGCGGCCCGCGCTGCTGTCGACGCTGCCCAAGCCAGCGAGTCCGGCAAGCTGCTGATCGCTCCGCGGCTCGACGACCGCTACCCCACCTACGGCGTGCTCGCCTCGATCGTGCAGGTCGGCCGGGTCCCCGGCGGCGGCGCTGCGGCCGTCGTGCGTGGTGAGAAGCGGGCGCACATCGGGTCCGGCACCACCGGACCGGGAGCTGCGCTGTGGGTCGAGGTGACCGAGGTCGCCGAGCCGTCGGTGACCGACGAGACCACAGCGCTCGCCGCCGAATACAAGAAGCTGCTGCTGGCGATGCTGCAGCGCCGCGAGGCCTGGCAGATCGTGGACGTGGTCAACAAGATCACCGACCCGTCGGCGCTGGCCGACACGGCCGGCTACGCGTCGTACCTGTCCGACGTGCAGAAGCGCGAGCTGCTGGAGACCGAGGACGTGGCCGCCCGGCTGCGGCTGCTGATCGACCTGACCGCTGACCATCTGGCCGAGGTCGAGGTCACCGACAAGATCGCCGAGGACGTGCGCGCCGGCATGGACAAGCAGCAGAAGGAGTTCCTGCTGCGCCAGCAGCTGGCCGCGATCCGCAAGGAGCTCGGCGAGGGCGAGCCCGACGGCTCCGATGATTACCGAGCCCGCGTCGAGGCCGCCGACCTGCCCGAGAAGGTCCGTGAGGCCGCGCTGCGCGAGGTCGGCAAGCTCGAGCGGTCCAGCGACCAGAGCCCCGAGGGCGGCTGGATCCGCACCTGGCTCGACACCGTGCTCGAGCTGCCGTGGAGCGTGACCACCGAGGACTCCACGGATCTGACGCAAGCCAGAAGCATCCTCGAGGCCGATCACCACGGACTCGAGGACGTCAAGGACCGCATCATCGAGTACCTGGCGGTGCGCGCCCGGCGCGCGCAGCGCGGCATGGCCGTCGTCGGCGGTCGCGGGTCGGGTGCGGTGATGGTGCTCGCCGGCCCTCCCGGCGTCGGCAAGACGTCGCTGGGTGAGTCCGTGGCCCGGGCGCTGGGGCGCAAGTTCGTGCGCGTGGCCTTGGGCGGCGTGCGCGACGAGGCCGAGATCCGCGGGCACCGGCGCACCTACGTCGGCGCCCTGCCGGGCCGCATCGTGCGGGCCATCGGCGAGGCGGGGTCGATGAACCCCGTGGTGCTGCTCGACGAGATAGACAAGGTGGGCTCCGACTACCGCGGCGATCCCGCGGCGGCGCTGCTGGAGGTCCTGGACCCGGCGCAGAACCACACGTTCCGCGACCACTACCTCGACCTCGACCTCGACCTGTCCGACGTGGTGTTCCTCGCGACGGCCAACGTGATCGAGAACATTCCGCAGGCCCTGCTGGACCGGATGGAACTGATCCAGATCGACGGGTACACCGAGGACGACAAGGTCGCGATCGCGCGCGACTTCCTGCTGCCCCGGCAGGCCGAGCGGGCGGCGCTGAGCACCGACGAGGTCACCGTGACCGACGCGGCACTGCGCAAGATCGCCGCCGACTACACCCGGGAGCCGGGTGTGCGGCAGTTCGAGCGGCTGCTGGCCAAGGCGCTGCGCAAGGTCACGACCAGGCTGGCCGGCGAGGACGTCCGCAGCGTCGTCGTCGACGAGCCGGATCTGGTCGAGTACCTGGGCCGGCCGCGGTTCATACCGGAGTCGGCCGAGCGCACGGCCGTGCCGGGCGTGGCCACCGGCCTGGCGGTGACCGGACTCGGCGGCGACGTCCTCTACATCGAGGCCGGCTCCACCGACGGCGAACCCGGGCTGCAGCTGACCGGTCAGCTCGGTGACGTGATGAAGGAGTCCGCGCAGATCGCGCTGTCCTACGTCCGGGCACACGCTGCGGAGCTGGGCGTCGATCCCACGACGCTCGACCGCCGCATCCACGTGCACGTGCCCGCGGGCGCCGTCCCGAAGGACGGCCCGTCGGCCGGCGTGACGATGGTGACCGCGCTCGTGTCGATGGCCACCGGGCGTCAGGTGCGCTCCGACGTCGGCATGACCGGCGAGGTCACGCTCAACGGCCGGGTGCTGCCGATCGGCGGGGTCAAGCAGAAGCTGCTGGCCGCTCAGCGGGCCGGGCTGTCGACGGTGTTCATCCCGCAACGCAACGAGCCCGACCTGGACGACGTCCCGGCCGAGGTGCTGGCGGTGCTCGACGTCCAGCCGATGACCGACGTGGCGGAGATCGTCGCGCAGGCCCTGGTGCCCGCCGCCGAAACCGTCACCGAGGCGGCCTGACGATTCGTGCGGGCGCGCATGATGCGCGCCCGCACGGCCGTTTGAGATCGCCCGAAGCGACTATCCACCCGTGGTGAGATTCTTCCTCGAAGTCGAACTGCCGGACGCCGACGACGCGAACGCCACCCTGGTGCAGATCCTGCGCGACTGCGCCGACGACCTGGTCGACCTCGTCGACCTCGAACCGGGCGACAAGCAGGACATCCACGATCCAGCCGCCAACCGGGTGGGCTCGTGGAGCGTCTCCGCCGACGCGCCGTGAGCGCAACGTCCACCCCAGCGAGGCGTTAAGGTCACCGCGTGGCCTACGACGCCGTCCTCGCCGACCGGGTCCGCGAACTCCTCGCCGCCGAGCGCGGTGTCTCCGAAAAGGCGATGTTCGGTGGCCTGGCCTTCCTGATCGACGGCAACATGTCCGTGGCCGTCAGCTCGCAGGGCGGCCTGATGGTGCGCTTGGCGCCGGAGGACATCGGCCGGTTGCTGGGCCGTGAGCACGTCGAGCCGATGATCATGGCCGGCAGGCCGATCCGCGGCTGGCTGAGAGTCGGATCCGACGGCGTCAGAACCAAGCGTCAGCTCTCGGCGTGGGTGGACCGCTGCGTCGAGTTCACCAAGAGGCTGCCGCCGAAGTAGACCAGCGTTCCTCGCGCGGGCGTTTCCGCCAGACACGTTCGGGTAAGACGCTGTCGTGGCCACCTCGACACCTCACCGTGTCGCCGAGCGGCTGCTGGCCCGCGCCGGCACGACGTATGCCGACGAAGCCGGCATCCGGCTGCGCGACAAGCCGATGCCGCTGTTCCAGCTGCTGATCCTGTGCATGCTGGCCAGCAAGCCGATCGACGCCGCGATCGCCGTGCGGGCGGCTCGGGAATTGTTCCGCTCCGGCCTGCGCACCCCGCACGCGGTGCTCGGCGCGGAGAGGCCGGCGCTCATCCAGGCCTTCGGCCGCGCCCACTACGTCCGCTACGACGAGAGCTCGGCGACGCGGGCGGTCGACATCGCGGCCGCGGTGCGCGACGAGTACGGCGGGGACCTGCGCCGGCTGGCCGTCGCCAGCGGACGCGACATCGGCACGGCCAAACAGCTGCTGGAGCGTTTCAAGGGAATCGGCGACACCGGTGCCGACATCTTCCTGCGCGAGGTGCAGGACACCTGGACGTGGGTGCGGCCGTACTTCGACTCCCGGGCGACCGCGACCGCGGCGCGCCTCGGCCTGCCGGAGGATCCCGACGAGCTGGCCGCGCTGGCCCCGCGGCGCAGCGCAGCGCTGGCCGCGGCGCTGGTGCGGGCGTCGCTGGACGACGACCTGTACGCCGAAGTGCAGTAAGTCCCTCGAGAGGGCGAGCCGTCACACCGACGGTGCGCCGAAGCGGTCGATGCTGCGTTGCCAGTTGCGTGACCGCCGGTGCGACAACCACTTCCGCAGCGCCAGGTAGAAGCCGCCCGCGGCCGCGGTGACGGCGGCCCACACCCCGACGGCGGCGTCGATCGCATCGACGACCGCGAACCAGACCGGCTTGGGAGCCGCCACTCGGGTGCCGCTGCCGTCCAGCCAGATGCGGATCGGCTGCCCAGCGGCGAACGTCCGATCGGACGCCAGCGTCCCGGACCGTTGCGTCCCTCCGGCACGCCAGGTGGCGCGCACGAGCGTCACCGCGGACCGGGGCCAGACGTTCGACGCGCTCACGACGGTGCCGCTCACCGGATGGCGATCGTGCAGTTGCGCCTCGTAGTAGGCCGCGCGGGTGTCGTGCACTGCGGTACCCACCCCACCGGCGACGGCGATCGCGCCCATCGACACCACGAGTACCGAGAGCAGCACCGCCGCCTCCGCGCGGTCGCTGGTCCGGACCAGAGCATTGCGCCCGATCAGCTGCGCCCAGCGCCAGCGCAGCCAGCCCGCCAGGGAAGTCACGGCGGTCCGGATACACCGCAGATCGCCGGTCAAACATGGCACCCCGACGTCGGCCGCTCGGGCACGTTGGGGCACGCTCGTGGGGAGATGTCTGCCAAAAAACGGTTCCCCGGCGCAGCGGCGGTCGTGCTGGGCGCGCTGTCTTTCACCGCCTGCTCGGGCGCACCCGCGGTGATCAACACCGACGACACCACGTCGGCACAGCAAGCCGCGCCGGCGCCGCCGACGACGAGCACCCGGCCCAGCAACGCGCACCTGGCCAACGCGTTTCACTACGCCGCCCAGGTGAACGGGACGACGGGCTACTACTTCACCTCGCCCAGCGGCCGGTGGCAGTGCGCCATCCTGCCGCGGGAGCGGGCGGGCTGCCAGAACGCCTCGGGATCGGCCATCGCGGTCACCGGCGCGCCCGACGAGGTGGCCGGGCCCGACGGCGAACCGGCGACACCGAACGCGATCCTGGTCGATCGCGCGGACGCCCCGCAATTCGCGGCGCTGAGCTCGCCCGGCTTCGGTCTCGAGTCCGGTGAGGCGGTGGAGCTGCCCTTCAACCGGGTCCTCGCCGCGGCCGGATTCCGCTGCAACGTGCAGGAGAGCACCGGCATCTCGTGTGTGTCCGAGTTCAGCGGCCACGGCTTCACGTTCTCCGCCGACGGCTACACCCCGCACTACACCGACGTGCCGGCCGACGCCCCCTGACGCCGGCTACTCGAGCGCGGCCGTACCGTCCGCGTGCACGCGTACCGGGGCGCCGGCGATGTCGTCGGTGACCGTGACCTCGGCCTCGGCCGCCGACGGGATGACCGCGAGCACCCTGGCGTCCTCGGGTGTCCGCACCGCGAGAAACGCCTTCTCGGGCTTGCCGTCCCGGTCCACCGGCGTCGTCCAGGACTCCACCGTGCCGAGACCGCTCCAGTCCACCAGCTCGGTGCGGGTCGGTTCGCGGTCGACGTCGGCCTGAACGTCTTCCCAGCGGAATGCGGACGCCGGCGGTTCGGTGCCGTACACCCCGAAGCTGTGCTTGGTCAGGTAGCCGCCGTTGGCGGTGATCAGACCACGCGTGCCGGGCTGTGCCGCCAGCTTCTCGGCCATCGTGGCGATCGAGTGGCTGACGTAGTTGTTCCACGGGCCGCCGGCGAACGTCAGGCCGCCGGTCACCGTCAGGGGCCTGTCGGCATCCCCGACCGGCAGGCCGAGTTCGGACGCCGCCACCTGGACCGCCGACGGGAAACACGAATAGACGTCGACGAGGTCGATGTCGTCGATACCGGTACCGGCCAGTTCCAGCGCCCGCCGGCCGGCGATCCTGATGGCCGGCGAGGTGTGGAACTGCGCGCGCTCCCCGATGGCGTAGGTGTCGTGCGCGTCGGCACCCGCGTACGGGAACACCCAACGCTCCGCGGGGATCTGGAGGTAGGTCGCCTTCTCAGCCCAAGTCAAGATCAGCGCCGCGCCCTGGTCGACCATGTTGTTGGAGTTCATCAGCTTGGTGTAGGGCCAGCTGATCATCCGGTTCGTCGGCGACGGTCGCCAGATCTGCTCGGCGGTCAGCGCCTCCCGGCTCCACGCGTGCGGATTGCCCGCCGCGACAGCCGAGAACTGCGCCCACAGCTCGCCGATCCGCCGGCGGTGCTCCTCGGGGCTCTCCCCCGCCGCGATGCGCACCGCCTGCTCGAACATCGGATACACGTAGGCGGGCCGGTCGAGGTGGATCTTCAGGTCGCCGGGGCCGGCCATCGCCATGGTCTCGTCCGAGCCGGGCGCGAGCGGCACCGACTCGTCCTGCTTGGTCCAGTCGGCCTTGGTCCCCGCGGCGCGCATCTTCATCTTCGTGCGCCACGTCTCCGCCCCGGCGATCAGCACGACGTCGGCCCGGCCCTCCTGGATGTCCAGACAGGCCAGGTTCACCAGCGTCTGCGGGACGTTGCCGCCGATACCGGTATAGCGGGTCACCGCTTTGTCGGCGCGAAGCCGTTGTGCCAGAAGCAGTCCCGGATCGCGGTAGCGCCACGACAGAAGATTGACGACGCGCACCGCGTCGACGGCTTCCAGCACGCGGGGGTCGGCGGCGTCGCGGGCGGCGGCAACCATCAGGTCGACGGGCTCGACCTCGGGATTCTCGGTGTGCTGATTGACCTGGCCGTAGCCGACGAGAACCGGGGTCCTGGGATCGATGGGCATATGTCAGCCTTTCTCGGCGGTGTCGTCGGTGAACAGCACCCCGGCGGCGACCAGCTTGTCGATCTCGTCAGTGGTCAATCCGAGGGCGCTGCGGCAGATCTCGCGGGTGTGTTCGCCGGGCATCGGCGCGGGCCGCAGCTCGGCCCGCGGTATCCGGCGATAGAGCGCGGGTGCGGTCTCGGTGGGTAACGGCTTGTCCAACAGCGGATGTGCCATCTCGGTGTAGAGCCGGCGGAAGCGGACCTGCGGGTCGGAGGGCACGTCGGCTGCCCGGTGCATCGGCGCCGCCGGAACGCCGAGGCGCTGCAGCGACGCGGCGATCTCGGTGTTGGTGTGCTCGACGGTCCACTGCGAGATCGCGGCGATCGCCCCGGCGCGGTCCTGCGGCAGCACAGGGCGCCCGATCAGCTCAGCGACGGTGGCCCGATGCGACGGCGAGCACATCGAGACGACACACCACTCGTCGTCGCCGCGGCACGGGAACACCGCGTGCAGCTCGTCGGCATCGGTCACGGAAATGCCTGCGGCGCGGGCTGATTCGGCGACATAGACGGCCGCGAGCTGGTTGATCGCCGCCTCGGCCTGGGAGATGTGCACGTGCCCGCCGCACCCGCCGCGGCCGCGCCGGATCAACACGGCCAGGGCGGCGATCGCGGTGAGTCTGCCCACCACGTGGTCGGGGAAGATCGTCGTCGCGTCGTAGAAGGCGTCCGGGTCCGCGTCCGCCGACGTCCAGAGCCGGGTGACGCCGGTGGAGGCCCGCACCAGCGGGCCGTAACCCATCTGGGCGCTCCACGGCCCGTGGTCGCCGAAGGCGCTGCTCTCGGCCAGCACGATGCCGGGGTTGAGCGCACGCAGCCGGTCGTAGGAGAAGCCCAGCGAGGCCAGCGTGCCCGGCTTGAAGTTGGCGAACACCGCGTCGGCGCCTTCGACCAGTCGGCAGAACAACTGCGCACCCTCCGGATGCCGCAGATCCAGGCCGAGGCTCGATTCGTTGCGGTGGGTCAGCGCCCAGGAGCGGCTCATCGGCTTACCGGCCGGCGCCTGACGCAGTCCGTCGGGATACGCAGGGCTCTCGATCTTGATGACCTCCGCCCCCAGATCGGCGAACAACCGGCCCAGTTCGCCGCCCGCGACGATGACCCCGAGGTCGAGGATCCGCAGCCCCGCGAACGGCCGGGAGGTCGCGTCGTGAGGTGCCGGCTCGGCCGTGACCGCCCGGTCCCGCCACGCCGGTGCGCCGGACTGCTCGGCGGGCTCGACGAAGCCGCGCCTCACCCCGTCGATCACCAGCGGTCCGACGGGGATGGGCACGGTCGATCCGGGAGCGATCACAGCGTCGGCCAGCGCACCGACGTCGCGAAAATGCTTGACCGACAACGCTTCGGCAGGAGTCAGGACGGCGGCGATCGGGACGCCGCGGGCCTGCCCCTGGGCTACCAGTTCGTCCATCGACTGCGGGGCGAACAACGCGGCGATGGCGGCGTTGAGCTCCTTCGAGGCGGCATAGCGGGCGGCGATGGTGTCGAACTCCGGGCCCGAGAACTGCTCCGGCTCGCCGAGCCACGCCCGCATGCCGCGCCACTGCCGCGGCGACAGCAGGCAGATCCGGACGTGCCCGTCGCGGCACCGGAAGATCGGGTAGATCTGCTGGTTGCGCGGGCGGCCGCGCCACAACTCGGTCGGAGCCTTGAGGCCGACGGCGGCCTGGCCTTCTGAGCCGAACGGCGGATCGAGCGCCTGCACGACTGCTTCGAATCGGGAGAAGTCGATGAAATCACCTCGCCCGCAACGCAATCGGTCGAAGTATGCGACCAGCACCGCCCACGCCGCCTGCACCGCGGCGGTCGCCGAGGCAACCCCGGCCGGCGGGAGCACCGGCCTGCCCGTGGTCGGTCCGGTGCGCGACAGCGACGACGACAGCGCATAGAGCACTGCGTCGGTGGCGCGCCACGACGCGTACGGGCCCGCCGACCCGAAGTCGGAGTACGTGAGCGCGACGAGATGGTCGAAGGTCGCGCCGAGTTCGGCGCAGGAGGTGCCGAAAAGCGCGGCGCCGCTGGGGTTTCCGGAGTCGACGACGACGTCTGCGGTCCGCGCCAGCTCGAGCAGCCGCTCGCGGTCGCGGGGCCGGTCGGGATCCAGCCGGGCGCACCGCTTGCCGGCGTTGTCGAGCGTGAAGGCGATGGACCGGCCGGCCACCGACGGCCTCGCGTGGCGTGCCGGGTCGCCGGCGGGTGGCTCGATCTTCAGGACGTCGGCGCCGAGATCCGCCAGGATCCTGCTCACCGCGCCACCGTTGCCGACGGACAGATCGAGAACGCGCAGGGATCCCAGCACCGATCCCTCGACCATTCTGCTGTCCCGGCCTTTCCTCGAACGACGACTGCACACGATATCGGTGCGGCACCGGGCGGTGGACGGGCGGATGCCGGGTGCCGCGGGCGGATGCCGGGTGCCGCGGGCGGATGCCGAAGATTTACGTCCCCGCCGCCGGGTACGGGTTGCCTGCATCCAGATCCGGAGTTGGATGGAGCAATGACTACGAGGACCGATACGGCCCGGCTCGACGGCGATCGCCAGGCCACCGCGTGGCGGACCGTCGAACGGGGCCCGCTGTCCGACGAGGTGGTCGAGCAGCTCGACCGGTGGTGGCGGGCGGCCAACTATCTGTCGGTAGGCCAGATCTACCTGCTGGACAACCCGTTGCTGCGGACTCCGCTGACCCGCGACGACGTCAAGCCGCGGCTGCTGGGCCACTGGGGCACCACACCCGGGCTGAACTTCCTCTACGCCCACCTCAACCGCGCGATCAGGGAACGCGCGCAATCGACGATCTACGTCACCGGGCCGGGCCACGGCGGCCCGGGGCTGGTCGCCAGCGCCTATCTCGACGGCACCTACAGCGAGGTCTATCCCGACATCACGCAGGACGCCGAGGGATTGCGCAGGCTGTTCCGCCAGTTCTCGTTCCCCGGCGGCATCCCCTCGCACGTCGCGCCGGAGACCCCCGGCTCCATCCACGAAGGCGGCGAGCTGGGGTACGCGCTCTCCCACGCCTACGGCGCCGCGTTCGACAATCCCGATCTGCTGGTGGCCGCCGTCGTCGGCGACGGGGAGGCCGAGACGGGTCCCCTGGCCACCAGCTGGCATTCGAACAAACTGGCCAACCCGGCCAACGACGGTGTGGTGCTGCCGATCCTGCACCTCAACGGCTACAAGATCGCCAACCCGACGCTGCTGGCCCGCATCCCCGAAGACGAGCTCCGCAGCCTGATGGTCGGCTACGGCCACCACCCCTACTTCTTCGAGGTCCCCGACGACCAGTCGGCAGCCGACCACGCCGACGCGCATCGGCGCTTCGCGAGCCTGCTCGACGACGTCCTCGACGAGATCGCCGGCATCAAGGCCCGCGCCGCGGCCGGAGACGACAGCCGGCCGGCGTGGCCGATGATCGTCTTCCGCACGCCGAAGGGGTGGACCGGACCGGAGTACATCGACGGCAAGAAGACCACCGGCTCGTGGCGGGCGCACCAGGTGCCGCTGGCCAATGCGCGGGACACCGCCGAGCACCTCGAGGTGCTGTCCGACTGGCTCGCGTCCTACCGGGCCGACGAACTGTTCGACTCCGACGGCAGGATCTGCGACGACATCGCGGCCCTGGCGCCCGAGGGTCAGTTGCGGATGAGCGACAACCCGCACGCCAACGGCGGGCTGCTGCTCAAGGATCTGCGGTTGCCCGATTACCGCCCGTTCGGCGTCGACGTGCCCGCCCCGGGCGCGACGGTCGCCGAAGCCACCCGGGTGCTCGGCCAGTGGCTGACCGAGGTGATCCGGCTCAACCCCGACAACTTCCGCATCTTCGGCCCCGACGAGACCGCGTCGAACCGGCTGCAGGCCGTCTACGACGCCACCGGCAAACAGTGGAACGCCGAGCTGATCGGGCCGGAGGTGGACGAGCATCTGGCGCGGGTCGGGCGCGTGGTGGAGATGCTGTCCGAGCATCAGTGCCAGGGCTGGCTCGAGGGCTACCTGCTCACGGGCAGACACGGGCTGTTCAACTGCTACGAGGCCTTCATCCACATCGTGGACTCGATGCTCAACCAGCACGCCAAATGGCTCAAGGTCACCGACAAGATCCCGTGGCGCCGGCCCATCGCGAGCCTGAACTACCTGCTGTCCAGCCACGTGTGGCGGCAGGACCACAACGGGTTCTCGCACCAGGACCCCGGCTTCATCGACCACGTCGTCAACAAGAGCGCCCACGTCGTGCGGGTCTATCTGCCGCCGGACGCCAACACCCTGCTGTCGACGTACGACCACTGCCTGCGGTCACGCCAGTACGTCAACGTCGTCGTCTCCGGCAAGCAGCCCTCCCCCAACTTCCTGACCATGGAGCAGGCGATCGCGCACTGCACCCGCGGGCTCGGGATCTGGGAGTGGGCCGGCAACGAGGTCCTCGGCACCGATCCGGACGTCGTGCTCGCCTCGGCCGGCGACATCCCCACCCTCGAGGCGCTGGCGGCCGCGGACATTCTGCGCCGGCACCTGCCGGATCTGAAGGTCCGCTTCGTCAACGTCGTCGACCTGATGCGTCTGCAGGACGACACCGAGCACCCACACGGGCTCTCCAGCCGGGATTTCGACATGATCTTCACCGCAGACAAGCCGATCATCTTCGCCTATCACGGCTATCCGTGGCTGATCCACCGGTTGACCTACCGCCGCACCGGGCACGCCAACCTGCACGTCCGGGGATACAAGGAGGAAGGCACCACGACGACGCCGTTCGACATGGTGATGCTCAACGACCTCGACCGCTACCACCTCGTGATGGACGTCATCGACCGAGTGCCCTCACTCGGTTCCACCTGCGCACCGCTGCGTCAGCAGATGGCCGACAAGCGCATCGCCGCCCGCGAGTACACCCGCGCATACGGCGACGACATCGGAGAGGTCAAGGACTGGGTGTGGCCCGCGGCCAAGGAGTCGGGCTTCGGCACGCAGGCCGCGACCGCCGACACCGGTGGCGACAACGAGTAGCTGACCTGCACGGACCGCCTCATTCGGTATTCTGGGGCGATCATGTCCGACGTCAGCGCCCTCGCCGTGCCCGCAGAGCCCCACCCCGTGGTGGAGCAATTGTCGGCGCTGCATCACTTCCGGATCTACGTGGACATCGCGGTGGTCGTGGTGGTGCTCGCGCTGACGAATCTGCTGGCGCACTTCACGACCCCCTGGGCGAACATCGCCGTGGTACCCGTGGCCGCCGTCGGCTTGTTGCTGCTGGTGCGCTCGCGCGGGCTGGGCTGGTCCGAACTCGGCCTCGGACGTGAGCACTGGCGCTCCGGCGCCGGATACGCGCTTGCCGCGGTGGGGCTGGTCGGCGCGGTGATCGCGGTCGGCGCGCTGCTGCCGTGGACGAGGCCGATGTTCCTCAACAACCACTACGCGACGCTGTCGGGCGCGGTGATCGCGTCAATGATCATCATCCCGCTGCAGACCGTGATCCCCGAAGAACTCGCGTTCCGCGGGGTGCTGCACGGCGCACTGGACCGCGCCTGGGGTTTCCGCGGAGTGGCCGCAGCCGGCTCGCTGCTGTTCGGCATGTGGCACATCGCCACCTCGCTGGGGCTGACCGCCAGCAACGTCGGTTTCACCAGGATTCTCGGCGGCGGCGTGTTCGGCATGATCGCGGGCGTGATCGGCGCCGTGCTCGCCACCGCCGCGGCCGGCTTCGTGTTCACCTGGCTGCGGCGCCGCAGCGGCAGCCTGATCGCGCCGATCGCGCTGCACTGGTCGCTCAACGGGATGGGTGCGCTGGCCGCTGCGCTGGTGTGGCACCTGTCCTGACGGTCGTTCCCGCCCGTCTGCGGGCACGGAATTCGCGATTCTTGAGTTTGTTGCCGCACGTCGCCATGTCGCACCACAGGCCGCCGTGGTTGCGCGAGGCGTCGTAGAAGGCCCACCGGCACTCGTCGTTGCCGCACGCCTTCAACAGTGACCAGCTGCCGTCGCGCTGGGCGTCGCGGACTGCCAGCAGAAGCCCGGCCAGGCGGCTCGTGACATCGTCCCCGTCGACGGTCACCGCGACCGCGCCGTCGCGCCCGATCGAGGTCCGCACAGCGGCGGCCGCTGCGATCTGTCGCAGCGGAGCCAGCGTGTCCGGCGCCGGCGGTGGCCCGCCGCCGTTGTTGACGAGCAGCGCGCGCAGCGACTCGCGTGTCCGGGTGACGGTCTCCAGGTCGGCGGCGGTCAGTTCCGACGACGGCGCCAGCAGTTCGTTCGCGACCAGCCACGGGCGGGCATCGGCGGGATCGGCGAGACGGTCCGCGCCGTCGGGCCGCTCGACGGTGTTGACCAGCGCCTGGATCCGTCGCAGCGGTGGCGGCGCGGGCTTCGTCTCGTCGTCACCCGGCCAGTACCGGTCGGCGGTCATGCGGCCATGGTAACAGTCGTGACCACCGAAATGTCTTGACCGGTCATGAATGACCGCTATATCGTTTTCGATAGTCACGCAGTGGGCGGCAGGAGACGAGATGTTCGGGAAACGGGCCCTCACCGAACCGGCGCGGGCCGGTCGCGAGCCGGCCGGGCGGCGCCCGCCGTGGACCGCGCGGCTTCTCGCACGCCTGCGTGCCGCGCAGTACGACCGGCTCGTGGCGGTGGGGGTCGAACCCGAGGCCGGAAGCGCCCTGGCGGCGCACTACCTGCGGCTCACCTCCGCCGCGGAACGGGATGCCGTCGCTGGCGCCTTCCGCCGGGTGCTGCACGACGTCCGCGATGCGGGCGCACCGGTCTCCTTCCGAGCGCCCCTGCACGCGTCGAACGTCGCCGCCGCGGAGGACGTGATCGAGCGCCTGACCGTGCGGCTGCACGCGCCGCGGCCCGTCTGCGCCCGGGGGATGGCGCGGCTGCGCCTGGTGCTCGCCGATGGCGCCGGACCGCTCTACCGGGTCGGGCGCGGAGACCTGCGGGGGCGGCTGGGGGCGGCGCTCGCGGAACTGTGAGCCCTACACGACCAGGACCGCAGCCCCGGCGATGCGTCCGGCGCTGAGGTCGCCGAGTGCTTCGTCGGCCCTGTCCAGCGGATAGCGGGGGCAGGTGACCTCGAGCCGATGCTTCGCCGCGAAGTCGAGGAACGCATGGGCGTCGGCGCGGGTGTTCGACGTTACCGAGCGGACCTGCCGCTCCTGGAACAGGTGACGCTGATAGTTCAGCGACGGGATGTCGCTGAGGTGGATCCCTGCGATGGCCAGCGTGCCGCCCCGGTCGAGCGCTTCGAGGGCCGGGAGCACCAGCTCGCCGGCGGGGGCGAACAGGATCGCGGCGTCCAGCGCGACGGGCGGCGGATCGGCCGGGCCCTGCGCCGAGGCCGCGCCGAGCGTCAGTGCCAGTTCGCGAGCCTGGGTCCCCCGGGTCATGACGTGGATCTCGGCGCCCTGCGCGAGCGCGACCTGCGCGGTCAGATGGGCACTGCCGCCGAAGCCGTAGAGGCCCAGGCGGCCGCCGGGCGGCAGGTCGGCGCGCAGCAGCGCCCGGTAACCGATGATGCCCGCGCAGAGCAGCGGCGCGAGTTCGGCATCGCGGTAGCCCGCAGGCAGCGGAAGTGCGAAATCGGCAGGGACCGTGGCGAACTCGGCGTAACCCCCGTCGGCGTCCCA
Source organism: Mycolicibacterium chubuense NBB4 (assembly GCF_000266905.1). Next base: position 2,931,637 of record NC_018027.1, on the reverse strand, counting down.
GCCGGTGTAGCGGGAGTTCGGACACAGGTTCTCCTGGCCGCGCCGGCAGTACCGACACGTGCCGCAGGTGTGACGAAGCCATGCGATCCCGACCCGGTCCCCGACCGCGAATCGTGAGACGGCCGCAGAGCCGACCCCGACGACCTCCCCGACCACCTCGTGGCCCGGGATGACTCCGGGCCGGTGGACGGGCAGGTCGCCCTCGGTGACGTGCAGGTCGGTGCGGCAGACCCCGCAGGCGCGCACCGCGACCAGGAGTTCGTCGTCAGCGGGTCGGGGGACGGGAACCTCGGCGGCGGTCAGCGGCCGGGAGGTCATCGGACCCGGCCGGCGCACCTGCCACGCACGCATCGTCGACTCGGTCATGGTTCGACGATGCCACGGCCGCGGCCGCGGCTCAGGCCCTGCGCTGGAACATCCCGACGATCCACAGCAGGATCACCGAACCGAGGATCGCGGTGAACAACGTGAACCACCAGCCGCCGCCTCCGGTGTTGACGAAGAAGCTCAGCAGGAAGCCGCCGATGAGCGCACCGATCACACCGATCACGATGTTCATCAGGATGCCCGAACCCGAGCCCTTGACGATCTTTCCGGCGATCCAGCCGGCGATGGCGCCGATGATGATGTAGCCGATCCATCCGACGCTCGTCAGGGTCGACGAACGGGCGAGGATCTCGCTAGCCGCCATGATGTCCATTCCGAACTCCTACCTGTCGCCGTGCAGGCCCGGAGCGGGCGCGCCGAGCCCTGTGCACCAGGTATACCGCCGCGGGGTAACGGTTGGACCGCTTAAAGGGAAACGATCGCACGCGCGGTGCGCGTGCGATCGTTTCGCGTCGTGACGTCGGTCGTCAGGCCGGCGGAAGCATCCCCGGTGCGTTGTTCGGATTGACCGGCACCGGCACGCCGACGGCCGGACGCGGCGCCGGCGCGTTCGGGTCCGGCGGGGGCGGCGGTGCATTCGGATCCGGCGGGGGTGGCGGCGGCGGAGCCGTGTACGGGCGGATCGAGTTGGCCAGGATCACCGCCTGATCCTGCGGAATCGGGTTGTTGGCCGTGCCGAGCCACACGACGAACCAGCGTTCCGGAGCCCGCTGGCCGCGCGGCGTTCCCGGAGGCGTCGGGGCGCCGACGACGCCGGCCCAGATCTGGCCGTTGGGCTTGTTGGTGTCGGTGAACTTCACCTCGTAGTACGACGCGACGCCCGTCATCCCGTTGGCGTCGAGCGGAACGGTCTTCTGGTTGATCCGCGTGCCGGGGAAGGGCATGAAGAACTCGCCCATGTCGGAGGCCAGTCGCTGGGCCGCCTTGGTGTTGTCGGCCTCGGCGCCGGCGAACAGCTTCAGGTCGAGCCGGCCGAGCAGCACGCTGGTGTCGTTGGGCGGCTGTGCGTCCGGCGGCGCGCCCTGCGGCGGAAGCTTGGTCAGCAGCGCCTGCCCGTAGGACAGCTGAGTGGCGTCGGCGGTCTTCCAGCCCGCGGGCACCACGTAGCTGAACCCGCCGGCGGCGTTGTCGACGCGGCCGGGCTCCGGCGCCGGTGCGGGCGCGGGGGCGGGAGCGTTCGGGTCGGCCGGCGGTGCGCCCGGCGCCGGTGGAGGCGGCGGCGCGTTCGGGTCGGCCGGCGGCGCGCCCGGGGCGCCCGGTGCGGCGGCCGGGGGTGGCGGGGCGTTGGGGTCCGCCGGGGGCGGCGGGGCGTTGGGGTCCGCCGGGGGCGGCGGGGCGTTGGGGTCCGCAGGAGGCGGCGGCGCGGCCGTCGGTGACGGCGGCGGCGCCGGGGGCGCGGGCTGGGCGAGCGCGGCTGGCGGCAGTGCCAGCGCTGCGACGGTGACGCCCGTCAGGGCCGCGAGTCCGAGTGACTTGGAGATCCCTCTACGGCGGAGAGGGTGCACGTCCGGCTGATCCATGGGGAAGAAACTACCGTGTTACAGCCGTGACGCAAGTGCGAGTTGCTGAGAATGTGCTGAATTGTGACATTGCTGGCGGCGGTAAATAGGCATTTCAGCGGCATTTCATCAGATTGCTGACATGCGAAGAGCCCCACGGGCTACGCGGGGTGGCGCCGGGCACGGCGCGGGTGTTCCACCAGCTAGATCGTCGCGGCCCGCACAGCTGTTACCTCGTTGGGCGCGTCGCTTCCGGCCGGCTAGCTACCGTCCAGTAACATTGGCGGCACTCGCTGGGGTTCAGCGCCGGACACGACAGGAGGGCCCCGATGGACGTGCTCATCACGGGTTGCGACACCGACCTCGGACGGACGGTCGCGCAGAGCTTCTCTGACGCCGGCCACCAGGTGGTGATCGCGGGCCGTCGGCGCGACGACCTCGACGTGGTCGCCAAGGAACTCGACGTCGACTCCGTCGTGTTCGACAGCGCCGACCCCGACTCCGTCGCGGGGTTGCACGGTCAGGTGCCCGCTCACCTCGACGCCATCGTCAACGTGCCCACCCCGACGTGGAACTCGACCGATCCCCGCGGCTACACGCTGTCCGATCACGCCGCCGAATGGCGCGGGCTCTTCGACGCCGACCTGGTGGCGGCCGTGCTGACGGTGCAGGTCCTCGGTGATCACCTGCGATCGGGCGGCTCGATCATCACCGTGATCCCCGAGTCCCCCCGCGAGGGCAGCGCCGCCGCGGCCGTCAAAGCCGCGATCTCGAACTGGACCGCGGGGCAGGCCGACCACTTCGGCACCCGTGGCATCACGATCAACGCGGTGGCCGCCGGTCGCGGCGTCGAACCGGGCTACGTCGGCCTGGGCACCACGACGCCGACGGTCGGTGCGGAGATCGCCCGCCTGTCGCTGTTTCTGTCCACGCCTGCCGCGCGCCACATCACCGGCCAGACGCTGCACGTGAGCCACGGCGCCCTCGCCGACTTCTCCTAGACGCGGCCGGACCCGTCGCGCCGATGACGTGGCGGTGAACGGGCCGCGCTGAGCGTTCGGCAATCGGCCCGGGCTGGCTAGGGTCGGTGGAATGACCATCCGACTCGGGCTCCAGATCAACAACTTCACCTACGGTGGCGGGGTCGCCGACCTCTTTCCCACCGTCGTCGCGCAGGCGCAGGAGGCCGACGACTCCGGGTTCGACACCGTTTTCGTGATGGACCACTTCTACCAACTGCCCGGCATCGGCACGCCGGACCAGCCGATGCTCGAGGCGTACACCGCGCTCGGCGGGCTGGCCACCGCGACGCAGAACGTGCAGCTGGGCACGCTGGTCACCGGCAACACCTATCGCAATCCCACCCTGCTGGCCAAGGCCGTCACCACGCTCGACGTCATCAGTCAGGGCCGGGCGGTGCTGGGCATCGGCACCGGATGGTTCGAACTCGAACACGACCAGCTCGGTTACGAATTCGGCACGTTCACCGACCGGTTCGAAAAGCTCGGCGAGGCGTTGCAGATCATCCTGCCGATGATCGAGGGCGAGCGTCCCACGGTTTCCGGGAAGCATTACCGCGTCCAGGAAGCGATGGCCAATCCTCGGTTGCGCGAACATATTCCGCTGCTGATCGGCGGCAGCGGCGAGAAGAAGACCATCCCGCTGGCCGCCAGGCACTTCGACCACCTCAACGTGATCGCCGGATTCGACGAACTGGCCAGGAAAGTCGACGTCCTGACGCGGGCCTGCGAGGACATCGACCGCGATCCGGCCACGCTGGAGACCAGCATGCTGGTCGGCGCCGTGATCGGCGACGGCGTGACACCGGACATGATCCCCGACGACTTCAAGCAGCGCATGGTCGCGGGGACGGTCGATCAGGTTGCCGAACAGATCAAGACCAAGGTGCTCGACGCCGGTATCGGCGGAGTCGTCGTCTTCATCCCGACCCAGACGGTGGGCTACCAGCCCGGGCAGGTCACCGCGCTCGGGGAGGCGCTCAAGCCGCTGGTCGACGCCTGACCTCGGCGCGGTGGGGTATGTCACCGCGCCGGCCGGAAGCGCGGCGACTAAAGTTTCCGTTGTTCTGAATGGGTAAAGACAAGGACCGCGAAGGAATCCGACGAGGATCTGAGCAAGGATCCGCAAAGGAGTAGCCATGAGCCATCCCGGGGCCACCGCCACCGATCGCCACCGAGTGGTCATCATCGGTTCGGGATTCGGTGCCTTGACTGCGGCCAAGACGCTCAAGCGGGCCGACGTCGACATCAAGTTGATCGCGCGCACCACCCATCACCTTTTTCAGCCGCTGCTCTATCAGGTCGCGACCGGGATCATCTCCGAGGGCGAGATCGCGCCCTCGACGCGGGTGATCCTGCGCAAGCAGAAGAACGCGCAGGTGCTCCTCGGCGACGTGACCCGCATCGACCTCAGGGCCAAGACGGTGCGCTCGGAACTGCTCGGCCACACCTACGTCACGCCCTACGACAGCCTGATCATCGCCGCCGGTGCCGGTCAGTCCTACTTCGGCAACGACCACTTCGCCGAATGGGCGCCGGGCATGAAGACCATCGACGACGCGCTCGAACTGCGCGCCCGCATCCTGGGCGCCTTCGAACAGGCCGAGCGTTCCAGTGATCCCGCCCGCCGCGAGAAGCTGCTCACGTTCGTCGTCGTCGGCGCCGGACCGACCGGCGTCGAAATGGCCGGGCAGATCGCCGAATTGGCCGACCACACCCTCAAAGGTGCGTTCCGCCACATCGATTCGACCAAGGCACGCGTGATCCTGCTCGACGCCGCCCCCGCGGTGCTGCCGCCGATGGGCGAGAAGCTCGGCAAGAAGGCACAGGCCCGGCTCGAGAAGATGGGCGTCGAGATCCAGCTCAACGCGATGGTGACCGACGTCGACCGCAACGGCATCACCGTCAAGGACCCCGACGGCAAGATGCGCCGCATCGAGGCCGCGTGCAAGGTCTGGTCGGCAGGCGTCTCGGCCAGCCCGCTGGGCCGCGACCTCGCCGACCAGTCCGGTGTCGAGCTCGACCGCGCCGGACGGGTGAAGGTGCTGCCGGACCTGTCGGTCCCCGGCAACCCGAACGTGTTCGTCGTCGGTGACATGGCCGCGGTCGAGGGTGTCCCCGGCATGGCGCAGGGCGCCATCCAGGGCGGCCGCTACGCAGCCAAGGCGATCGCGGCGGGGCTCAAGGGCGCCGACCCCGCAGCGCGCGAACCGTTCAAGTACTTCGACAAGGGCTCGATGGCCACGGTGTCGAGGTTCAGCGCGGTGGCCAAGATCGGCCCGCTGGAGTTCGGCGGCTTCATCGCGTGGTTGGCCTGGCTCGTGCTGCACCTGGTGTACCTGGTCGGCTTCAAGACGAAGATCGCGACCCTGCTGTCCTGGACGGTGACGTTCCTGTCGACCAAGCGCGGTCAGCTGACGATCACCGAGCAGCAGGCCTATGCGCGCACCCGCATCGAGGAACTCGAGGAGATCGCGGCCTCGGTTCAGGAGGAGAAGGCGGCGAGTTAGCCGGTCACAGGCGGTCGCCCTGCCAGGTGGTCAGGCATCCGCCTGCGGCCAGCGCCAGCGTCACGCCGCCGGTGCCGGCGTCGGCCTCGCTGCGCGGATAGCGCAACTCGCTGATGCAGGCCAGCGGCGCGGCGATCGCGTCATCGGCGAGCGACCCGCGGCCGAGCTCGACGCGATGCCGCAGCAACGGCGTGCCCTCCGCGTCGGCCCGCAATGATCCGGACCAAAAGCCCTCCCGCTCACCGGACCTGCCGATCTGCACGCGCTCGCGCAGACGCAGGGTGCTGCCGTCGGACAGCTCGACCCGCGTCGAGGCGAAGTGCCGTGCCGCCGCCGCCACGATGGTCGGCTGGGGGTCGAGGTCGAGGTGGCCCGCCACCTCGAGTGTCCACGTCGCGTGGGACTCCGGCGTGCCCGGCCCCGGCAGGGCCACCGTCGCCGCCGCGGTGCGTACCGTCAGTCGCGCCCCGCGTTCCACCACCACCCGCACACCGATGGTGTCGCCGCCCAGCGGTGTCGCGGCCGACGACACGAGATGCACGGTGTCGCAGCCGGTTCGCCGCGCGGCGATGCCGCCCCGGCATTCGAGGTGCGGCGACCGGTGCGCTCGGGCGACGATCAGCACGTCCGACCGCATCACACCGCCTGTGCGACCTGCAGCTGTTCGCGGACCCAGGCGAGCACCGGGGAGGCTGTCGGGTCGGCCGTCAGCGAGATCAGCACGAAGGGCCGCTCGCCGCGCACCGCGGCCGCATCGCGGCGCATCACCTCCAGGTCGGCGCCGACCAGCGGAGCGAGATCGGTCTTGTTGATCACCAGCAGGTCCGAGTACGTGACACCCGGGCCGCCCTTGCGCGGCACTTTGTCCCCGCCCGCGACGTCGATGACGAAGATCTGCACGTCGATCAGTCCCGACGAGAACGTCGCCGTGAGGTTGTCGCCACCGGACTCGACCAGGATCAGGTCCAGATCGTCATGCGAGGCGATGAGGTCGTCGATCGCGTCGAGATTGGCGGTGATGTCGTCGCGGATCGCGGTGTGCGGGCACCCGCCGGTCTGCACGGCGGCGATGCGGTCGTCGGGCAGCACCGCATGCCGGCGCAGGAAGTCGGCGTCCTCGGTGGTGTAGATGTCGTTGGTCAGCACCGCCACCGACCGCTCGTCGCGCAACTGCCGGCACAGCGCGGCCACCAGGGCCGTCTTGCCGGACCCGACCGGCCCGCCGACGCCGATGCGCAGCGGCTCCCCCGGCCGGCGCACCCGGCGCGGGCGGTCGGTGTGGTCGTGGGGCCGGCCGTCCAGGAAATGCGGTGGCATGGGTGTCCTTCGGTGCTCAGGACGCGAACAGCGGACGTTCGCGGTCGAGGTGACGCTGGGCCAGGACGTCCAGCAACGGGTCGGACAGGTCGGCGAGCTCCTCGGCGGCCTCGCCGGCGGTCTGCTCGCAGAGCTCCGAGAGCCCGAACGTGACCGCGGCGACGTCGCCGGGATCGAGGGCCAGCAGCCGCTGCGCGGCCGTCGCGGACCCCGTCATCGTGGTGTAGACGACCGACAGTGCGGTGTGTTCGGGGGTCAGCCCGCCGGCCCGGCCGACCGCGCCCGCGGCCACCGCGAGGTGCGGGGTCGCGCCCAGCGCCGCCCAGTCCTCGGCCGGCCACACTCGGCGTGCCAGCCGGACGAGGCCGCGGCCCTGCGCGCGCGACGCCGCCCGCGCCGCGGGAGCCGGTGTGCGCGCGTCGGTTTCGGCGTCGCCGCGCTCCCCCGCCGCCGCCGGCAGGATGCCGCGGTGCACGGCTGCCGCGAGGGAGGCGGTGACCAACCCATGGGTGCTGATCCGGCGCCGCAGGTAGGCGTGCAGCGTCGGCAGATCCCGCACCAGGCCGCTGGTCACCGCCTCCTCGACGCCGCCGGAGTGCACGTGGCCGCCGGTCGGGAGCCGGGAATCCGACAGTGCGAGCAGGGTGGTCAGATTCGTCATCAGAACAGGAAGTACCTCTGGGCCATCGGCAGTTCGGCCGCGGGCTGCTCCTGCCACACCTGGCCGTCGATCCGCACGGTGAACGTGTCCGGGTCCACCTCGATGTCGGGAGTCGCGTCGTTGAGCGGCATCTGCGCCTTGCCGATCGCGCGGACGTCCTCGACCGCGACGAGCCGCCGGCGCACCGCGATCCGATCGGCCAGCCCGTCGTCGATCGCCTGGGGTGCGACGAAGTGCACCGACGTCGCGGCGGCCGCCGCCGGCGCGGCACCGAACATCGGTCGCGGCAGCACCGGCTGCGGTGTGGGGATCGAGGCGTTCGCATCCCCCATCGCCGCCCACGCGATCATGCCGCCCTTGAGCACCGCGTGCGGGCGCACCCCGAAGAACGCCGGCTCCCACAGCACCAGATCGGCCAGCTTGCCGACCTCCACGGAGCCGATCTCCCGGTCGAGTCCGTGGGCGACGGCCGGGCAGATCGTGTATTTGGCGACGTATCGCTGAGCGCGGGTGTTGTCAGCGGCCGTGTCCCCCGGCAGGAACCCGCGGCGCCGCTTCATCACATGCGCCGTCTGCCAGGTCCGCATCACCACCTCGCCGATGCGCCCCATCGCCTGCGCGTCACTGCCGATCATCGAGATCGCGCCGATGTCGTGCAGCAGGTCCTCCGCAGCGATGGTCGACGGCCGGATCCTGCTCTCGGCGAACGCGAGATCCTCGGGGACGGCGGGGTTGAGGTGATGGCAGACCATCAGCATGTCGAGGTGCTCGTCGAGTGTGTTGACGGTGTGCGGCCGGGTCGGATTCGTGGAACTGGGCAGCACGTTGGGCGCTCCGACGACGGTGATGATGTCGGGTGCGTGGCCGCCGCCGGCGCCTTCGGTGTGGTAGGCGTGGATGGACCGGCCCCTGACCGCGGCGAGGGTGTTCTCGACGAAGCCCGCCTCGTTGAGCGTGTCGGTGTGGATGTTGACCTGCACGCCCGCCGCGTCGGCCACACTCAGGCACGCGTCGATGGCGGCCGGGGTGGTGCCCCAGTCCTCGTGCAGCTTGAAACCGGCTGCGCCGCCGCGCAATTGCTCCCACATCGCCTCGGCGCTGACGGTGTTCCCCTTGCCCAGGAGGGCGATGTTGAGCGGCCACCCGTCGAGCGCTTCGAGCATGCGGGCCAGATGCCACGCGCCCGGCGTGACGGTGGTGGCCTTGCTGCCTTCGGCGGGGCCCGTGCCTCCGGCGACGATCGTGGTGATGCCGCCGCCGAGCGCCTCCTCCATGATCTGCGGGCAGATCAGGTGGACGTGGCAGTCGATGGCGCCCGCGGTGAGGATGCGCCCATTTCCGGCGATGATCTCCGTCGACGGGCCGACCACCAGGCCGGGGTGCACACCCGACATGATGTCGGGGTTGCCCGCCTTGCCGATCGCGGTGACGCGCCCATCACGAATCCCGATGTCGGCCTTGATGATTCCCCAGTAGTCGAGTATCACCGCGCCGGTGATCACGGTGTCGGGGGCGCCGTCGGCGCGGGTGGCCCGCGACTGACCCATCGACTCGCGCAGCACCTTGCCGCCGCCGAACACCGCCTCGTCACCGGCCAGCCCCGGCCCGCCGCTGCGATCTTCGGTGATCTCGACGAAAAGGTCGGTGTCGGCGAGCCGGATGCGGTCGCCGGTGGTGGGACCGTACAGCGCGGCATACCGCGGCCGGGAGAGTGCGCTCATGCTGGGTCCAGTCTGCTCTTCGCGCGAGCGCTCATCGCGCGTCCAATCTGCCCGGCGGGTCCAGGCTCAGGCCGTGCACTTCCCGGGAGCCCGCCAGCGGAACCAGCACGACACGTTGTGCGACACCGGGTTCGAACCGGATCGCGGTGCCGGCGGGGATGTCGAAGCGGTGGCCGTGCGCGGCGGCGCGGTCGAACTGCAGGGCCTCGTTGGCTTGCGGGACGTGCACATGGCTGCCGATTTGAACCGGCCGGTCGCCGGTGTTGACGATCTCGAGCTCCAGACGCACGGCGCCGGAATTGATGTCGATGTCGCCCGCGCCGAAGACCGTTTCTCCCGGGATCACGGAAGCCTCACGGGATCGGGTGGTGGACGGTGACGAGTTTGGTGCCGTCCGGGAACGTCGCCTCGACCTGGACGTCGTGGAGCATCTCGGGCACGCCGTCCATGACGTCGGCGCGGGCCAGCACGTCGCGGCCGCTGACCATCAGGTCGGCGACGGTGCGCCCGTCGCGCGCGCCCTCGAGGATGTGATCGGTGATCATCGCGACGGCCTCGGGATGGTTGAGCTTGAGCCCCCGGGCCTGACGGCGCCGGGCGAGTTCGGCCGCATAGGAGATCAGCAGCCGTTCCTGTTCATGCGGCGTCAAACGCATAGTGCGCGATACTGCCACGACACGCGCCGGTCAGCAGCGCACGCGGAAGCTACTCGCCGGTGAGGTTCTGCAGCCGGACCTGGCCGCGCGCCACCACCCGGTCGGTGTCGTCGGTGATGGTGACCAGCCACAGCTGCTGGCGGCGGCCGCGGTGGATCGGCGTCGACGTCGCGGTCACCGTGCCCGACTTGATCGCCCGCAGGAAGTCGGTGTTGTTGTTGACGCCCACGACGTGGCCGTCGCCGTTCTCCGACAGCCACACCTGTCCCGATACGCTGGCCATGCTCTCGATCACCGAGCAGTAGACGCCCCCGTGGACGATCCCCCAGGGCTGCAACAGCTTGTCGGTGATCGTCAGTCGCGCGCGACCGCCGTCCGGCGTCATCTCCAGGTACTCGAGGCCCAGCTCGGTGTCGAATCCGTTGCCCAGGCCTGCGGGGAGCTCAGTCGTCACGGGTCGTGTTTACACGTACCGGCGCGCGATCGGGAAATGCGGACGGGCCCCACGCGGTGACGCGTGGGGCCCGTCCTCGGTCGGACCGGGGGTCTCTGCAGCCCTCAGGACTCCGGCTCGGTCCGGTGGTCTTCGCCGCGACCTCCTGAATAATAGGCAAGGCTGCCCTAATTCAGCAAGGGCTTCCTCGACGGCCTGGATGTGCCACGCACGGCGACGCCGAAGTCGACGAGCGCGTCGAGCAGCGCCTGCGCGCGTCGCATGCCGACGATCTCGCTCGACCTGGCCAGCAGCGGGATCCGGGTAGCGGCACCGACGACCATGCCGCCGGTGATGTGCCACATCGCCGGTACCGGGACGGCCCCGCCGCCGACCTCGGCGAGCCTGCTGAACAGCGGGCCGAGGGCGCGGTGGCTGCGGTGGGCGACCCACGTCGTCAGGGCCGCCTCCCCCGGCAGCGCGACGATGCCGTCGTGTGCGGACCGGCCGACGCTGCGGCGGGCGACGAGCGAGGGATCGTCGGGCAGGGCGCGCAGACACGGGTCCGCCACGCCGACCCAGTCGATCGCGCCTTCGGAGTCGACGTGCACCCAGAGGTTCTCCAGACCGGTGTCCCAGGACCGCCCTTCGAGCATCAGCAGCGGCAGAACCCTGCCGACGACGACGTGGGCGAGCGTCGCTGCCAGTTGCCGCGTCACCGCGGTCGGGCTGTCGGCTTCGGCGACGCCCGCCTGGAACATCCGGTGCAGACGGTCGGTGGTCAGCACCTCGGCCAGCGGCCACCAGCGTCGCCGGGAGAGGTCACCCATCACTGCCACGCCGTACACGCGCGGGCACTCGCGGCAGAGCTCGCGGAGGCGCCGGCTGGATTCATGGATCGGCAGCATGCGCCGGATCGCCATGCTCGCGATGAGTGGATCGTCGATGACGACGGTCATGACACCTCCTTAGTTAGGTTAGCCTTACTATAGACACTTGTCGTGGCCCGGTCGGAAGGGAGGGGGCTACGGCTGTGAGGGCTGTGACGGGACTCACAACGACGGGCGAATGTGCTGGCGGGTGCGGCGGCGTTGACAGCGGGGTGACGCTCGCGCACCCCGGCGGAGCCGCCCGGGAACCTGATACGACGCGCGGTAGTAAGTGCGTAGTACGCTTTGAGCTACAGCCGGTAGGAGATGAACGGACGATGGCGAAGCTGACACGGCTCGGAGAGCTGGAGCGCTCGGTGATGGACCACTTGTGGTCCGCCGGCGAGCCGCAGACTGTGCGTCAGGTGCACGAGGCACTGGCCGCCCATCGCGACCTCGCCTACACCACGATCATGACCGTGCTGCAGCGGCTGGCGAAGAAGAACCTGGTCGTGCAGCACCGCGACGACCGCGCACACCGGTACGCCCCCACCCACGGCCGCGACGAACTCGTTGCGGGGCTGATGGTCGACGCCCTGGATCAGGCCGCCGACTCCGGCAGCCGCGAGGCCGCGCTCGTGCACTTCGTCGAGCGGGTCGGCGCGGGCGAGGCCGCCGCACTCCGCCGCGCCCTGGCCGAACTCGAGGACAAGCACCGCGCCGCTCCACCCGCTGGCGGTCCGGGCACCGGCTGAGAGACACTTGCAGCGTGTCCGCGCTGGCCTTCACCATCGTCGCCTTGCTCCTGTCGGGGCCGGTGCCTGCGATGCTGGCCCGAGCCACGTGGCCGCTGCGTGCTCCGCGGGCGGCCATCGTGCTGTGGCAGTCCATCGCACTGGCCGCGGTTCTGTCGGCGTTCTCCGCGGGGATCGCCATCGCCAGCCGGCTGTTCGAGCCGGGTCCCGACGGCCGCCCCACGGCGACGGTCGCCACGGCGATCGACGATCTCGGCCGGCCGCTGTGGGCCGCCTACATCGTCGTCTTCGCGCTGACGCTGATGATCGGCGCACGCCTGGCCGTCGCGGTGCTCGGTGTCGCGATCGCCACGCGGCGGCGCCGCGCGCATCACCGGATGGTGGTCGACCTCGTGGCCGCACACCATCCCCGTCCGCCCGCGGGCAGCGGCCTGCGCATCCTGGGCGTCGCGCAGCCGCTCGCGTACTGCCTGCCCGGCGTCCGCAGCCGCGTCGTGGTCAGTGAAGGCGCCCTGAACACTCTGTCCGACAACGAGGTCGCGGCGATTCTCAGCCACGAACGGGCGCACCTGCGCGCCCGCCACGACCTGGTGCTCGAGATGTTCACCGCCGTGCACGCCGCCTTCCCCCGGCTGGTCCGCAGCGCCCACGCGCTCAACGCGGTCCGGCTGCTGATCGAGCTGCTGGCCGACGACGCGGCCGTGCGCACGACCGGCCCCACTCCCCTGGCGCGCGCGCTCGTCGCGTGCGCCTCCTCGCGCACCCCGCGCGGCGCCCTGGCCGCCGGCGGGCCGACGACCGTGGTGCGGGTGCGCCGTCTCGCGGGCGCGCCGAACAGTCGCCTGCTGGCGGCGCGCGCCTACGCCGCCGCGGCCGCCGTGCTCGTCGTCCCCACCCTCGCGCTGGCCGTGCCGTGGCTGACCGAGTTGCACCGGCTGTTCATGCTGTAGTCGAGTAGACGGTGTCGACTGCAAGTGAAGCGTTGACGAGCTGCTGACCCTCTCCGCACAACCACACATCGAAAGGCTGCCCGAATGAGCGACTCTGCTGCCCCCACGACCGGTACCGCTCAGATCGGCGTCACCGGCCTGGCTGTGATGGGGTCGAACATCGCCCGCAACTTCGCGCGCCACGGTTACACGGTCGCGCTGCACAACCGGTCGATCGCCAAGACCGACGCGCTGCTGGCCGAGCACGGGTCCGAGGGCACGTTCGTCCGCAGCGAGACGATCCCCGAGTTCCTCGACGCACTGGAGAAGCCCCGCCGGGTGCTGATCATGGTCAAGGCCGGCGACCCGACCGACGCGGTCATCAACGAGCTCGCCGACGCCATGGAAGAAGGCGACATCATCATCGACGGCGGAAACGCCCTCTACACCGACACGATCCGGCGCGAGAAGGCGATGCGCGAGCGCGGTCTGCACTTCGTCGGCGCCGGCATCTCCGGCGGTGAGGAGGGCGCGCTGAACGGGCCGTCGATCATGCCCGGCGGGCCGGCCGAGTCGTACAAGAGCCTGGGGCCGCTGCTCGAGGAGATCTCCGCGCACGTCGACGGGGTGCCCTGCTGCACCCACATCGGCCCCGACGGCGCCGGGCACTTCGTCAAGATGGTGCACAACGGCATCGAGTACTCCGACATGCAGCTCATCGGCGAGGCCTACCAGCTGCTGCGCGACGGGCTGGGAAAGTCCGCACCCGAGATCGCCGACGTGTTCGCCGAGTGGAACAACGGCGACCTCGACAGCTTCCTCATCGAGATCACCGCGAAAGTGCTGCGGCAGACCGACGCCAAGACCGGCAAGCCGCTGGTGGACGTCATCCTCGACGAGGCCGAGCAGAAGGGCACCGGCCGCTGGACGGTGAAGTCGGCGCTCGATCTGGGTGTGCCGGTGACCGGGATCGCCGAGGCCGTGTTCGCTCGCGCCCTGTCGGGCTCGGTGGCCCAGCGCAAGGCCACCACCGATCTGGCGTCCGGGAGTCTCGGCGACAAGCCAACGGAAGCAGCGCAGTTCGTCGACGACGTCAGCAAGGCGCTGTACGCGTCGAAGATCATCGCCTACGCCCAGGGCTTCAACCAGATCCAGGCCGGCAGCGCCGAATACGACTGGAACATCAAGCCTGGCGACATGGCCCGGATCTGGCGCGGCGGCTGCATCATCCGGGCCAAGTTCCTCAACCGGATCACCGAAGCGTTCGACGAGAACCCCGACCTGCCGACGCTGATCGCCGCGCCGTACTTCCGCGAGGCCATCGAAGCCGGTATCGACAGCTGGCGGCGCGTCGTCGTGACGGCGACCCGGCTCGGCATCCCGATCCCCGGCTTCAGCTCGGCGCTGTCTTACTACGACGCGCTGCGCACCGAGCGGCTGCCTGCGGCGCTCACCCAGGGGCTGCGCGACTTCTTCGGCGCGCACACCTACGGGCGCATCGACGCCGACCCGGCCGCGCGTTTCCACACCCTGTGGAGCGGCGACCGCAGCGAGGTGGAGGCCTGAACCCCGCCACTAGACTCGGGGCGTGAAGTTCCTCGATGGCCACCGGCCGCCGTATGACCTGACCTACAACGATGTCTTCATCGTGCCCGGTCCGTCGGAGGTGCCGTCGCGCTTCGACGTCGACCTGGCCACGGTCGACGGGTCGGGCACCACGATCCCCGTCGTGGTCGCCAACATGACCGCGGTGGCCGGGCGGCGGATGGCCGAGACCGTGGCCCGCCGCGGCGGCATCGTCGTGCTGCCCCAGGACCTGCCGCTGTCGGTGGTGCAGCACACCGTCGAGTTCGTCAAGAGCCGCGACACCGTGGTGGACACCCCCGTGACGCTGTCGCCGGACGACTCGGTATCGGATGCGTGCGCCCTGATCAACAAGCGCGCCCACGGCGCGGCGGTGGTGCTGTCCGACGACCGGCCTGTCGGCCTGGTCACCGAGGCCGTCTGCTCGGGCGTCGACCGTTTCACCCGGGTGCGCGATGTGGCGATGACCGACTTCGTCAGCGCCCCGGTGGGCACCGAGCCGCGGAAGGTGTTCGACCTGCTCGAGCACGCCCCGGTCGGGGTCGCGGTGCTGACCGAGGCCGACGGTTCGCTCGCCGGTGTGCTCACTCGCACCGGCGCGGTTCGCGCCGGCATCTACAGCCCCGCCGTCGACGCCGGCGGCCGGCTCCGGATCGCCGCCGCGGTCGGGATCAACGGTGACGTGGCGGCCAAGGCCCGCGACCTCGCCGACGCCGGTGCCGACCTGCTGGTCATCGACACCGCGCACGGACATCAGCACAGGATGCTCGACGCCATCGCGGCCGTCTCCGCGCTCGACCTGGGCCTGCCGCTGGTCGCGGGCAACGTCGTCTCCGCCGAGGGCACCCGCGACCTGATCAACGCAGGCGCCACGATCGTCAAGGTCGGCGTCGGCCCCGGCGCGATGTGCACCACCAGGATGATGACCGGTGTCGGTCGTCCGCAGTTCTCTGCTGTTCTCGAATGCTCCACCGCGGCAAGAGAACTCGGGGGCCACGTGTGGGCCGACGGTGGCGTCCGGCATCCGCGCGACGTGGCGCTGGCGTTGGCGGCCGGTGCGTCGAACGTCATGATCGGCTCCTGGTTCGCCGGCACGTTCGAGTCCCCCGGCGACCTGATGCACGACCGCTCCGGCCAGCCCTACAAGGAGAGCTACGGCATGGCCTCCAAGCGGGCCGTGGCGGCGCGCACCGCCGGCGACAGCGCCTTCGACAGAGCCCGCAAGGCACTCTTCGAAGAAGGCATCTCGACGTCCCGGATGAGCCTCGATCCGATCCGCGGCGGCGTCGAGGACCTCCTCGACCACATCACCTCCGGCGTTCGCAGCACGTGTACCTACGTCGGGGCCGCCACGCTGCCCGAACTGCACGAGAAGGTGGTGCTGGGGGTGCAGTCCGCCGCCGGGTTCGCCGAAGGGCACCCGCTGCCGACCGGCTGGTGAGCCTCGTCGCCGTCTCGGCGGCGACGTGTTTTCGGCTAGCATGTGGGAACCATCAGTCGACACGAAAGGGACCAGGTGCCGCAGGCACTGGATGGAGGCCCATCCGAGCCGGCCGTACAGGCCGAGCGGCCCGACCACGACCCCTCCGAGGGCGAACCGTCCCCTAGTCGGCCGGGCGTGTGGCCCGGCTTTCCCGCTGACCTGAGAGCACCTCGATGAGCCCGCTGATGGCAGCGCTGTCCCTCCTCGCATTCGCGCTGCTGACCGCCGGCACCGCCGTCTTCGTCGCCGCGGAGTTCTCCCTGACCGCGCTGGAACGCAGCACCGTCGAGGCCAACGCCCGCAGCGGGGACCGCCGCGACCATCTCGTCCGGCGGGCACACCGCACGCTGTCCACCCAGCTCTCGGGCGCGCAGGTGGGCATCTCGATCACCACACTGGCCACCGGTTTCCTGGCCGAACCCGTCGTGGCGCGGCTCATCGCCCCCGGCCTGGAAGCCCTCAAGGTGCCGGAGCGCTTCGTCAGCGGGTTGGCCCTCGCGCTGGCCATCCTGATCGCCACGTCGGTGTCGATGGTCTACGGCGAGCTGGTCCCGAAGAACCTGGCCGTGGCCCATCCGGTGCCGACCGCACGCTTCGCGGCCGCGCCGCAGCTGATGTTCTCCTTCCTGTTCACCCCGCTGATCCGGCTCACCAACGGCACCGCCAACTGGATCCTGCGCCGGCTCGGCATCGAGCCGGCCGAGGAGTTGCGCTCCGCCCGCTCGCCGCAGGAGCTGGTGTCGCTGGTGCGGTCGTCGGCCCAGAGCGGTTCGCTGGATCCCGTCACCGCCGTCCTGGTCGACCGCTCCCTGCAATTCGGCGACCGCACGGCCGAGGAACTGATGACGCCGCGCTCGAAGATCGACACCCTCGACGCCGACGAGACCGTGCTCGACCTCAGCCAGGCCGCCGTGCGCACGGGCCACTCCCGGTTCCCCGTGATCCGCGGCGACCTCGACGAGACGATCGGGATGGTGCACGTCAAACAGGTCTTCGCGGTGCCCTACGAGCGGCGCGCGACGACGCTGCTGGCCCACCTCGCGCAACCGCTCACCAAGGTGCCCTCGACCCTCGACGGCGACGCGGTCATGGCCGAGGTGCGCGCGAACGGACTGCAGACCGCCCTGGTGGTCGACGAATACGGCGGCACCGCCGGAATGGTGACCGTCGAGGACCTCATCGAGGAGATCGTCGGCGACGTCCGCGACGAGCACGACGTGGAACCGCCCGACGTGGTCGCCGCGGGGCGCGGCTGGCAGGTGTCGGGGCTGCTCCGCATCGACGAGGTGGCCGAGAACACCGAGTTCCGCGCGCCCGAAGGCGATTACGAGACGATCGGCGGGCTGATGCTGGAGAAACTCGGCCACATCCCCGAAGAAGGCGAGACCGTGGAGCTGCGCGCTTTCGACCCGGACGGCCCGATCGAGGATCCGGTGCTGTGGCTGGCCACCGTGGTGAAGATGGACGGCCGCCGCATCGACCAGCTCGAACTGAACAAGTTGGGCCGCCGCGACGACCGCGACGAGGACGAGCACGAGGACGAGGACGAGGACGAGGACACCGCCGATGGGTGACGTCTTCGGGGTGCTGCTGACGTTCGTGCTCCTGGCCGCGAACGCGTTCTTCGTGGCCTCGGAATTCGCGCTGATCTCGGCGCGCCGTGACCGGCTCGAGGCGCTGGCCGAGCAGGGCAAGTCCAGCGCGGTGACCGTGATCAGGGCCGGCGAACGCCTGTCGCTGATGTTGGCCGGCTCGCAGCTGGGCATCACGATCTGCTCGATCCTGCTGGGCCGCGTCGCCGAACCCGCGGTCGCGCATCTGCTGGAGAAACCGTTCGGGCTGGTCGGCATTCCCGACGCCGTGCTGCACACCGTCGCGTTCCTGGTGGGCCTGGCCATCGTCGTGACCATGCACGTGCTGCTCGGTGAGATGGTGCCCAAGAACATCGCGATCGCCGGACCCGAGTCCGCGGCGATGCTGCTCATCCCCGTCTATCTCCTCTACATTCGGGCGGCGCGTCCGTTCATCGCGTTCTACAACTGGTGCGCCAACGCCTCGCTGCGCGCACTCGGCGTGGAACCCAAGGACGAGCTCGACGTCACGGTGTCGACCGTCGAGCTGTCGGAGATGATCGCCGAGTCGCTGTCGGAGGGGCTGCTCGATCCCGAGGAGCACACCCGGGTCACGCGTGCCCTGCAGATCCGCAACCGCGTCGTCAACGACGTCGCGCTGCCCCTGCACCAGATCCGGGCCGTCCCCGTCGCCCGCGAAGGGGCCGGTCCGACGGTCGGCGCCATCGAAGAAGCGCTCACCGAGACGGGCTACTCCCGGTTCCCCGTCGCCGACCCGGCCGGCAGCTACATCGGGTACCTGCACATCAAGGACGTGCTGCCGCTGCTCGACGGCCGGCCCGACGGCGCCGCCGTGGTGGAGATGTCGCTGGTGCGGCCGCTCCCCCGGGTGCCCGCATCGCTGCCGCTGCCCGACGCGCTGACCAGGCTGCGGCGCACCAACAGCCACCTGGCGCTGGTCACCTCCGCCGAAGGCAGCCCAACGGCGATCATCGCGCTCGAAGACCTGGTCGAGGACCTCGTGGGCACCGTTCGCGACAGCACCCACCGTGTCTGATTCGCGGCCCGCCGCGGTGTCTGATTCGCTCGATGAGTCCACCTGGCAGCCCCGCGCCGCCGCGTACCAGCGGCGCGCCGACCTGCTGCTCGAACCCCATCTCGCCCGCCGCCGCGCCGGCCGGGCACACCCGGTGTTCGACTTCTTGTTCACCTACTACAGCCTGCGTCCCCGCCAGCTGCGCATCTGGCATCCCGGCTACGGAACCGTCCTCGGCGGTGCGGCCGCGCAGCGCTACCTCGAGCGCACCGGGTACACGCGCGACGGTGACGGCGTCACGGTCGGTCGGGACCACCTTCACGCCCGCCTCGGCACGGTGCGCTTCATCGCCGACCTGCTGGCGGCCACCGCGTCGCGGCCGGCCCGGTTCACCTGCTTCGGGCTGCACGAGTGGGCGATGGTCTATCGCGCGCCGGCGGTGCGCCACGACCGGGTCCCGCTCCGGCTGGGCGCGGCGGGCACCGATACGGTCGTCGAGTCGATGCCCCTGCGGTGCAGTCACTTCGACGCCTACCGGTTCTTCACCGGACCCGCCGCCGAACGCAACGCCGCCCACCTGACCCGGGAGAGTCAGATCGCCACCGAACAACCGGGATGCGTCCATGCCGGGATGGACCTGTACAAGTGGGCGTTCAAGCTGGGACCGCTGATCTCCTCGGAGCTGGTGCTTGACTGTCTGGAGTTGGCGACGGAGGCCCGTGTGCTCGACATGCGGGCCAGCCCTTACGATCTGCGGGACTTCGGATTCGAGCCCATCGCCGTCGAGACCCCCGCGGGCCGGCGTGCCTACGCTCGGGCCCAGGAGGCGATCAGCGAGCGCGCCGCCCCACTGCGGGCGAGGCTGCTGGACCGCTGCACGGTGCTGCGGGACGCCGCCACGGGGGAATAGCCCTGTTACCGGTGGGTAAGCTGGATCGACGACAATTCAGACGGCATGGCGCCCGACGGCGTGCGTGCAAGCGAGGGAGGAATCATGACCGATCGCGTGACGGTGGGTAACCTGCGCGTCGCCCCCGTGTTGTACGACTTCATCAACAACGAGGCGTTGCCGGGCACCGACATCGACGCCGACAGCTTCTGGTCCGGTGTCGACAAGGTCGTCGCCGACCTCACCCCGGCCAATCAGGACCTGCTGGCCCGCCGCGACGACCTGCAGGCGCAGATCGACCGGTGGCACCGCGCCCGGGTCATCGGCGGCTTCGAAGGCGAGGACTACCGGCAGTTCCTCACCGACATCGGCTACCTGCAGCCGGAACCGGACGACTTCACCATCACCACCGCGGGCGTCGACGACGAGATCACCACGACCGCGGGCCCGCAGCTGGTGGTGCCGATCCTCAACGCCCGCTTCGCGCTCAACGCCGCCAACGCGCGGTGGGGTTCGCTCTACGACGCGCTCTACGGCACCGACGTCATCTCCGACGAGGGCGGCGCAGAAGCCGGCAGCAGCTACAACAAGATCCGCGGCGACAAGGTCATCGCCTACGCGCGGCGCTTCCTCGACAGCGCCGTCCCGCTGGCCTCGGGATCCTGGGCCGACATCACCGGCCTGAAGATCGACGACGGTCAACTCACCGCGACCCTGGACGACGGTGGCTCGGCCGGGCTGAAGAACAACGAGCAGCTCGTCGGGTACCTCGGTGAGGCCGACGCGCCGACCAGCGTGCTGCTGGCCAACCACGGGCTGCACATCGAGATCCTCGTCGACGCCGAATCGCCGATCGGTTCGACCGACAAGGCCGGCATCAAGGACGTGGTGCTCGAGTCCGCGATCACCACGATCATGGACTTCGAGGACTCGGTCGCGGCCGTCGACGCCGACGACAAGGTGCTCGGCTACCGCAACTGGCTCGGTCTGAACCGTGGCGACCTGCAAGAAGAGGTCACCAAAAACGACAAGACGTTCACCCGCGTCCTCAACGAGGACCGCACCTACACCGCCCCCGACGGCGAGACCGAGGTCACCCTCCCTGGCCGCAGCCTGCTGTTCGTGCGCAACGTCGGCCACCTGATGACCAACGACGCCATCACCGACGCCGAAGGCGCAGAGGTGCCCGAGGGCATCCAGGACGCGCTGTTCACCAGCCTCATCGCGATCCACGGGCTGAAGGCGAACGACGGCAACGGCCCGCTGGTCAACAGCCGCACCGGCTCGATCTACATCGTCAAGCCCAAGATGCACGGCCCCGACGAGGTCGCGTTCACCTGCGAGCTGTTCAGCCGCGTCGAGGATGTGCTCGGCCTGCCGCAGAACACCATCAAGGTCGGCATCATGGACGAGGAGCGCCGCACCACGCTGAACCTGAAGGCGTGTATCAAAGCCGCCGCGGACCGCGTCGTGTTCATCAACACCGGCTTCCTGGACCGCACCGGCGACGAGATCCACACGTCGATGGAAGCCGGCCCGATGATCCGCAAGGGTGCGATGAAGTCCACCGACTGGATCAAGGCCTACGAGGACCAGAACGTCGATATCGGCCTCGAGACCGGCATGTCCGGCAAGGCGCAGATCGGCAAGGGCATGTGGGCGATGACCGAGCTGATGGCCGACATGGTCGACCAGAAGATCGGCCAGCCCAAGGCGGGTGCGACCACCGCGTGGGTGCCCTCGCCGACGGCGGCGACGCTGCACGCCATGCACTACCACGAGGTGGATGTCTTCGCGGTGCAGGAGGAGCTGGCCGGCAAGCGGCGCGCGACGGTCGAGGCCCTGCTGACCATCCCGTTGGCCAAGGAGCTGGCGTGGGCGCCGGAGGAGATCCGCGAGGAGGTCGACAACAACTGCCAGTCGATCCTCGGCTACGTGGTGCGCTGGATCGACGCCGGCGTGGGTTGTTCGAAGGTCCCCGACATCCACGACGTGGCGCTGATGGAGGACCGTGCGACGCTGCGCATCTCCAGCCAGCTGCTGGCCAACTGGCTGCGCCACGGCGTGATCACCGAAGAGGACGTCAAGGCCAGCCTGCGCCGGATGGCGGCCGTGGTCGACGAGCAGAACGCCGCGGACCCCGACTTCCGGCCGATGGCACCCGACCCGGAGGGCAGCATCGCCTTCCAGGCCGCACAGGAACTGATCCTCGCCGGCGGCGCGCAGCCCAGCGGCTACACCGAGCCGATCCTGCACCGGCGCCGCCGGGAGTTCAAGGCAGCGAACAACGTTGGCTGACGTAGACACCGAAGGCAGGCATGGGACGACATAGCCTCCCCGATCCGGGCGAGCCGGGCGAACGCCCCGACGAGCCGCAGACCGAACGATTCGCGTTCGGCGCCCGCCAGGGCGAGGAACCGGGCTCCGGCGGCGAGGACGTCGCCGAACCGGCGTCGACGCGCTCCCGTGACTGGGAGGCCGGCGAGTGGACCGGCAGTCACCGGGCTATCACGCCCGGCCGGCGCGGGGTCAGCGTCGGCGTGATCGTCGCGCTCGTGAGCGTCGTCGTCATCGTCGGTGCGGTGATCCTCTGGCGCTTCTTCGGCGACGCGCTGTCGAGCCGGTCCGACGTCGCCGCGGCGCGCTGCGTCGACGGCGAGGTCACCGTCGCCGTGGTCGCCGACCCGGCCATCGCCAAGCCGGTGACAGAGCTGGCTGACCGCTACAACCAGAGCGCCGAACCCGTCGGCGACCGCTGCGTGAAGGTGGGCGTCACGTCGGCGGACTCGCCGCAGGTGGTCAAGGGGCTCAGCGGCGACTGGCCCAAAGACCTCGGGGAGCGGCCCGCACTGTGGATCCCGGGCAGTTCGGCGTCGGAGGCGCGGCTCGAGGCCGCGAAGGGTCCCCAGACCGTCACCGACAGCCGTTCGCTGGTGACATCCCCGGTCGTGCTCGCCGTGCCTCCTCGATTGAAGGACGCGATGGGCGAGCAGAACTGGGGCACCCTGCCCCGGCTGCAGTCCGACCCCGCCGCGCTCGACGGCCTCGGCCTGCAGGGCTGGGGCGGTCTGCGCCTCGCACTCCCGCTGGCGCAGGACAGCGACGCGGCCTACCTGGCCGCCGAGGCGATCGCCGCGGCGTCCGCGCCGTCCGGAGCCCCTGCCAGCGCCGGACTGAGCGCGGTCACCACGCTGATGGCCGGTGCGCCCAAGCTCGGCGACACCAAGGCGAGTACCGCTCTCGACGCGCTTCTCGGCGCGAACGATCCCGCGACCGCCCCGGTGCACGCCGTGGTGACCACCGAACAGCAGGTGTTCCAGCGGACGTCGTCGATGTCCGAAGCGAAGTCCAAGGTGGCGGCCTGGCTGCCGCCGGGGCCGACCGCGACGGCCGACTTCCCCACCGTGCTGCTCTCCGGCGACTGGCTGGCCCAGGAGCAGGTCACCGCCGCCAGCGAGTTCGCCCGGTTCCTGCGCAAACCCGAGCAGCTCGCCGAGCTCGCCAAGGCCGGCTTCCGCGCTCCGGGCGCGAACCCGCCGGCCAACGACGTGGTCGACTTCGCCGCCGTCGGAGCGCCGTTGACCATCGGCGACAACGCGCTGCGAGCCACCATCGCCGACACGCTGGCGGCCCCGTTGAAGAGCCCCACGGCCACGATCGTGCTCGACCAGTCGATGCCCGAGGTCGAAGGCGGCAAGTCCCGGCTGGCCAACGTCGTCGACGCGCTCAAGGCGCGCCTGCAGGTGCTGCCCCCCGATTCCGGCCTGGGGCTGTGGACCTTCGACGGCGTGCAGGGGCGGTCGGAGGTGAGCCTGGGCGCGCTGTCCGATCAACTCGACGGGCGACCGCGCTCCGAGGCGCTGACGGCCGCGCTGGACGGCCAGACCGCGTCCAACGGCGGCGCGGTCTCGTTCACGACCCTGCAGCTGGTCTACACCGATGCGTCGGTGAAATTCCGGGACGGACAGAAGAACTCGGTGCTGGTGATCACCACCGGGCCGCACACCGACCAGTCTCTGGACGGCCCCGGGCTCCAGCAGTACATCAAGGGCGCCTTCGACCCGGCCCGGCCGGTGGCGGTCAACGTCATCGATTTCGGTGACGACTCCGACCGGGCGACCTGGGAAGCGGTCACGCAGGCCACCGGCGGCAGTTATCAGAACCTGAACAGCTCGGCGTCTCCCGACCTGGCGGCGGCGATCGCCAAACTGCTCGCCTGACAGCCCGCGCGCAGGGTGGCGCCGACGTATCCTCAGTCCCGTGACCGGGGGGTTCTGGCGTAGGAACGGCGTCAAGAACGGTGTGCGCATCTACGCGACCACGCACTTCGAGTGGTTCTGGCGAACTCTGGCGCGCACACCGAAGGTCCGCTCCCGCGTCAACAAGTGGATCATCAACCGGTCCATCTACACGATGGCGACCCGGCCGGCGCCGTTGAGCACCCGGTCGGACTACACCTCGTGGGAGTCGTTGCACGACCGCGCCTACAGCCTGCGGCACCTGCCCGCCAACCCCGCCCTCCAGATCGGGCAACCACCTGTGGACCGCGTCGCCGAACTGTTCCGGCGACCGACGCCCCGCAGCGCGCCGTCCGACCGGTCCACGCTGCTGTTCCCGTTGTTCGCGCAGTGGTTCGTCGACGGGTTCCTGCGCACCGACCCCACCTGCCCGCTGAAGAACACGTCCACCCACGACATCGACCTGAGCCAGCTCTACGGCCAGACCGAAGACGTCACGAGCATGCTGCGGGAGGGCTCCGGCGGCCGGCTGCTGTCCCAGGTCATCGACGGCCAGGAGTTCCCGCCGTACTACTTCGGCGCCGACGGCCGCGTCGACCCGAGGTTCGAGGGCCTGCAGATCGCCTACCCGGGAAATGATCGAAAAACGTTGGCGCTGGGCGATATCCCGGTCGAGAAGCGGCAGAAGCTGTTCGCACTGGGAATCCCCCGCGGCAACATCCACTACGGCTTCGTGATGATGAGCACGCTGTTCCTGCGGGAACACAACCGGCTCGCCGCGCTGATCCGCGCGAACCATCCGACCTGGGACGACGACCGGATCTTCGACACCACGCGCAACACCCTCATCGTGATGCTGATCAAAGTGGTCATCGAGGACTACATCAACCACATCACGCCGATCAAGTTCCCGCTGTTCGTCGAGCCGGGCATCGGCCTCTACGAGAAGTGGTACCGGCAGAACTGGATGTCCGTCGAGTTCAACCTGCTCTATCGCTGGCACAGCCTCGTGCCGACCGAGGTGCGCGTCGGCGGCCGCGACGTCATGTTCTCCGACGTCGGATGGGATACCCGCATCGTCACCGACCACGGCCTCGCGGCGCTGTTTCACGAGGCCTCCGACCAGCCGTGCAGCACGATCAGCCTGCTCAACACCGACGCCTCACTTCTCGACATCGAGAAGACGTCCATCGCCATCGGCCGCGACGCCGAACTCGACTCGTATAACGCCTACCGGCAACGGTGCGGCTTCCCCCGGCTGCACTCGTTCCGCGCGCTCACCTCCGACAGGACCCTGAGAAAAGCGCTGGCCGACTGCTACGGAAAGCGCGGGATCGACGATCTCGAACTGTTCGTCGGGCTCTTCGGCGAAGACGTCGGCAAGGGCGCCACGCTGCCGACTCTGATGACCGCCATGGTGGCGGTGGACGCGTTCTCGCAGGCGCTGACCAATCCCCTGCTCGCTCCCGGCATCTACGGCAAAGACACCTTCTCCTACGCTGGTCTCGATGAGATCGACGGGACTCGGACGCTGCAGGACATCGTGCGGCGCAACGTACCCGGCGAGGAGTTCGTGCCCCGGGTCAGCCTGGGGGTCAAGAACTGACGCGGCTGTCAGCGGTCGTGTTGCCGATGCCGGCGGTGTCAGAGTCCTGAGCGTCCGCCCAGCAATCGTCCTCGAAGCGGAGAATCCTGCGCCGTCCACCGATGTGTTCGCTCGCCGCGTTGCTCAGAACACCCGCGCAATGGTATGACCACGTTATCCTTTCGTCGCATTGGCCTGCGATGATCGACAGACCGTTCGGCTTAGAGGGGTAGCAGGGCGAACGATGCCGATTCTGCAGCGAACACAGTGGCGCGTCGGTCAGCAACGTGCCCGGTCACGGGACTGGCGAGATCGCAAGCGGTATGTGTGGTTGCTCGGCGTCGTCATTCCGATCCTCGTCCCGGCGTCGTGGGCCGCGGTGGCGCTGACGGGGTGGGGCATCTTCTGGTGGTCCGGGCCGGTGCTGATGTTCTTCGTCATCCCGCTGCTGGACTACCTCGTGGGCCCGGACGCCGAGAACCCTCCGGACAGCGCGCTCGCCTGGTTGGAGCAGGACCGCTTCTACCGGTGGGCGACATATCTGTACCTGCCGGCCCAGTACCTCTCGCTCGTGCTGGCGTGCTGGTGCTGGAGCGGTGGCGGCGGGGTGGTGATGAACCCGCTCGACGATCTCGGTCTGATGCTGACCATCGGCGGGATCGGTGGTGTCGCGATCAACACCGCCCACGAACTGGGCCACCAGCGGGCGCACTCCGAGCGGTGGTTGAGCAAGATCGCCCTCGCGCAGACCGGCTACGGGCACTTCTTCGTCGAACACAACCGCGGGCATCACGCCCGCGTGGCCACCCCGGACGACCCGGCCAGCTCGCGGCTGGGCGAGAACCTCTACTTCTTCCACTACCGATCGATCTTCGGCGGCCTGCGCTCGGCCTGGCAGCTCGAGAAACGGCGGCTGCGCTGCCACGGCGGTTCGGTGTGGACGTTGCGCAACGACGTGCTCAACGCCTGGCTCATCACGATCGCGTTGTTCGCGGCGCTGGTCGCCGTCTTCGGTGTCGAGGTGCTGCCGTGGCTGATCGGTCAGGCACTCATCGGGGTCTTCCTGCTGGAGACCATCAACTACCTCGAGCACTACGGGCTGCGGCGCCAGCGGCGTCCCAGCGGGTGCTACGAACAGGTGCGCGCCTCGCACAGCTGGAACAGCAACTCCGTGATCTCCAACGTGTTCCTGTTCCACCTGCAGCGGCACTCCGACCACCACGCGAACCCACAGCGCCGGTACCAGGCGCTGTGCCACGCCGACGACGCCCCGCAGCTGCCCGCGGGCTATGCCGCGATGGTGGCGCTGGCGCTGTTCCCGCCGCTGTGGCGGCGGGTCATGGACCGTCGGGTCCTCGCCCACTACGGCGGCGACGTGCGGTTGGCCGCGCTGAGACCCCGCGACGCGAAGCGGCTCCTGCCGCAGGGCTGACCGCGCTTCGGTAGCTCAGTCGTCGCTGCCGGAGTGGGTACCGGAGCCCCTGTCGCTCGACCGGCTCGTCGACGTGCTCGCCGCTGAGGTGCTCTGCGCAGGGGAGCGATCGGGCTTCTGGACACGGCGCGTGGTGGCGTGACGCTGCGGCTCTGCGGAGTCCTGCCCGCTCGAGGACACCGGGTGACGGCTCGCGGCATCTGCGGGCGAATCGGCGCCGGCCTCATCGCCGGCGGAGTCAGCCGGTTCCGGCTGCGACTCGGTGTCCGCGGGCTGTTTCTCGGCGGTGCCTGCCGGCGCGTCCTCGTCGCCCGCCGCAGACGTGTCACCGTTCCCGTCCGCCGTGTCGACCGCCGAATCGGCGTCCGGTGCGGTGCCGGGTGCGGCGCTGCGTGCGGTGTGCGGGGCCCTGCCGGTGTCCGAAACGGTGTCCTGGGATGTGCCCGAAGGGGTGTCGCCGCGGGACTGCTTCGTTGGGACGCTGGAGCGGATCATCGCCGCCGACGGGCTGCTCGGCTGCTCCTGGGATGCCGCCGGCGTCGGGGCGCCCTGCGGGCTCTTGCCCTCCAGCCAGGTGCGGTCGT
This sequence comes from Mycolicibacterium chubuense NBB4, assembly GCF_000266905.1. Next base: position 2,904,479 of record NC_018027.1, on the reverse strand, counting down.
AGGCGGTGTCGACCTCGTCGCGCAGCTTCGGCTCGACGTTCTGGACCATCCAACCAAGACCCACGTCGTAGAAGCCCTGCAGCAGGGGCAGGTGCTCGGTCGGCACGAAGACGTACGTGGTCTTGCCCTCTGTCCAGACGATGTTGTCCGGGTCGTCGAGATTCACCTGGTCGTAGCGCATGTGCACGTACCCGAACGCTGCGGCCGCGTTCGCCAGGGCGAGCAGGTTGTACGGGTCCTGCGGGAAATCGGCGACGGGATCGTATTCCCGCGCGACGTCGAGGACGTCGTACTGGGTGTCGGTGGGCGTGGCCCGCTGGTCGCCGTACCACCAGGTGTTGATGCCGCCGTACTTGCGGCCCCCGTTGCCGAGCAGGATGAACGACAGGTCTTCGGGCTTCGGGGCGTCGGCGTCACCGGCATGGTCCTCGAGCCAGACCGATGCATCCCGCGCGCCACCGCTGAACGCGAAGACGATCTTCTTACCGTCGGTGCTCCGGATCGCCTGGTCGAGCCTCGCGACGTTCTGGTCGACGCCACTCTCGGACAGGCCGAGCGGATCGATCCAGCTGTGGAAGACCTCGCGGCACACCTTCGGGGCCGCGCAGACGGCCCCGCCGAGGTTGTGCGGCATGGAGAACGGCGTCGGACTGTGATGCAAGACGGTCGCCGGCCCGTCCGGGATGAGCCCGGCAGCCGCGGCGCCGGGCACCGCTGCGCACAGGGCCAGCGGTAGTACCGCCACGGGCAGCGCCGCCGCGATCATGGCCTCTTTCGTCGCTCGCTTCACGCAGCATCCCTTCTCGACGCAGACGTCCACCCTGGGCGTCCGATGGTCGGGCACACGGTCCGGTATCGCGGCCCCAGCTCGTCGCGCGGCGCAGCGGTACACCGGCCGACGCCGACACACCCCATGACGCGGGGTGCGCAGTTGCCACGTCGGCCGGACGGGCTCACGTCGATGCTGGTGTGGTGACTTCGGAGGTCGTCGGTGTGCCCCCGACTCGTGCGAACCATACCGCACGCCCAGGGCGCGGCACGGGATGCGCAGCAAACTCACGGGCGGCGTTTCCGCGGATTTCTCCGGAGGCGGCACGGACAGGGGTGATCAGGCGGCACAGCAACCCTCGGCGGGGTTCCGCACGGCTGCTGATGACCCGCCGAGTCGATCGTCCAGTCCCGGAAATTAATTGTCTGAGCAGTCAATTCGCGGTCGGATCGGTGAACGTCGCGGTGGGCCAGGAGCTCCGCGGCGGGCTATTCCGAGCCACCCGCCTAACCCATGAGGTGCCGCACGCGCATCCGGTGCCGGTGTCGAGTTTGCCCTGAGGCAACGGCTACTTACCGCACGGTCAGCTCGCCGGGACGCATCGCGAACCGGTGCTTCCGGCCGCCTGCACAGCCGCATCACAAAGTGTGGTAGTGCCTTCGCGGCCGGAAAACGTGTGCTGATGGCGATGGTACATACCAACTATTTTTCTTCGCGTCCTGCATCTCAGCAACATCTCGAGACGATCTCCGTTCCGCAAAGTCAGCCGGCTAATTACAGGGATGTAATATTCGCCAAGCGGCAGCGTCTGCGGACAACGGAGCGAATGCAGTGCGTTTTATTACTGGTTATGCGACCGTCGGGAACCGCGCAGGAAGTTACTGTTCCCGCGCAGCGACGGTCTCTACTAATGCAGAGAATTGATAAAGAATGGCTTTCAGCAATATAAAGGTCGATTGCTACAAATACGTCAATTAGAATTTTGAAAATTTTGCTGCGCGAATGTTTAACGAAGCGCAATATGCTCTTGTCGCGCCGAGCACGGCGAGTCATCCATTGCTTCGAACCGGGGAGATCTCATGAGGACGTCATTTCGGAAAGCGGGGGTTGCCTGCGGAGCGGCCTTCGCTGCTGCGCTCGTCGCGCTGTCCGGTTCCGGCGCCGCGACCGCCAGCAACTCAGCTCTGATCATCGGCGGCATCGACATACCCTCCATGTCGGACCTGCTTATGGCGCAGTTGCTGGGCGGAGAGTTCAAGGGGCAGGAGCGCGTCAGCATTAACTGGCCGGCGCAGGCGGGTCCGATCACGGGCCCCAACGACATGACGCTCGGCGACTCCATCGACGTCGGGGTCGCCAACCTCACCGCCGCGATCAACACCGCGCTCGGGAAGCTCGACAGGGACGCAAACGGCAACGTGATCAACGGTGAGAAGGTCACCGTCGTCGGCCTGTCGGCCGGCTCGCTGGTGGTCAACGAGGTGATGCGGAACATGATCGCGTCGGGCGATCTGCCCGACCCGAGCGACATCACCTTCATCGTCGCCGAGGACTCCAGCCGGCAGGAACTGATCAAGGACTCGACCAAGTACAGCTCCAAGCTGGACTACACCTATCAGCCGGCACCGATCACGCCCTACGACATCGTGGTCGTCACCGGCGAGTACGACGGCATGGCCGACTTCCCGGACCGCCCGTGGAATCTGCTGGCGGTCGCCAACGCGATGGCCGGGGCGATCGTCGTCCACGTGCCGGTGATGTTCACCGACCTGTCGAAGGTGCCGGCCGAGAACGTCACGGTCGACGTGAACGCCAAGGGCGGCACCACCACTCACTACCTGGTGCCGACCGCCACCCTGCCGCTCGTGCAGATGATGCCGTTCCTCAAGCCGATGGAGGCCCAGCTCAGGGCCAAGATCGACAAGGGCTACAGCCGCAACGACCCGGCCCCGGCCACCACGAAGGCCCTCGCCGCCAGCTCCGTGGCCGAGCCGACCGTCGCACCGGTGGTCGACTCGACACCGGCGAGCGACACGGTCGACGCGACCCCGGCGAGCGACACGAGCGGAAGTGACGCCGCACCCGCGGACGCCGGGCAGCCTCCGGCCAAGACGGATGCGACCGCCCGCCGCGAGGCGCGCGCCGAGGCCAGGGCCGCCGCCAAGGCCGACGCCGCGGCCGCACGGCAAGCCCGTCAGGAAGCCAGAGCTGCCGCCAAGGCCGACGCGGCGGCCGCGCGGGAAGCTCGGAAAGAAGCCAGGACCGCTGCCAAGGCAGGGTCCGCGGGCTCCTCGTCCGGGGGATCTGGGTCGTCTGACTCGTCCGGCTCCTCGGAGTAACCCTCCCCGGACTCGAGGCCTGCCTGAAGTCTTCAGACACCCGCCCGAAGCCCCGGCCTGGCGCCGGGGCTTCGTGGTGTCTTCCGGGCGATGGTGAGCGTCAGACCCCCTAGGCGTCCTAATATTCAAACGCCGGTCCCCGATCCGCCCTGAGGTAGCGTTGATGTCCATGAATGTCCAGCAGTACGACGCGATCGTCGTCGGCGCCGGTTTCGGCGGAATGGGTGCTGCAATCCAGCTCAGAAGGTTGGGTTACGACAACATCCTGATCCTGGATCGCGAGGACGACCTGGGCGGGACGTGGTACGTCAACCACTACCCCGGCCTGGCCGTGGACATCCCGTCCCCCACGTACTCCTACTGGTTCGAGCCCAACCCGGGCTGGTCGCGGCTCTATGCGCCCGGATCGGAACTCAAGGCCTACGCCGACCACGTCGCCGACAAGTACGACCTCCGCAGGCACATGCGTTTCAACAGCCCCGTCGACGGGGCCCACTGGGACGAGGAGACGCAGGTCTGGCACGTCGGGCTCTCCAGCGGCGAGACCTTGACGGCGCGGTTCCTGATCACCGCGACCGGTTATCTGTCCCAGCCGCGCAACCCCGACATCCCGGGCATCGACGACTTCGCCGGCCGGGTGATCCACAGCATGGACTGGGACGACACGTACTCCCCCGCCGGTGAGCGCATCGGGCTGATCGGCACCGGGGCCACCGCGGTCCAGCTGATTCCCGAACTGAGCAAGACGGCCGCCGAGCTCACCGTCTACCAGCGCACCCCGATCCACGTCGTGCCCAAGGTCGATTTCCCGATCCCGACGTTGCTGCGCCGGCTATTCGCGCGAATTCCCTTGCTGCAGAGGGCTTTCCGGTTCACCACCGACGTCAACCTCGAAGTGATGATGATCCTGTCGGTGATCAACTACAAGTACTTCCGCCAGCTCAACGTCGGTGCGTCGTATCTGTCGCAGCTGCTTCGCTTCGTGTCGATTCGCGACAGGGAACTGCGCGCCAAACTGACCCCTGACTACGACTTCGGCTGCAAGCGACCGACGTACTCGAACTCGTACTACCGCACGTTGGCCAAGCGCAGCGTGCACCTGGAGACCTCGGGCATCGAACGGGTGGAGGCCGACGGCATCGTGGCCTGCGACGGGACGAAGACTCAGATCGACACCCTGGTGCTGTGCACCGGATTCGACATCTGGGAAGCCAACATCCCGGCGATCGAGGTCATCGGCCGGGACGCGCGCAATCTCGGGAAATGGTGGCGCGACAACGGGTTCCAGTCCTATCAGGGAGTGACGGTCCCGGCGTTCCCCAACTTCTTGACCCTGGCCGGTCCGTATGCGTCCAGCGGTCTGTCGTACTTCAACACCATGGAGTACCAGATGCGGCACATGGACCGGTTGTTCGGTGAGCTGCACCGGCGCAATGCCACCGTGTTCGAGGTCACCGAGGACGCGAACACCCGGTTCCGCGAGAGGATGTCGTCGAAGCTCGGGAAAACGGTGTTCAAGCGAGGCGACTGCGCCCGCTCGCGGTCGTACTACTTCAGCCCGACCGGCGAGACGCTGGTGCGTCCGGCCTCGACCAACGAGACCATCCGGGAGAACGAGAACTTCCCGCTCAGCGACTACGCTTTTTCCTGAAACACGCAGGTCAGAGGCGTCTCACTGCGTGCACTCGCAATGATGTGCCAGCATGGATACATGCTGTTCGAGCGTTTTCGAGGCTTTCTCGCCGCAGTGTTGCCGGCAGTGGCCGCAACTCTGCCGATCGTCGTCGCACCCCCCGCGTCGGCCGACCCGTGCCCTGACATCGAGGTGATCTTCGCTCGGGGCACCGGTGCGGATCCCGGTCTCGGCTTCGTCGGCGACGCGTTGGTGAATTCCCTGCGCTCCAAGGTCGGCGGCCAGTCGGTCGGCACGTATGCGGTGAACTATCCGGCGGGGTGGAACTTCGACACCTCGGCTCCGGCGGGTGCCGCCGACGCGTCGGCCAGGGTGCAGTGGATGGCCGACAACTGCCCGAACACGAAACTGGTGCTCGGCGGAATGTCGCAGGGTGCGGGCGTCATCGATCTCATCACCGTCGACGCGACGCCTCCCGGCCGGTTCACCGCGACGCCGCTGCCCCCTCGGCTGGCCGACCACGTCGCCGCCGTGGCCGTCTTCGGCAACCCGCTGCGCACCATGCGCGGCGGCGGACCGCTGCCGGCGATGAGTCGCACCTTCGGGCCGAAGACGATCGACATGTGCGCACTGGACGACATCTTCTGCTCACCGGGCAAGAGCCTGCCGGCGCACTTCGCCTACGTCGAGAACGGCATGACCGACCAGGCGGCGGATTTCGTGGCGGCCCGCGTCCGCTGAGCGCGCTCTACCTGGCTCAAAGACACGGGCGTCGGGCCGAAGGCCGTAATCTCGCTCCCATGGATCTTCAGGGCGCGCACGTATTGCTCACAGGGGCTTCGGGAGGGATCGGGCTGGCGTTGGCCGGCGCGCTGGCCGGTCGCGGGGCACAGCTCACGCTCACGGGCCGCAACAGCGCAGTCCTCGAGGACGCGGCGGCCCGGTGCGGCGGGACGTCGATCGTCGCCGATCTGAGTGACCACGCCGACGTGGATCGGTTGCTCGCCCGCGTGGGCCGGGTGGACGTGCTGGTGGCCAATGCGGGGCTCCCGGCGTCCGGCGTGCTGTCCGACTTCTCCGTCGACCAGATCGACCGTGCGCTCGCCGTGAACCTCCGGGCCCCGATCGTCATGGCGAAGGTGCTCGGCGAGCAGATGGCTGCCCGGGGCACCGGGCACCTGGTGTTCATGTCGTCGCTCTCCGGGAAGTCCGCGTCGGCGCACATGGCTCTCTACAACGCGACCAAATTTGGGCTGCGGGGGTTCTCGCTGGCGTTGCGCGAGGATCTGCGGCCGTTCGGGGTCGGCGTCTCGACGATCCTTCCGGGACCGATCCGCGACGCGGGCATGATCGCCGACACGGACGTGAAGGTTCCCCGCCTCGGCACGCGCACGGCCAAAGCCGTCGCCGACGCCACCCTGGCCGCGATCGACGAGAACCTCGCCGAGGTCACCGTCGCGCCGTGGACGCTGAAGGTGGCCACGCTGCTGGGCAGTCTCGCGCCCGATCTGGCGGCGAAGGTGGCGCGCAGCGCCGGCGGCAACAAGACGATCGCCGCTCTCAGCGAGGCTCAACGCGACAAGCGGTAGCCCGGCCGCGCCGCCATATGACAGTGCACCGGCGGGTTCCCGCCGGTGCACTCTCAGGTGAACCTGTCAGGCCGCGTGCTTGCCCGACGAGGACTGCTTGCTGGACGAGTCGGACTGCTTCTTGTCGGTGCCCGAGGACTTCTTGTCGGAGTCCGACTTCTTCGACGAATCGGCGGAGCCGGCGCTGTCGGTCGACTCGGACTTCTTCGAATCCGTGGCACTCGAGTCCGTCGAGTCGTCCCGCTGCTTGGACGAGCCCCACGGCTTGAACGGGTTCCGCGTGGTTTTCGGCGCCTGATCCTGCGAGCCGTCGGCTGCGCCGGCCGTGGTGTCGGTACCGGTCGTCGTGGTGTCGGTACTGGTCGTCGTGGTGTCGGTACCGGTCGTTGTCGTGTCGGTACTGGTCGTCGTGGTGTCGGTACCGGTCGTCGTAGTGTCGGCGGCCGAAGCGCCCTTGGCGGCGCTACCCAGATTCAGGTTGAACAGCGAATGCGCGGGCTTCTGCTTGGTTTCGGTCACCGTCGCGGTGCTGTCGACCGTCGCATTGGAGTTCACGGTGCTGGCCGCGACTGCAGTGGTGTCGACTGTGCTGGACGGCCCGGGGATCGCCGGCCAGTTGTGCGGCGGTTCCATCTCAGGCTGCGGCTGCGGACCGCCCTTGAAGACCCAGTTGAAGTACGCCTTGGCATCGGACCGGATGCGCGCCCGAGCCTCAGGGGAGAAGAGCGGGAGTTTCTGGAGGGCGGGCGCGGCCGGCACCTCGGGATGCGGCGTGTTCCAGTCCTGGCTGGTGAACTTCTGACCCCAGTTCAGGTAGGTGTAGAGATTGCCGAAGATGTTGATCACTGGCAGGGAGTCCGGCGCGCCCGGGACGAAGATCTGGCAGGGGACGCAGTAGGTGCCGGGGACGAACGGGTTGAAGGAGTTGAAGACCGCCTTCAAGAACCGTTCCTGGGCCTGCAGCTGATCCTGGAAGTTCGGCTGTTGGTACTGCCAGTTCGGGTCGGGCGTCTTGGTCAGAGCGTCCCACAGGGCCTTGGCGGGGCCAAAGGGGTCGTAGGTCAGCGTCTGGTTCGACCACGGCATCTCGAGGTTGGGGTCGATGCTGTTGTACACGGGGCCGAAGTGGTACGAGTACCCGAACAGCGCTTCCTTCAGGGGCGTGGTGAAGTACGCCGTGAAGTAATACGGGTCGGAGCACGGTCCGGGGATGCCGGTACAGGAGCGGGTCATCGGGAAGTTTCGCGCCATGATCGCGTTGATCTGGTCGGCCTGCGCCTGCGCCACCTCGGGGATGGGCGTGAGCATCTGGGTGAAGCCGATCGCCTTCGCGTAGTCCATCTGGTCCCAGCCCAGCGCGTTGTTGGGGCCGTAGAGCCACCAGTTGCCGGAACCCTCCAGAGACGCGGAGGCCGCGTTGAGGCCGTTCAGCTGGTTGATCGGGATGTCCGCCAGGATGTGGAAGAGATTGAGGGGGATGTTCGCGATCGAATTCGCCGCCAACTGCACCGCGACGTCACTCAGCTGAGCCTTCGCATGCTCCGGGAGCGGCGGCGTCAGCGCGGGCGAAATGGCGATCACGCTGGCTCCCACGAGAGCAGCGCTGCTCATTGCCAGCGGCTTCATTCCTAGACGCATTGACGGGCCCCTCTCGGTTGACCAGCAGCTTTACTGATGAGTAAATATTGTCGGACTAAGGTTGCTGTGAACTCGCGCCCCCCGAGGCGTGTCTAGTTCCCGACACTGTATATCACAGTCGGAAGGTGCTGTGAGCTGAGTAATCCATAGATTCGTGACATTCCCGAAGTCATTCGCTCGGCGTCCTCGTCCCAGCACAGGGGTTTGCGCGCGGGCCGGCGCGACACGTGCGGGCGGGCGGAAAGCGAACGGGTCGCGGATCTCGCTTCCCGGCGGCCGATCTTCGCCGGACCCCGTCCGCAGGTCCGGCGCCCTTCGCGGTGGGCGGTCACTGGGACATCGCGGGCCCCACCGGCGTTCGTTACAGGTGGACCGCCGCGCTCGCCGTGTTTGCCCCCGGGTTCTCAGCGGTCCACCGGCGCGACTGCGCGGGTGCGCTTGAGCGACTCCTTCGCCACCCGCATCGACAGCGCCGGCGAAAGCCTCTCCAGATACCAGAGGAGTTTCCACCGCCGCGGGACGACGATGATCGCGTCGCCCCGCACGACCGCCTTCAGCGAGCGGGCCGCGAACGCCTCCGGTGAGATCGGGCGGAGTTTCTCGCCGAGTTTGCGCATCTCCTCGGAGTCGACGGTGGTGTTGTACCCGTAGCGGCCTCCGGCCAGGATCGGTGTCCGCACGACGCCCGGGCACAGCACCGACACCGACACGCCGTGGCGCTCGGCCTCGAGTCGCAACGTCTTGGACAACGCGACGACGGCGTGCTTGGTCGCCGAGTAGCCCGCCTGCGCGGTCATCGTGATGAGCCCGGCCAGCGACGCGGTGTTGACGATGTGGCCGGAGCCCTGCCGGATCATGACGGGATACGCCGCCTGGATGCCGTTGACGACGCCGCGCAGGTTCACGTCGATGATGTTGTTCCAGTCGTCGATGCTGAACGTGTCGATCTCGCCGCCGATGCCGATGCCGGCGTTGTTGAACAGGTAATCGATGCGGCCGGAGGTGTCGACCACGTCCGCCACGGCCTGTTCGAAGGCGGGATAGCTCCGCACATCCAGCTCGATGGCGTGGGCCGTGGCGCCCCGCGCACGCAGTCGCGCGGCCAACTCGTCGCCCAGGTCGGCCTGGCGATCCGCGATCCACACCTCGGCGCCGCCGTCGGCGAGCTCGGTGGCGATCGCCGCGCCGATCCCGGACGCACCGCCGGTGACCAGCGCGACTTTTCCGGGCACGCTCAAAGGCATTGTCGAAGGATACCCATGGCCGGCGGCGCGCCGCCCTACGCGGTGGTGTGCTCGCCCGCGGGCACCGAATCGGAGGTGTGGGCGGGCCCGGTCGTCCGCCGGTGCACCACTATTCGACCGCCGCGCCCGGGGGCGACGGTGACGCCGCGGGTGTGGATCCGTTCGTCGGGTGCGTTGGTGGGCTCGATCTGGAATTCGCCGAGGATGGTCCGCAGCGTCACTTCCATCTCCATGGTGGCGAAGGAGGCTCCGATGCAGCGCATCATGCCGCCGCCGAACGGAATCCAGGCGAAGGGGTTGGGCGCCTGACCCACGAAGCGTTCGGGCTTGAACGCTGCCGCGTCGGGGAAGCTGTTCTCCGCCGCCATGGCCAGCTGCGTGCTGGCCATCACGATGGTGTCCTCCGGAATCACCCACTCCCCCATGCGAATCCGTTTCTTGGTCCGGCGCAGCGCGGCGGTGAGGACGGGGCGGGTGCGTTGGACCTCGGCGAGGACGGCCTGCATGTACTCACCCCCGCCGGCGTCGACCTCCTCGGTCAGCCGCGTCAGCACCGACGGATGGCGGCGGATGCGCTCGATGGCCCAGGACAGCTGGGTCGACGTGGTCTCGTGGCCGGCGACGAGTTGGGTCAGCAGTTCGTCGGCGATGTGCCGGTCCGACAGCGGCTCCCCATTGTCGTAGCGGGCCTGCAACAGCAGTGACAGCACATCGGAGCGTTCGGCGAACTTCGGGTCCGAGCGCGCCTCGCTCATCAGCGAGAAGATGATGTCGTCGACCTCGCGCTTGAACTTGACGAAGCGGCCGCCCGGGCTCCAGGACCCGAGATCCTTCTTCACCACCGACGGCGCCAGCGCGAGGCGGGACCCGAAGTTGACCGCCGCCGGGATCAGCACGCGCAGCTTGTCCAGCGCCGGGCCTTCGGCGCCGAAGATGGCGCGCAGGATCGTGTTGAGGGTGATGCGGGTCATCGGCTCGAGCGTCTCGAACTCGACGCCCTCGGGCCAGGTCGCGATCTCCCGGCGCACCTCCTCCTCGGTGATCCGCTCGTAGGAGCGCATGCTCTTGCCGTGGAACGGCGGCAGCAGGATCTTGCGGCGGGCCTGCAGCGCCTCGCCCTCGAGGTTGAAGATCGACCCCTCGCCGAGGACTTCCTTGCCGAGGTTCTGCTTCGGACGTCCGATCAGCTCCCGGCTGGTGCTGAACAGGTCCTTGACCAGCACCGGGTCGCTGACCACGACGGCATGGCCGAGTGCGGGCAGGCTCAGCGTGAACGACGGGCCGTACTTGCGGCCGAGGGCGGCGATCGACTGGTAGCGCAGCGCGAGGACGACGGCGCCCTGCACCAACTTCGGCCAGCGCGGCCCCGGCGGCAGCCGAACCGGGTCGGAAGTCTCCGTTGCCATGTTCTACCCCTTTACTGCTGGTGCTTGTGGGTGATCGCCTCGCACATGCGCGACGCGTTCACGCGATGGCGTAGTCGCTCAATGGGAACCGGTCCTGCTCCTTGACGGCCTGGCGGATCGAGGTCGGACGGAACAACGGCGCTTCGCCGGAGCTGTTGAACCAGTACGACCGTGAGTTCACGCAGTCGCCGAGGTGGAACACCGAGTCGTCGAGCAGGGTCAGCATCCGGTCCAGGAACCGGGCGTTGGCCTCTTCGGTCACCTCGAACGTCTCGGCTCCACGCCGCTGCAGCTCGCCGAGCAGCCGATTCATGTGCCGCATCTGGTATTCCACGGTGTCGAACCACGACATGCCGACCCACGCGTACGGGCTCGCCTGAGTGAGCATGTTCGGGAACAGCGGCACCGTCATGCCCTCGTAGGCCTGGAACCGGTTCTCCCGCCACCACTTCCCGAGATCGCGCCCTTCCCTGCCGATCACCGGGATGGCGGGCAGATTGGACTCCCACACGTCGAACCCGGTGGCCAGCACCAGGGTGTCGATCACGCGCTTGGTGCCGTCGCGGCCGACGATGCCGTCGGGTTCGATCCGCTCGATACCGGCGGTCTCCAGGTGCACGTGCGGCTTGGTGAACGTGCGGTAGTACGTGTTCGACAGCGTGGGGCGCTTGCAGCCGAAGTCGTAGTTCGGGGTGAGCTTGCGGCGCAGCCCCTTGTCGCGGATCGCGAGGAACCGGTGCAGGGCGCCGATCCGGGCCGCGGCGCTGTTCACCGGCCGGAACTGGCGGAACTTCCACATCGCGATGGTCACCATCAGGTCCATGAAGAGGTCGCTGGACATCCGCAGAAGCCGCTGGGTGACCGGGAACCGGGCGAACAGCCGCTGCGCGGCGGGGCCGAAGGCCACGTCGAATTTCGGCATCACCCAGATCGGGGTGCGCTGGTAGACGGTGAGCTCGTCGACGTCCTCGGCCAGCTTCGGGATGAGCTGGACACCGGTGGAGCCGGTGCCGATGATCGCGGCCTTTTTGCCCTCGAGTGAGTAGGCGTCATCCCATTCCTGGGCGTGCAGCACCGTGCCGCCGAAGTCCTCGATACCCGGGATGTCGGGCGTCTTCGGCTGGCACAGGTAGCCCGTGGCGAGGATCAGGAAGCGGGTGCGCAGGGTCTCGCCGCCCGACAGCGACACCAGCCAGGTCTGCGAGTCCTCGTCCCAGCGGGCGCCGTCGACCGTGGTGTTGAAGCGCATGTAGCGGCGCAGGCCGTACTTCTCGGCGACGTGGTCGGCGTACTGCTTGAGCTCCGCCCCCGGCGCGTAGAGGCGCGACCAGTAGGGGTTGGGCTCGAACCAGTAGGAGTAGGTGGTCGACGGCACATCGACGGTGAGCCCCGGGTAGCGGTTGACGTGCCAGGTGCCGCCCAGGTCGTCTTCGCGGTCGAGGATGACGATGTCGTCGTAGCCGAGGCGGTTGAGCTGGATTGCCGCACCCATGCCACCGAAGCCTGCCCCGACGATGACGGCATCGAGCCGATCGGTGTTCACGCGCAGATCCTACTGGGGTGCTGAGGGGTCAGCGTCACGGTCTTTGGTCCTCACTGCTGTCTTGTGTCGCCCTCGCCGGCAGTAGCCGGCGCGCCGCGTCCGGTGAACCGGGTCCGGCGGGACGTGCTGAGCTCGCCTTCCACGGTATACCGCCGTACCCGGCCTGCACGGCCGTCGCGCCGCTATCCGGGCCCGAACCAGGCCCTGTTGCCGTAGCTGTCCAGATGCACCACTTCGTCGACCGGACGGCGGGTCGTGGGCCCGTACCGGCCCCGCGGCCAGCCCAGCGGGACGACACAGCACGGGGTCACCTCTGTCGGCAGCTTCAGGATCCTTCGCGCGGACGTCAGGTTCCACAGCGGCAACGTGATCAGCGACGCACCCAGCCCCATGGACCGTGCCGCCAGCAACAGGTTCTGCACGCTCGGATAGATCGACCCGAAGAACGCGGACGCGGCCGCATGCGGCATCGGCACATACGGCACGCGCCCCTCCCTGGCGCTCAGCCGCAGACACGCGATCACCAGCACCGGGATCTCGGCGAAATGCTCAAGCTGCCACTCGATGGCCTTCACGCTCTTGGCCATCTCGTCGTCGTAGGAGGCGATGTCGCGGATGGACGTGCGGTGGAAGACCCGCCACGCGAGCCGGTAGCGCCGCTGCAGCTTCCGCTTGATCCGCGGGTCCTTGACGACGATGAACTCCCAGTTCTGGCCGTTGGCGCCGGTGGGGGCCCGCAGCGCGAGCTCGATGCACTTCAGCACGATCTCGTCGTCGACGGGATCGGGCAGGACGCGCCGGATCGCGCGCTGCGTCATCATCGCCTCGACCAGCGGCATGTCCAGCCGTGCCAGCGCCTCGGCGGCCGACGGAATCGGGGCACGCATGCTCAGGCCTCCCCGGCGATCCACTCGGCGGTGAACCGCTGCATCTGCGGCACCTCCTTGGCGATCAGGTCGGCGACATAGCGCTCGATGCGTCCGCCCACCACCGGGATCCGGACCTCGAGTGTGCCGCGGACCCGCAGCACCGAGCCGGCAGGCACCGGCTCGAGCACCATCGTGCCCCGGCCGGAACTGGGCACGCCGTGGGCGGCGATGGTGAACTCACCGTGCACCGTGCCGCCGCGGGCGGGCCGCCACGATTCGGTGCGGACGATCGTCGTCTGCCCCGGCAGCATCCGGGCGATCCCGCCCGGCAGCATGTCCTGGCGCACGTCCTGGGTGGTGCGGACCACGACGACGCCGTCCGGCCCGGCCTCCAGCGAGTTCAGCGTCATCGAGTCCCCGCCGTAGGCGGCCAGCCGGGCCAGCCAGTAGTCGCGGGTGCCGAACGCCTTCTGCACCGCGGCGACCTCCGCCGACGTCTCGGTGGACACGTCGAAAGCGCGTGGCATGTCTGCTACTTCCCCTGGGGCCGCTTGCCGAACACCTTGTCGGCGACGCGCGCCGCGAAGCGCCGCGACTCCTCGAGCTGGTGGTCGCTGATGTTGGTGGGCGGCAGTTTCACGCCGAGATAGCGCTCCTTGTACTCGCCCGATCCCAGGTAACTGGTCAGCGACAGCATCGAGGGCAGCTGCCCGCCGGGATAGGTGAAGTGGATGCCGTCGACGTATCGGCCGCCCTTCGCCTCGGCGAGCTTGCGCACCCCGGCGAGATTCTTGCGCCACTTCCGGCGACACACGACGAACACCGCGAAACGCTTGCCGTCCAACACCGGTCGGGCCTCGTGCGACTTCAGGAACGACCGCAGCGGCATCGACACGGTGTCCCACCACGTCGGCGACCCGATGCAGATCAGGTCGTAGTCGCCGGTGCGGACCGCGTCGGGCGTCTTGATGTCACCGGTGCGCTGCAGGGTCTGGGCCGGCAGCATCCCGAGGAACTCGGGCCACACCTTGCGCATGGGGAAGCGGGAGAAGCGCTCGGCGTAACGGGGTTCGGTGAACTCGATCGGCGCCTCGGTCACGTCGTATCCGCGCTCTCGGAACACCGCGGCCGCCGCGTCGAGCACCCTCTTGGCCTGTCCGGTGTAGCTGTAGTAGAGCATCAGCACCCGCGGCGGCGCAGCCGGCCTCTCCTGGTCGGGTTGCGCGGGTTGCGTACCCGGTCGGTTCACTGTCTGCTACCCCTTTTCCTGGTCGCCCCGGCGTGCTGTCCCGGGGCCTTTGCGCATAGCCTCACACACGTGAACAACAAAGTTGCGGTCAACCTCAGCGGCCCGGCGAAGACCATGCTGTCCACGTTGTACCTGAAGGCTCTCGACGCCGACTTCGCGCGGCCCGTCCTCGGCGACCGGTTCGCCAAGGACGCGATCGCCAAGCTCGACTTCGACTGGAGCGAACTGGAGATCACCCCGAAATGGGCTCCGTTGTTCACCGTGCGCACCGCTCAGTACGACATCTGGGTGCGCGAATTCCTGGCCGCACACCGGGAAGTCACCGTCGTGCATCTGGGATGCGGGCTGGACTGTCGCGTGTTCCGGATCGACCCGGGACCCGACGTGCGGTGGTACGACGTGGATTTCCCCGAGGTGATCGCGCTGCGCGAGCAGATCTACCCGAGCCGGCCCAATTACGAGCTGATCGCGACGCCGGCGACCGAACCCACGTGGCTGGACCGGATTCCGGCTGACCGCCCCACCCTGCTGATCGCCGAGGGCATCAGCATGTACCTGACCGAGGACGAGGGCATCGATCTGCTGCGTCGCTTCGTCGACCGGTTCGGCACCGGGGAACTGCAGATCGACTTCTTCAACTGGCTGGCCATCAAGACGCAGAAGAGCCAATCGCTGGTGCGGACGTCGGGCTCGACGCTGTACTGGGCCGTCAACCGCCCGCAGGACATTCTGGACAAGCTGCCCGACATCCGATTGCTCGCTGCCGCAAACTTTTTCACCGCCAGCACCTATTCGAGGACCGGTGCGGGTATGGCCGCGCTGAAGCGTGCGATGGCGCTGATCCCGCCGTTGAGCACCTCGCTGCAATATCATCGCTACGCGTTCGGCAAGCCCGTCTGACCGACGGCGCTCGAGGCCTGCCTGGCCGCGATGCTGTGCAGCTGGGCCTCGATCGCCGCGATGGACTTCTCCGGGTCCGGGCCGTGCGAGTGGTACTCGAGCATCAACTGCCCGTTGAAGATCTTGGACGTGTAGATCTCGATACCGGCGCCGACGGCGAAGTAGAACTCGCCGTGGCTCGCGACGACCTTCATCTCCGGTGGGGTGCGCAGCGGCGGCACGATACCGTTGTCGGTGAACATCACGACGTCCGGCAGGCCCGGCGGATTGCCCACGTACTGCGGGCTGAAATGCAGGAAACTCTGCTGGATCACGCCCTCGGCGATGTCCTTCTTGTAGGTGTCGTTGATGTCGCGGGCCAGGTCGACGACGTCGGTGCCCTGGTGGATCTCGGCCAGGTAGGTCGCGATGCCGACCGGGTTGGTGCTCTCGGTGGCCGACACCGGCGGGGACAGCAGATAGCGCAGATCGACCGGGTAGACGTAGGGCACCGGGACGTTCGGGGTGTTGCGCACCTGCCACTCGGCCATCAGCACCGCCGCCGACAGCAGACTGTTGAGGCCGAGCTTGTTGGCCCGGCAGAACGCGATGATCTTTTCGGTGTCCTGCTCCGACAGCGTGCAGTACTCCATCGGAACCAGCTGCGGCAGAACAGGATTGACGTCAGACGGGGCGCGCCGCGACGGCGGCAGCTCGTAGACGAACATCGCGGCGAGCAGACGCTCGAGCCCGGACCGGGTGCGTTTCTGCACACCCCGGTCGGCCAGGATCACCTCGAGCGGCTCCGGTGCGGGATGCACCTTGACCGGCCGCGCGGCGCCGGTGGTGACCAGGTCGGTGTAGGTCGAGAACAACTCTTCGACGAGGCTGAACTGGTGGTGGCCGTCGGCCAGGCTGTGGTGGATGTACAGCGTGGGCTGAGCCTGCCCGTCGCGCAGGGTGAGCCGCAGGTGCACCAGCGACTGGGTCTGGTCGAAGAGCAGCGGCGGCGCCGGCTCGTCGCCGGTGAGCTCCACCACCTCGATGCCCGGATGCATCAGGTCGTCGAGCACGATCTCCCACTTGCCGTCGGGCAACTGCTCGAGGTGCCCGCCGAGGACCGGATGCGCTTGCAGCAGGGCGTCGAACGCATCGGAGAGCGCGTCGGCGTCCATCGGGCCCTCGACGTGCGCCGCCAGCCCGATGAAGTTGTGCGTCTCGGCGAACATCTCCTCGCTGCGCGCCAGCTTCCGGATTCCCGATGAAGGAAACATGGGTCAAGACTCCCTGGACGTCGGTGGCGCCTTGCGGTCAACCACGCTTGCTGGCTCTGCGGTACCCGATGGCCAGCGGCACTGCGCACACCGCGAGAATGCCGGCCGACCACAGCACGGTGTAGAGCAACGGTTCGGCGATCGGCCCCTCGAGGGACAGGCCCCGCATCGCCTTGATCGTATAGCTGACCGGTTGGTGCTCGACGAACGGTTGCAGCCAGTCGGGGTACTGGTCGAGCGGGACGAAGCCGATCGAGAAGAACATCAGGATCGCGATGACGATGTCGGTGGCCTGCGGCACGAGCGTGCTCGACGAGTACAGGGCCAGCGTGAGCACCGCCACCGAGACGGCGATGCTCGAGACGGCGGGCAGAACGACCCACACGAGCGCTGCGAGGATGCCCTGCTCGAAACGGAACCCGAGCGCGATCCCGACGCACATCGCGGCCAGCGTGATCACCACGATCCGGATGAAGTCGGCGCTCAGCCGGGCCAGCAGGCCCGCGGCGCGGTGCATGGGCACCACCCACAGCCGGGCCAGCAGACCGACCTCCCGCTCCCGCATCACGCCGATGGCGCCGATGATCGCGCCGGTCATGCCGCCGACGAGTGCGACGAGCGGAACCTGGCCGTACAGACCGCTCTGCCCGGTGACCTGCTTGATGACGTCACCGAACACGATGTCCAGCGCGACCAGGAAGCCGGCAGGCATCACCAGCGACTGCACCAGCGTCGCGGGGTCGCGGCTCCAGCGCCGCAGGATGCGCGCCGTGAGAACGGCCACCTGCGGGATCAGCCGCCGCGGCGAGTTCTCCCACAATCGTTGGACGCGATGCCTGCCGGGCCGGTACGGGGCGTGGACGCGCTCGCTGTGTGCGGTGCTGCTCACGAGCGCCGCCTCCTGGTCACCACCACGTGCAGCGCGACCGCGACCACTGCCGAGCCGGCGGCCCACGCCAGACCGGGCGCGAGCACGGACCACGTCGCCTCCGGCGCGGCGTCGGTGGTGTCGCCGGCCAGTGCCTGCAGGCCGTACACCCACTGCGACAGCGGCTGGTTGCGGACGAAGCCCTGGATCCACTCCGGGAACCGCTCCACCGGCTGCAGGCCTACCGACGCCAGACCCAGTGTCAGCTGCGGCACGAGCATCATCGGTGCGGTCGCCTCGGGATTCTGGGTGGCGATGCCGATCAGGTCACCGATGATCGCGAGCGCGGCGCCGACGAGCAGCACCAGCCCGACGAACGCCGCGATCTGGCCGACGGTTCCGTGGAATCGGAATCCGATCACGTGGCCGCAGGCCACCGACACCACCAGGGCGATACAGCAGCGGTACATGCTCGCGGTCAGTCGCGACGCCAGCGGCATCACCGCCGGGATCGGCATGGCGCGGAACCGCCGGTTGATGCCCTGCACCGAGTCGGTGGCCGACCGGAACGCGGCCGACACCGCCGCGAACCAGATCGCCTGCAGGAGGATCAGCGGTGTCAGGTATTGCCCGTAGCTGCTCAGCGGCTGCACCGCGCCCATCATCTGCTTGAGCGGCAGGTAGTAGCCGATGGTGAAGACGATCGAGCCGACGACCTGGGTGGCCAGCTCCCCGTTGCGCAGCGTGGGGGTGATCATGCGGACCGTCAGCACCCACCACTGCTGCACGGTCGAGACCCGTGGCCGCTTTCCGGTGGGAACAGTCGTGGACCGCGGCGCGGCGACGACGGCGGACTTCGCGGTCACGCGTAGGCGTCCGCGGCCACACGCTCGTCGGCGTCGTCCCGGCGTTTGCGGGGGTCGTCGCCGGTGAGCGCGAGGAACACCTCGTCCAGCGAGGGCCGGCGCAGCGCGATGTCCATCAGCTCGATGCGGGCCTCGCTGAGCAGCTGCAGCGCCTGCATGAGGGTGTTCGGCCCGTCCGGCGCCGGCATCGAGATCCGGTCCGACGTCTCGGTCAGCGCGGCCCGATTCGCGGCCGGCAGCAGCGGACCGAGCACCCGCACGACCTCGGCGACGTCCCGCATGTGGCGCGGCACGATCTCGCAGTAGGTGCCGCCGGTGCGCTCCTTGAGCTGATCGGCGGTGCCCTCGGCGATCACCGTGCCCTTGTCGATCACGATGATGCGGTCGGAGAGCAGGTCGGCCTCCTCGAGGTACTGCGTGGTCAGCAGCGTCGCGATGCCCGCTTCCTTGAAGTCGGTGACCAACTCCCAGATCGCCTGGCGGCTGCGCGGATCCAGCCCGGTGGTCGGCTCGTCGAGGAACACCACCTCGGGGCGGACCACCAGCCCGCACGCGATGTCGATGCGGCGCTTCATGCCGCCGGAGTAGGTGCTGACCGGCCTGTCGCCGGCGGCCACCAGATCGAACTGCTCGAGCAGCTCGACGGCGCGCTCCTTGGCGACCCTCTTCTTCAGTCCCTGCAGCCGGCCGAACATCAGCAGGTTCTCCCGGCCGGTGAGCATGTCGTCCAGGGCGGCGTACTGCCCTGTCAGCATCAGCGAACGGCGGACCCCCGCCGGATCGCCGACCACGTCGTGGCCGGCGATCAGCGCCCGTCCGCTGTCGGGCGTGATCAGCGTCGACAGGATGTTCACCGTCGTCGTCTTGCCCGCGCCGTTCGGGCCGAGCAGGCCCAGCACCTCGCCGCGCTCGACCTCGAAACTGACGTCGCGCAGCGCGGTGACCGAGCCGAAGGACTTCTTGATCCCGGCGACGACCACCGTCTTCTCAGAGCCGGCCATGCGTTCCTCCTGACCCCTGCGGGTCACGACAGATCAACCAAGGCCAGCTCGTCGCCGGCCGCGTCGGCGTCCTCGTCCGCGAGCGCTTCCCGGGTGATCTCGAGAAGCGCGGACGAGTACTGCCGGGCAAAGGATTCCACATCCGTCGGTCCCAGGCGGCGACTGTCGTACCACCAGTCCACGTGCAACACCCCGGAGGTGCGGTACACGCGCAGCTCGAGCGCGTGACCCAGACCCGGCAGCGCGTCGCGGATCGGCATCGCGGTGTCGGTGTCGAACCGCACCGGAGCGTCGTCGGGCTGATCGGCCGGCGCGTCCGGGATGGTCCCGACGTGGGTGAACAGGATGTCGGCGGGGCGGGTGGCGGCCAGCACGCGCGCGGTCGGCGCGTACATGTAGCGCAGCAGGCCGTAACCGATGCCGTAGTGCGGCACCGCCTTCAGCGTCTCCCGCACGTCCTCGAGCAGCTCCCCGGCGCCGGTCTGCTGCGGCGAGGACGCCTTCAGGACGACCGGGTGCAGGGTGCTGAACCAGCCGACCGTGCGCTGCAGGTCCACGTCGGGCTTGAGCACCGACCGGCCCCGACCGCCCAGGTCGACGGCGACGGCACCCTCCCCGACGGTGGCCGCGATCGTGCGGCCCAGCGCGGCCAGCAGGATTTCCTCGACCGGCAGGCGCAGCCGGCGCCGGGCGTCGTCGATCTCCCCGGTGTCGGCCGGCGACAAGGTCGTCGAGTGCCGCGCCAGGTCGTCGGCGCCGGGCCGTTCCGCGGACTCGCGGCCCGCCACGCTGAGCGTCGGCCGGTTCGCCGTCTCCAGCCAGTACTCGCGGCTGTCGAGCACCGCCGGATGAGCGGCGAGACCGGCGCAGCGCTGCGACCACTCGCGCCACGAGGTGGCCACCGGCGCCAGTGCGATCTCCTCCCCCGCCATCCGCTGGTTGAACGCGGTGAAGATGTCGGTGAGGAGCACGTCGCGGGAGACACCGTCGTCGCCCCCGCCGGCCGCCAGGCCGTGCACGCTGAGCGCGAGATACGACGGTCCACCCGCCGCGCCGCGGATGAACGTCGCCGACAGGGGCGCACTGAGCAGCTGGTGTTCGCGGATCTGGGCGTCCAGGATGGCCTGCACCGCCTCGCGTTCCTCGAGGCTGCCCGCGGTCACGTCGCCGGGCAGCTGCGTGCTCACCAGCGCGGTGAACTCGCCCGGGTCGGCGATGTGCTGCTCCCAGGTGCCCGCGCGTTCGACCAGGTGCACCCGCAGCGCGTCGTGCGCTTCGGTGAGCGCGGTCAGCACCGCGGTGACGTCGGCCTCGCCGATGTCGGAGCGCAGGCCGAGGATCACCGGGACCCGCCAGCGGCCCAGGTCGTGCAGGCCGTGCTCCAGGAAGTACGCCACGTTCGGCGGCACCGGCGGGGTCACCACGTCGTCGAGCGTCTGGCGGGCCAGGCCGCCCTCGGCGTACCGCGCGGTGAGCACCTTGGCCAATGAGGCCACGGTCTGGTTCTCGTAGAGGTCCTGGGGCGTCAGGTCCAGCCCCTGGTGTCCGGCCGTCATCGCCACGCTGATCGCGATCAGCGAGTCGCCGCCCAGCTCGAAGAAGTTGGCGTTGCGGTCGATGTCGGGCAGGCCCAGACACTGCGACCAGATGCGCTGCAGCGACGTCTCCACCGACGACTTGCCGCCGGCGGCGACCGGCCCCGGAATCCCCGCTCCGGCGGACGTGGCCGCGCCGGACACCCCGCCGGCGTTCGCGTCGCCGGTCACCCACGCGGCGTTGACGTTGTGCTCGACCCAGTGCCGCTGCTTGGCGAACGGGTAGCCGGGCAGCGTCACCAGGGTCCGGCTCTCGTCGGCACCCTGATTCCAGTCGACATCGATGTCGGCGGCCCACAGCTGGCCGAGCGCGAGCAGGAACGTGTCGTGGTCGCTGCGGTTCTGGGCCTGATGCCGCATCAGCCGCACGGTGCGGTGCTTGTCCGACCAGCGCGGGTGCCGGCCCGCCGAGGACGTCAGCGTGCCACCGGGCCCCACCTCGACGAGCACCCGGGCCGGGTCGCTCAGCAGCATGTCGAGCTCGTCTGCGAAGCGGACGGTGGCCCGGATCTGGCGTGCCCACGTCGCCGGGTTGGTCGCCTCGCCGGCCGACATCGTCGTGCCGGTGATGTTGGACAGCAGCGGAATCTGCGGCTCCCGCAACGTCATTCCCGACAGGAACGTGGTGAACTCCGCGACGACGGGGTCCATCAACCGCGAGTGGAAGGCGTGCGAGGTGCGCACCCGCCGGGCCACGATCCCCTTCTCGGCCAGCGCGGCCTGGAACGTGCGGATCGCGTCCTCGCTGCCGGCGATCACGCAGCTGCCGGGGTCGTTGATCGTCGCGACGTCGACGTCGGGCGTGAGGTGCTCGGCGATCGCCTCCGGGCTCAGGGGCACGGCCACCATGACGCCGCGCGGCGCGGCGTGCATCAGGCGGGCCCGCATCGCGACCACCTTGACGGCGGTGTCGAGGTCGAATACGCCGGCAAGGGTCGCCGCCGGGTACTCGCCGATGCTGTGCCCGGCCATGATCGCCGGTTCTACGCCGTAGGACTGGATCAGCTTGGCCAGCGCGTATTCGACCGTGAACAGCGCCGGCTGGGCGCGGTCGGTGTGCTCGAGGTTGCGGCCCACCCCGTCGAAGATCTCGGCGCGCAGGTCGTAGCCCATCTCGTCGCTGAACGCGCTCGCGCATTCGTCGAAGTGCCGGGTGAACACGGGCTCGTTGTCGTAGAGCCCGCGCGCCATCCCGATGTGCTGGGCACCCTGACCCGGGAACAGGAACGCGACGCGATCATCCGAGGACTCGGCATCGAGCACCCCGGGGCCGACGAAGACATTGTCCGTCTCAGCCGCCGACAGCACCGTGGCGGCGTTGGCCTGGTCGTGGACGACGGCGGCCAGCCGGATCGGATCCTTGCGCCGCCGGGTCAGCGTGTAGGCGGCGTCGGGCAGGCTGATCTCGTCGCTTCCGAACGACTCGGAGAGCTCAGCGGCCAGCGCGGCACGCGACTGGGCCAGCGCCTCCTCGGTTTTCGCCGAGAGCACCAGCACCTGGGGCCGGGCGCTCGGCGTCGGCGCGGGAGCGTTCGGGGCCTCCTCGAGCACGATGTGGGCGTTGGTGCCGCCGACACCGAAGGAGCTGACGCCCGCACGGCGGATGCCGTCGGCCTCCCACGGCCCGTCGGCACTGCGGATGCGGAACGGTCCGCGGTCGATGTGCAGCTCGGGGTTCGGGCTGGTGTAGTGCAGGGTCGCGGGGATTTCCTTGTGCTCCAGGCACAGGATCGCCTTGATCAGGCCCGCGATGCCCGCCGCGGTCTCGAGGTGGCCGATGTTGGACTTCACCGAACCGAGATAGCACGGCGCGCTCCGGGTTTCCTCGGCCAGCTCGAACGCCTGCCGCAGACCCTCGATCTCGATCGGGTCGCCCAGCGGGGTGCCCGTGCCGTGCGTCTCGACGTAGGTGATCGTCGACGCGTCGACGCCCGCGATCGCGTGCGCTTCGGCGATGACCTCGGCCTGGCCCAGCGCGTTCGGGGCGGCGTAGGTCATCTTCGTCGCGCCGTCGTTGTTCAGCGCCGAGCCGCGGATCACGGCGTGGATGCGGTCGCCGTCGTCGATCGCGTCGGGCAGGGCCTTGAGGACCACCACGCCGACGCCGCTGGCGAAGATCGTGCCGTCGGAGCGCACGTCGAACGGACGGCACTGGCCGGTCGGCGACACCATCGCGCCCTGCTCGTACCAGTAGCCGACGCGGTGCGGGACGCGCAGCGACGAGCCGCCCGCCAAAGCGATGTCGCACTCGCCGTTGAGAATCGACTGGCACGCCAGGTGCACCGCGACCAGCGACGAGGAGCACGCGGTGGCCACCGAGAGCGCGGGCCCCCGGAAGTCGAACTGGTGCGCCACCCGGGTGGCGAGGTGGTCCTTGTCGTTCTGCAGCGACAGGTTCACCATCTCGAAGCTGGCGCCCTGCCCGATCACCATCATCGGGTCGAAATTCGACATCAGGTTGTGCAGCAGGTAGCCGCTCGAGCTGCTGGTGCCGAACACGCCGACGGTGGACTCGAGCCCCTTCGGGTCGTAGCCGGCGTCCTCCAGCGCGTGGAACACCGACTGCAGGAACAGCCGGTGCTGCGGGTCGAGCATCCGGGCCGCGTACGGCGTGAACCCGAAGAAGTCCGCGTCGAACTCCTCGATGCCCGGCAGCAGCCCCGCACGGCGCACGTAGCCGCGGCTGGCCAGCGCCCGGTCGGTCACGCCGTTGGCGCGCAGGTCGTCCTCGGTCAGGTCGACGATCGACTCGACCCCGCCCCGCAGGTTGCGCCAGAACGCCGACACCGAGTCGGCGCCCGGGAACTTGCCCGCCATGCCGATGACGGCGATCGCATTGTCGGGAAGCTCGGCCGGTGTACTGCTCGTCACGATCGTGGTCCCACTTTCCGCCGCGATGCGGCACGTTGACGCGCTGCGGCCCGCTGTTGTGCCCGCTCACGCAGCGCGTTCGGGCGCTCGGCCGACTCCTGCTCCTCGAGTCCGAGCTGGCGGATCAGATCCAGCGCGAGATCGGCCAGCGTAGCCCCCTGCAGCAAGAGTGCCACCGGCGGCTCCACCCCGAAATCACCACGGATGGTGTTGCGCATCCGCACCGCCATCAGCGAGTCGAGCCCCAGTTCCGTCAGCGGCTGGGCGGTATCGACGGCGCTGTCGTCGGAGTAGCCCATGATCGCCGAGATGCGGCGGCGCAACCGTGCCACGACGACGCGGTTGACCTCGGCGGCGTCCATCGACTTGAGCGCCTCGGGTCCGCCCCAGTCCTCGTCGACCTCGTCGGTCTGCAGCTCGCCGATCAAGTCGGCGAAGAAACCGATCTGGTGGATCTCCGGGAAGGCCGCCGCGGCCCGGTCCAGCCGCAGGCGCGCGATGCCGACCCGGGACAGACCCGCGGCGAGCACACCGCCCAGCGCCTCGACGCCCTCGGCCGGGGTGATCGGATCCAGCACCGAGAAGCGCAGGCTGCTGGCCAGGCCGACGTCGGCCCACTGACCCCAGTTGATCGCGATCGCGGGCAGACCCGCCGCCCTGCGCCAGGCCACCAGTCCGTCCAGCCACGCGTTCGCGGCCGCGTAGGCCGCCTGTCCGGGTGAGCCGAGCAGCGACACGATCGAGGAGAACCCGACCCACCAGTCGAGGTCCTTGTCGACGGTGACCTCGTGCAGCCGCAGCGCACCGGCCGCCTTGGGCGCCCAGATCGTGTCCAGGCTCTCGCGGGTGAGGCCGACGAAGATCTCGTCTTCGAGGACGGCCGCCGAATGGATCAGGCCGCGCAACGGCTTGCCGGTCTGCTCGGCGGCGGCGACGAGCCGCTCCGCGACGCCCGGCTGGGCGACATCACCGGTGACGACGGAGATCTCCGCGCGTGCCGACAGCGCGTCGAGCTCGGTCTGCACCTCGTCGGAGGGGCCGTTGCGGCCGTTGAGGACGACGCGGCCGGCGCCGTTGTCGATCAGCCACCGCACGACCGCCATGCCGACGCCGCCGAGCGCGCCGGTGACGACGTAGGAGCCGTCCCGGCGGACGGTCAGCCGGCCCGGCGTGGCCGGCAGCGCGGCGCGCGAGAGGCGCTCGACGTTGCGGGCGCCGTCCCGCCACGCGATCACGTCATCGACACCGTTGGCGCCGATCTCGGTCGCCAGAACCGTCGCGGCGTCGTCGGCTCCCGTGTCGACCACGGTCGTCTTGAGGTCGGGATGCTCGTAGGCCAGCACGCGCACCAGGCCCTTGAGGCTGTTGGCGGCGGGGTTGCCCGCACCGTCACCCTCGGTGACGACGAGGCCGCCGGCGCTGACCAGCCACAACCGCGGCGCCTTGCCGTGCCAGCTGCCGACGATCGCGCGCACGGTGCCCGCGACACCCCAGATGACGTCGCGCGCGTGCGTCAGCCCGCCGGCCGAGTCGGTGCCGTCGAAAGCGGGGTTGTCCACAAAGACGATCACGCCCGCCGGCGGCAGGTCCGGATCGGCGGTCGCCGACGCGAACGCCTCGCGCACACCGGACTCGTCGCCGAGCTCCGCGGTGATCACCCGGCGGTCGGCGGCTCCGAACGCGGACGCGAACTCCTGCGCGGTCGCCAGGCTCGCCGCGCCGTCGGCCAGCGCGAGCCAGCTGCCGGTGGGCGTGCCGCCCCCGGGCGCGGCCGTTTCGACCCAGCGGGAGTCGAAGATCTTCTGCGACAACGGAAGTGGCACGGTGCGGCGCTGGATGCGCTTGAGGTGCACGTCGTCGACCCGGGCCAGCACGGTGCCGGTGTCGTCGGTGAGCGTGACCCGGCCGACCGCGTCGCCGCTGTCCTCGACGACGCTGACCAGTTCGGCGCGGCACTTCGCCCGCCGGCCGATCTCGCCGTACACCCGGATGGACCCGAAGCCGACGGGCAGGTAGGTCACGTCGGTTTGAGCCGACTGGGCGTCAGCGAGGGTTGAGTCGCTCATCGCGGCGGCCAGGCCTTGCAGTGCGGCGTCGAGCATCACCGGGTGCAGCGCGATCCCGCGGTGCGGGGTGGCCTCGTCGGGCAGCACGATCTCGGTGTCGGCCGCGCCCGCGGACCGGGCGATGCGGGTCAGGGCCGCGAACGCGTGCGCGTGGTGGGCGCCGGTGCGCCGCAGCGCGGTGTAGAAGTCGGCCGGGGAGACCGGGGTGCCGCCCGACGACGGGACGACCCTGGCCGGGGCGGCCTGCTCGGTGGACGGCTCGGTGGCGCGGACCGTGCCGACCGCATGCCGGGTCCAGGTGCCCGCGTCGGAGCGGGAGTGGATCTCCACCCGCAGCGATCCGTCGGCGCCGTCGCCGGTGTCGGGCACCAGCTGGGTGGTCAGTGTCGTGTGGTCGTCGAGCGGCAGCATCTGCTCCACCTCGACGGACACCTCGACACCGGTGGCCGGCAGGCCGAGCGCTTCGCGGCCCGCGGCCAGCGCGATCTCGGCGAAGCCGGCGCCGGGCATCACGGCCAGGCCGTGCACGATGTGGTCGGCCAGCCACGGATGGGGCTCGGTGCCCACGTCGGACTGCCACACGTGACCGGTGCCCGAGGGCAGTTCGACATGCAGGCCCAGCAGCGGGTGGGCCCCCGAGAGGTGCTGCCCTGTCGCCCGATCCGACTGCCAGAACGGCACATGCTGCCAGGCGGTCGGTGGCGCTGACACGATCCGGCCGCCCTCACCGTCGGCGGGCTCGACCGCCGGCGGGCGCACCGCGGCGAGCTGCGCATGGAATGCCAGCGTCTCCGGGTGGTCCCGGTTCACGGTCGAGCCGACGTGATAGGCGCGGCTGGTGGACTGCGCGGCCAGCGTGTCGCTGATCGCGTGGCTCAGCAGCGGGTGCGGGCTGATCTCGATGAAGTTGCTGTTCTCGGCGGACGCCTCGTGCACGGCCTGGCTGAACCGCACCGGGTTGCGCAGGTTGGCGGCCCAGTAGTCGGCGCTGTACATCGGCGCCGAGCCGGTGTAGGCGACGGTCGACACCAGCGGGATCTTCGGCGCGGCCGGGGTCAGGGCGGCCAGCGCCTCCCGCAGCTCGGGCAGCACCGGGTCGATCGTCGGGTGGTGCGACGCCACGTCCACCTCGACGCGGCGGGCCAGCTTGCCCTGCGCGTCGACCGTCGCGACGAGCTCGTCGACCTGGTCGGGCGGTCCGGCGATCACCACCTGTTTCGGCGACGCGTAGACCGCGATCGTCACGTCCGGACGGTCGGCGATCAGCTTCTCCGCCGCCGCGGGCTCGAGTTCGAGCAGCGCCATCGCGCCCTGACCGGACAGCCGCTTCATCAGCCGGGTCCGGGTCGCGATGACGTCGAGGCCCTCGGCAGGAGTCAGCACGCCGGCCACCACGGCGGCGGTCGCCTCGCCCATGGAGTGGCCGATCACCGCGTCGGGTTCGACGCCGTAAGAGCGCCACAGCTCGGTCAGCGCCAGCTGCATACCGACGATCACCGGCTGGATGCGGTCGATACCGACCAGCGGCTCGCCGGACTCCAGCGTCTGGCGCAGCGAGAAGCCCACCTTGTCGACGAATGCGGGTTCGAGCTCGTCGACGGCCTTGGCGAACGCCGGCTCCTCGGCGAGCAGCGCCTTGCCCATACCCGCCCACTGCGCGCCCTGACCGGAGTAGAGGAACACCGTGCCCTTGCCCGTGCCGACTTTCGCCACATCGCTCGAGTGGGCGCCGATCACCCCGGGTGCGTTCTGACCGGCCGCCAGCGCGCGTAGTCCGGTGACGGCTTCGGCGTGGGTGCGGGCGCACACCGTGGCGATCGTGGAGTAGCGGCTCCGGTGGTGGTTGACCGTGAACGCGACATCGGCGAGAGGAACGGTCGCGCCGTCGCCCTCCAACCAGTCGGCCAGGGCCCCGGCCGCCGCCGCGAGCCGGGCCGGCGTCTTGCCCGACACGACCAGTGTGGTCACCGACTGTGACGGGTCCGCCGCCGCAGGGCTGAGCTCGGGCCCCTGCTCGAGCACGATGTGGGCGTTGGTCCCGCTGAAGCCGAACGACGACACCGCCGCGCGGCGCGGGTGCTCGCTTTTGGGCCACTCCCCCGTCGCGGTCGGCACGAACAGCCGCGTCGACTTCGGGTCGATCTGCGGGTTCCACTTCTCGAAGTTCAGGTTCGGCGCGATCTTGCCGTGCTGCAGCGTGAGCACGGTCTTGATGAACCCAGCCACACCGGCGGCCGCTTCGAGGTGGCCCATGTTGGTCTTGACCGTGCCCAGCGCACAGGGCGCCTCGCCCTTGCCGTAGACCGCGGCCAGCGCGTCGAATTCGATCGGATCACCCAGA
Organism: Mycolicibacterium chubuense NBB4; assembly: GCF_000266905.1. The sequence goes on along the minus strand of NC_018027.1, from coordinate 2,876,439 downwards.
GCTGTTCCGGTGCCGTGGGTCTCGATGTAGTCCACCGTCGAGGCCGCCACATCCGCGGACTTCAGCGCCCGGGTGAGGACATCACGCTGGGACGGAGCGTTCGGCGCCGTGAGCCCGTTGGAGCGGCCGTCCTGGTTGACGGCCGATCCGCGCACGACCGCGAGCACGCGGTCGCCGTCGCGCACAGCGTCGGTCAGGCGCTTGAGGACCACCACGCCGGCGCCTTCGCCGCGCACGAACCCGTCGGCGCGCGAGTCGAACGCATAGCAGTGCCCGTGCGGCGACAGCATGCCCCATTTGGCAAGGGCCAGTTGGGTTTCCGGGCGCAGGTTGAGGTTGACGCCGCCGGCCAGGGCGAGGTCGCTCTCGCGCATGCGCAGACTGTGGCAGGCCAGGTGGATCGACACCAGCGACGACGAGCACGCGGTGTCGACGGCCACGGCCGGACCCTTGAGGCCCAGCAGGTAGGCGATGCGGCCGACGGTGACGCTGTGCGCGTTGCCGGTGGCCGAGTAGGCGTCGATGGCGTCGGCGTTCTCGGGCGAGGCGTTCTGGTATTCGCTGTAGTAGACGCCCAGCATCACCGCGGTCCGCGACTCGCCCAGCTGGTCGGGGGCGTAACCGGCGTTCTCCAGCGCCTCCCAGGCCACCTCGAGGGCCACCCGTTGCTGCGGGTCCATCGACGTCGCCTCACGGGGGGTGATGCCGAAGAAGTCGGCGTCGAACCCGGTCACGTCGTCGAGGTAGGCGCCCCACTTGGTCGGCATCCGGCCCGGCGCGCTCACGTCGGGGTCGTAGAAGGCCTCGGCGTCCCACCGGTCGGCGGGCACCTCGGTGACCGCGTCGGTGCCGCTCTCCAGGAGTTTCCAGAAGCTGTCGGGCCCGGTCACCCCGCCGGGGAGACGGCAGCCGATGCCGACGACCGCGATCGGTTCGGCACCGGCGACGCGGGAGGCCTTCTCGAACTGCTCGGTGAGCTTGTCGCGCTGCTCGACCGTCATCGCCGAGATCCTGTCGAAGGTGGTCTTCATCAGATTGCGCCCTCACTACCGGCATTGGCCGATTCGACGGAAGAGGATTCGATGCTGTCGAACAGGTCGTCCAGGCTGAACCCGTCATCGTCGGGTTCCTGGTCGTCGGGTTCGGGCTCGGCCTCGGCCACCGCCTGCTGTTGTGGCGCCAGCAGTTCGGCCACGAACTCCGACATCTGCGAGATCGACGGGTGGTTCCACAGCATCGTGGCGGACAGGTCGATACGGACCAGCGCCTTGGCGTCGCGCAGCAGGTTCATGGCCATCATCGAGTCCAACCCGAGCTCGGGGAACGCTGCGTCGAAATCGACTGCCTCCTCGGGCATCCCGAGTTCCCGGGCGAGGATCGCGCGCAGCCGCACCCGCAGCTCGGCGACCGTCTCCTTCGGCGTCATCGCCGACCACTCGACGAACTCCGCCGGTGGCGCCGCGGAATCGGTCACACTCGGCGCCGGTGCGGATTCCACCGGTGCGTAGGTCAACCCGCGCAGGTCCACCCACACGGTGCCGTCGGCGCCGGTGACGATCGCGTCCACGACCAGCGCGTCGGTCCTGTCGGCACGCCGGAACACCTCGATCACGCCGTGCGTGCCGGCCACGCCGGCGGCCTCGGAGAGGCTTTCGGCGCCGCCGGGCAGCAGCAGCTGCGCGTTGCCGGCGTCGGCCAGCCGGGCCACGTGCACGGCGGCGTCGACCAGTGCCGCGGCCGGCGATTCGGTGCCCGCAGGCAGCTCGATGCCGGCCCGCGCACCGGCGGCCGTCGCGGTGCAGTCGGAGACCGTCCAGTCGAAAGGCTGGCCCTCGACGCCCCAGGCGCGTTGCATCTCCGCGATCGCCGGACCGTCGAACACCTTCCCCCGGGGGGTCTGGTCGCCCTGCGGCGCCGCACCGGGCGCGTCGACGAGGCGGGCGCCGGCGTGGCGGGTCCACCGCTGTTCGGGGCTGTCGGGCCGCGCGCTCGACCAGACCGTCAGCGTCTCGCCGTCGGTGCCCTTGCTCAGGACCACGTGCACGACCTTCGGCGCGTCCGCGACGATCGGGTACTCGAACCGGACGTCGCCCACGGTCGAACCGCCGATCTTCCCCGCCGCCGTCGACAGAGTCTGCAGCAGAACCGAGACCGGCACCACCTCGACGCCGCGCACGCGGTGCGCAACCGGGTAGGACCGGGCGCCGGGGAGCAGCTTGGCCTGCCACAGCCGATCGTGCGCCGTGCCCGCGACCTCGTCGCCGAGCACGGTCCCCCAGGCCGGTGCCGCGACGGCGTCGAGGTCCGCACCGCTGTCGGCCGGCGCGGCCACCAGGTGGTCGAGGACCTTGACCGCGGCCCGCATCCGGTACGCGTCGGCGAGCCGGTGCCAGTCGGCGCCGGCGAGGACGACGTGCGTGCCGGCGTCCGGGCTCAGCACCGTCGGCAGCATCCGGATCGCGACGTCGTTGGGCATCGGCTCCAGTCCCGCCGCCTTCATCTGCGGCTGGGCGTCCGACCACGACTTCCACAGACCCCAGTCGACGACCGTCGCCGGCAGGCCCAGCGCGCGCCGGGCGTAGGCGAATGCGTCGGCGAACGCGTTGGCCGCCGTGTAGTGGGCGACGGCGCGGGAGCCGAGCAGTCCGGTGATCGAGGAGAACAGCACGAACCGGCGCACCGGCGTGGTCAGCGAGAGCTTGTGCAGCACCGTCGCGGCGTCGACCTTCGACCGGAACATCGGGCGCAGGTCGTCGTCGGTCATGTCGGTCAGCAAGGCTTCGCCGCCGGCCAGCGACGCCAGATAGACCCCGTCGAGCGGCGGCAGGTCGCGGCCGAACCGGTCGAACACCGCGGCCATCGACGCTTCGTCGGCCGCGTCGGCGGCCACCTCGACCAGCGTGGTGCCAGTGCGTGCCAGTTCGGCGGCGAGCTCGGCCAGGCCGGTGCCGCGCCGGGAGACCGCGACGACGGTCGAGGCGCCCATGTCGGCGAGCTGACGGATCAGATACGGGCCGACGTTGCCGGTCGCGCCGACGACGAGGTGGCTGGTGCCGCCCTCGAGCCGGGTGAGCGGCACCGCGGGCAGCGCGCGCGGTTCCAGCCGCGGCACCCGCCGCTCGCCGGCGCGGTAGACGGCCTGGTCGTCACGGTCGGCGGCGTCCAGCGTCGAGGCTTCGGCGCGCAGGTAGGCGCCCAGCAGCTCCGGTGGCAGCGTCTCGTCGACGTCGACGAGACCGCCCCAGAACTCGGGATTCTCCAGCGCCAGCGTGCGGCCCTGGCCCCACAGCACCGCGTGCGCGGGGTTGGCCCGGTCGCCGTCGACGACGGGCTGGGCGTTGCGCGTCACCACGAAAAGCTTCGGTGCAGAGCTCATTCCGGCCAGCGCGGGCACGAGCCGGCGCAGTTCGCCGAACACCCGGTAGGCCGCCGCGGCGTCGAAGCGCTGCGACGGCGCCGACGGTGCGTAGGCCACGAACTGTGCGGCGCCCAGCGCCGTCCGCAGCGCGGCTGCATCCGTTTCGAGCGCCGACAGCGGCAGCGTGCGCGCGTCGGTGCCCAGGGCCGGCGCGAGGCCCGGCTCGTCGGTGAGCACCAGCCAGGCGCCGTCGGAGCGGGCCGCGCCCAGCTCGCACACCGGCCAGCTCAACTGGTGCAGCCACTCGTGGTAGCCGCCCTCGCCCTTCGCCGCCGGGGCCTCCGAAGTGGTGCGCGACACCGCGTCCCGCATCTGCGCGGTGTGGATCCAGTGGTGCGAGTGGTGCCACGGCGTGGTCGGGATCTGCACCCGGGGCCCCGGCCGCGGCGGCGTCTTCGGCGGACGCGTCGTGTGGGTGGCGTTGAGGTTGGTGTGGAACGTCACCGTGTCGTTGGCGTCGCGCTGCAGCGTGGCGATGCTGTGGTGGTGGCTTCGGGCTGAATTCTCGTCTCCGGCGAGGCTCGCCAGCGTGCCCTTGATCGCATAGCCCAGCAGCGGGTGCGGGCTGACCTCGACGAAGACGGCGCGCTGCGCCCCCGCGGTGGCGACCGCCCGGGCGAACCGCACCGGGTTGCGCAGGTTGGCCACCCAGTGGTCGGCGTCGAAGACGCATCCGCCGTCGGTGGGCCGTCCGTCGGTGGTCACGATCACCGGGATGGTCGGCGTCCTCGGCTGCAGCGTCGCCAGTTCGGCGCGCAGGTCGTCGAGAATCGGATCGATGATCGGGTGATGCGAGGCCACGTCGACGTCGACGCGGCGGGCCAGCCGGTCCTGCGCGTCCACCACCGCGATCGCGGCGTCCACCTGGTCCGGCGGGCCGGCGATCACCGTCTGGTGGGGGGACGCGTAGACGGCCACGGTGAGGCCGTCGTAGTCCGCGATCAGTTTCTCGGCGGCCTCGGCGTCGAGTTCGAGCAGCGCCATCGCGCCCTGCCCGGACAGCCGCTTCATCAGCCGAGAGCGGGTGGCGATCACCTTGAGGCCGTCGGCGGGGCTCAGCGCCCCGGCCACCACGGCCGCGGTCACCTCGCCCATCGAGTGGCCGATCACCGCGTCGGGCGTGACCCCGTAGGACCGCCACAGCGCGGTCAGCGCCAACTGCACGCCCACCAGCACCGGCTGGATGCGGTCGATCCCGACGACGGTCTCGCCCGAGGACAGCACGTCGCGCAGCGAGAAGCCGGCCTGGGCCACGAAGTCCGGTTCGAGTTCGTCGACGGCCGCGGCGAACGCCGGTTCGTCGGCGAGCAGACGGCGGCCCATGCCGGCCCACTGCGAGCCCTGCCCCGAGTACAGGAACACGGTGCCCGATCCGCAGGCGCCGTCGTGGACGGGCGCGACACCCGGCGCCGGGTAGCCCCCGGCGAGCGCGCGCAGCCCGGCGACCGCCTGGTCGCGGTCGGCCGCGGCGACGGTCGCGAACCGGGCGTGCTGCGCGCGGTGATGGTTGAGCGTCTCGGCGACGTCGGCCAGGCTCACCGCTGCGCCGTGCGGCGTCTGCAGCCAGTCGGCGAGCGCCCCGGCCAGCGACGCGACCCGGGCCGGTGTCTTGCCGGTGACGACCAGCGTGCTCACCGGTGGTTCCGGTTGCGGGGCAACGGTTTCCGTCTCAGGGGCCTGCTCGATGACGATGTGGGCGTTGGTGCCGCTGACACCGAACGACGACACCGCCGCGCGGCGCGGACCCTCGTGCGCGGGCCACTGCATCGGCTCGGCGGCGATGTGGAACTTCGATGCGCCCTCCCCGGCCTGCGGGGTCAGCGTGGTGAAGTGCAGCTGCTTCGGGATGAAGCCGTGCTGGACGCTGAGCACGGTCTTGATGAAGCCGGTGACGCCGGCCGCGGATTCCAGGTGGCCCAGGTTGGTTTTCACCGACCCCAGCACCAGCGGCGCGGAGTCCTTGCGGTCGCCGTAGACGGCGCTCAGCGCATCGAGCTCGATCGGGTCGCCCAGCCCGGTTCCGGTGCCGTGCGCCTCGATGTAGTCGATGTCCGACGGCTCCAGCCGCGCGGAGCGCAGCGCCGTGCGCATCAGCTCCTGCTGGGCGGGCCCGTTGGGCACGGTCTGCCCGCTGCTCGCACCGTCCTGGTTGACCGCCGACCCGCGCACGACGGCCAGCACCCGGTCCCCGTCGCGCAGCGCGTCGGTGAGGCGCTTGAGCACGACGACCCCGCAGCCCTCGCTGCGGACGTACCCGTCGGCGTCGGCGTCGAACGTCGCACACCGGCCCTGCGGAGAGAGCATGCCCCAGCGTGAGCAGGCGATGTTGTTCTCCGGGCTCAGGATCAGGTTGACGCCGGCGGCCAGGGCGTGGTCGCTCTCGCCGCGGCGCAGGCTCTGGCAGGCCAGGTGGATCGACACCAGCGACGACGAGCACGCCGTGTCGCTGACCACGGCGGGACCCCGGACGCCCAGGAAGTAGGACAGCCGCCCCGCCGCGAAGTTCGGCGCGTTGCCGAACGGGATGTAGGGGTCGATCTCTTCGGGGGCGAGCGTGCCGATCACCGAACGGAAGTAGTCGTTGGCGGTCAGGCCGACGAACACACCGGTCGCCGAACCGCGCAGCGTCCGCGGGTTGATGTTGGCATCCTCGAGCGCCTCCACCGCGACCTCCATCAGCAGCCGCTGCTGGGGGTCCATCCCGGCGGCCTCCCGCGGGGAGATGGAGAAGAACTCGGCGTCGAACTCGTCGGGCTGCCAGGAGGTCAGGAAACCGCCCTCGCGGTTGCAGATGGTGCCGGGCACGCTGTAGTCGGGCGAGTAGAACTCGTCGGCGTCCCACCGGTCGGCGGGCACCCGGATGACGCCGTTGCCGCCGTCGAGCAGCAACTGCCAGAACTCATCGGCATTGCCGACGCCGCCGGGCAGCCGGGCGCCGATGCCCACCACGGCGATGGGCTCGGTCTCGGCTTTCTCCGCCGCGGCCAGGCGCGCGGTCAGATCGTCGATCTTGCGCAGGGCCTCGGTGATGATCGCCCGGCGATCCGGCGCAGCCGGCGAAGCAGGCGATGCTGACGAACCTTCGGTCATCACAATCAATTCAATCTTTCGGAAAGCCTGGCAAGCAGTTCGTCTTCGGCCAGGTCGTCGTAGGCGTCGTCGGTGACGACGTCCGCGCCGTCGTCGTGGCGGCCGCCTGCGACCTCGTCGTCTTGGGCGGTCTCGATTATCTCAGGCAGCACCGACGCCAGATAATCGGTGAGCGCTTCCACGGTCGGATAGTCGAACACCACCGAGGCGGGCAGCACCTCCCCGAGGCTTTCGCTCAGAGAGCGCTGCAACGTTACGCTCATCAGCGAATCCATGCCGAACTGGAAGAAGCCGACCGCCGGATCCAGCGTGTGTGCAGAGGCCAGGCCCATCGCCGCGGCGACCTGCGCGCTGACGTGGTCGGTCAGCAAATCGATCCGGCGGGCAGGATCGGCCTCCCGCAGTTGCGCCCGCAACGGCGTGTCCCCCGTGGTCGCCGGCGGTCCGCTCTGGGCGGGTTCTGCGAGCAGGTCATCGAGGATGTGCAGCTGAGCCCGGGTGTGGTACGCGGCGGCCAGCCGCGGCCAGTCGGCGGCGACCACCGTGGCGCGCGCCGGGGCGTCGGCGCCGGTGAACAGCCGAAGCGCGTTGATCGCAACCGAGTCGTCCATCGGTTCGAGCCCCGACTCGAGCGTGGCCTGGCGCTCGAACCCGGTCTGCACGTCGGCCAGCGACTTCCACAGCCCCCAGTTGATCGCGCACGCCGGCAGGCCCGCGGCCCGGCGGGCGAACGCGAACGTGTCCAGGAACGTCGTCGTCGCCGCGTAGTGGGCCAGCCAGCGCGAGCCCAGCACACCCGAGATCGACGAGAACAGCACGAACTGCTCCACCGGGTGGCCGATCGACAGGCGGTGCAGCAGCGCCACCGCGTCCATCTTGGAGCGGAACATCGCGACCATGTCGTCTTGCGTCATCTCCGCCAGCGTCACGGGTCCCCCGCTCATCGCCGCGAGGTAGACACCGCCGAGCGGCGGCAGGTCGGCGCCGAACCGGTCGAACAGCGCGCGCAACGACTTCTCGTCCGCGGCGTCGGCGGCCGCGGTGACCACGGTCGTGCCCGACGCCGCCAGTCGCGCAGTGAGCTCGTCGAGCCGCGTGCCGGGATTACGGGACACGGCGACAACGGTTTTCGCACCCATCGCGGCGAGCTGTTCGATGAGCCGCGGCCCGATGTTGCCGGTGGCGCCGACGACCAGGTGGGCGCGCTCGGCGTGCAGGGTGCCCGGGGCGGCGGCGCGAGGCAGCTGATGCACCAGCCGGGCCACCCGGCGCGCCCCCGCGCGATAGACCAGCTGGTCTTCGCCGTCGCCGTCGTGGGCCTCGGCCAGCACCCAGCGGGCGGCGACCGGGGCGGGGACGGACGCGTCGACGTCGACGACGGCGCCCCAGATCTCCGGGTGTTCCAGCGCCAGGGTGCGGCCCAGCCCCCACAGCACGGCCTGGGCCGGGTTGGCCTGGTCACCCTCGCCGACGGGTTGGGCGTTGCGGGTCAGCAGGTACAGCGTGGGCGGGTTCGCGCGGGCGGCGCAGCTCGAGGCGATGGTGCGTCCCGCTTCGAACAGCTCGTAGCCCAGCTCGTCACCGTCGCGTTCCCCCGGTGCGAACAGCACGTGGGTGACCCCGCTCAGCGCGTCCGCCAGGCCGGCGGGGGCCTCCGTCACGGTGGCGAGCACCGTCACCGGTGCGCTCTCGAGCAGGCGGCGCATCTCGTCGCCGACCTGGTCGTCGCCGATCACCAGCCACCTGCTCTGCGTGCGATCGGACGTCGGATCAGCCTGCGCGACAAGCGATTTGACGGGCCACGTCAGCTCGCAGAACCACTCGGCGGGCACCGTGTTGTCCGCGGGCAGCAGCCCGGCCCCGCCTGCGGCGGCCCGGCGCACAGGTCGCACGTCGACCCAGTGACGGGTGCGGTGCCACGGCGTGGCGGGCAGCGGGATGTGCGGCTCGCCGCGGTGCGGCGACTGTGGCGGCCGCGACGTGTGGGTGGCGTTCAGGTTCGCGTGGAACGTCACGGTGTCGTCGCCGTCGCGCGCCAGCGTGCCGAGCACCAGGTGGTCGGCGTCGTCGCCCAGCGTGGCGGCGATCGGCTGACCCAGCGTGGAGTGCGGGCTGACCTCGATGAACGTGCCGTGATCATCGGCCGCGGCGGCGATGGCCTGGCTGAAACGGACCGGCCGGCGCACGTTGGCCACCCAGTAGTCGGCGTCCAGCGTCGGCTCCGAGTCCGGCTCGGCGACGGTCGAGAAGAACGGCAGCGTCGGCACGTTCGGCTCGATGTCGGCCAGCGCCGTCCGGATGTCGGCGAGCACCGGCTCCATCAGCGCTGTGTGCGAGGCCACCACCATGTTGACGCGGCGGGCGAACGTGTTCTGCGCGGACACGGCGGCGATGACCGCGTCGATCTCGTCGGGCAGGCCCGCCACCACGGTCTGGCGCGGCGACAGGTAGCCGGCGATCTCGACGCTGCCGAACGACTCGACCTGCGCGGTGGCGGCATCGGCGTCGAGGTTGAGCAGCGCGACGGCGCCCTGTCCGGCCAGCCGCGACATGATCGTGGAGCGCTGGGCGATGACCTTGAGGCCGTCGGCGGGGCTCAGGGCGCCGGCCACGACGGCGGCGGTGACCTCGCCCATGGAGTGGCCGACGACGGCGTCGGGGTGCACGCCGTAGGAGCGCCACAGTTCGGTCAGGGCGAGTTGCAGGCCCATCAGCACCGGCTGGACCTGGGCGTCGCCGGTGACCGGTCGGCCGCCGGCGAGGATGTCGTGCAGCGAGAAGCCGACCTGCTCGACGAAGACGGGTTCGATCTCGGCGACGGCGTTGGCGAAGGCGGGTTCGTCGGCCAGCAGGCGACGGGCCATGCCGGCCCACTGCGACCCCTGCCCGGAGTAGACGAACACCGTGCCCGGCTTCGGGTTCGCTCTCGCCGCCCCGACGACACCGGGGGCCGACTGGCCCGCGGCCAGCGCCTGCAGGCCCGCTCTCGCCTGCGCGGTGTCGCGGGCGACCACCGAGGCGAAGCGGCCGTGCTGGGTGCGGTGGTGGTTGAGCGTGTGGGCGACGTCGGCCAGCGACACGTCGGCGCCGGGGCCGGCCATCCAGTCGGCCAGCGCGGCCGCCTGCGACGCGATCCGCTCGGGCGTCTTGCCCGACACCACCAGCGTCGCCACGGGTGCGACGTCCTCGTCGGCGTCGCACGTCCTGGGCACCGTCACCGGCGGCTGTTCGATCACCACGTGGGCGTTGGTGCCGCCGAAACCGAACGACGAGATACCCGCCCGGCGCGGGCGCCCGGCCGGTTTCCAGTCGGTGTGCTCGGCGATCACCTGCAACCGCAACTTCTCGAACGGGATGTGCGGATTCGGCTTCTCGTACCCGCGGTTCGCCGGGATCTGGTTGTGCTGCAGCGCCAGCACGGCCTTGGCGAAGCCGGCGATGCCCGCGGCCGCCTCCAGGTGACCCAGGTTGGACTTCACCGCACCGAGCAGCAGCGGCGCGTCGGCCGCGCGCCCCTTCCCCAGCACGGTGCCCAGTGCGCGGGCCTCGATCGGGTCGCCCAGCAGGGTCCCGGTGCCGTGCGCCTCGACGTAGTCGACGTCACGAGGCTCGACCCCGGCGGCGGCGTAGGCGGAGCGCAGCACCGCCATCTGGGCGGCCGGGTTCGGGGCCATCAGCCCGTTGGAGCGGCCGTCCTGGTTGACGGCCGAGCCCCGGATCACCGCGAGGATGCGGTCCCCGTCGCGCTGCGCGTCGGACAGCCGCTTGAGCACCGCGACACCGCAACCCTCGCCGCGCACGAACCCGTCCGCGCCGGCGTCGAACGCGTGGCACTGCCCCGACGGCGACATCGCGTCGGCCTGGTCGAGGCTGCGGGTGCCCGCGGGCGAGAGCAGCAGGTTCACCCCCGCGGCCAGCGCCACCTCCGAGTCGCCCGTCCGCAGGCTCTGGCAGGCCAGGTGGATCGCCACCAGCGACGACGAACACGCCGTGTCGATGGTCACCGACGGCCCGCGGAAGTCGAAGAAGTACGAGACCCGGTTGGCGATGATGCTGATCGAACCGCCGGTGCCGTACCACGCGTCGATCTGGCTCAGGTCGGTCGAGCCCATCTGGGCGTAGTCGCCCGCGCTCGCCCCGGCGAAGACGCCGGTGCGGGTCTCGGCCAGGGAATCGGCGGGGATGCCGGCGTGCTCCAGGGCCTCGTGGACGACCTCGAGCAGCAGCCGCTGCTGCGGATCCATCCGGGTGGCCTCGCGCGGAATGATCTCGAAGAACTCCGCGTCGAACGCGTCGATGTCCCGCAGGAACGAACCCCACCGGGTGGTGGCTGCCAACGCGGCGGCCCCTTCGGCCGTGCCGTCGTCGAACCAGGCCCAGCGCTCGGCGGGCACCTCGCGGACCGATGACCGGCCCTCGGTCAGGAAGTCCCAGTAGGCGTCGGGGCCCTCGATGTTGCCGTCGGAGTCCTCGCCGCCGGGGAAACGCACGCCCAGACCGATGACCGCGATCGGCTCGTCCAGGGAGGCCGGCCGGTCCGCGCCGTCGTCGGCCCCGACCGGTTCGACCTCGCCGCCGGTCAGGAACTTCGCCAGCGAATCGACGGTCGGGTACTGCCAGAAGTCGACCGGGGACACCGGGCGGCCCAGGTACTCCGACAGCACGCCGGTGAGCACGACGGCGTCGCGCGACCCCACCCCGAGGTCGTGCATCGAGGCCCCGCGATCGATGTGCTCAGGACTGCAACCGTTGTTGATGACCAGGTAGTCGACCAACCACCTCCGAACCGCTGCCTCGTCGAAAGCAGAGGTCATCTAGCGCTGTCCAACCGGTTGAAAACGTCATCGCGGAACATGTCGGCGCTCATGGCGCGGCGCACCTTGCCGCTGGTGGTCAACGGCAGCGACCCGGGCGGAACCAGTACGAACTCTGACAGCCGCACGCTGTGAGTCATCGAGATCGCCGACGTCACCTGCTGTTTCACCGTCTCCAGTTCGGAGGGATCGATCTGCTTCTTCAGCTCGGCGATCACCACCAACCGCTCGGAGGCCCCGTCGGGCACCGAGATCGCGGCGACCCGGCCGCCGGTGAACTCGGCGACGGTGCCCTCGATGTCGTCGGGGTAGTGGTTGCGCCCGTCGACGATGAGCAGGTCCTTGATGCGGCCGACGATGTAGAGCTCGTCGTCGAACATCACGCCGAGGTCCCCGGTGCGCAGCCACGGCCCCTTCGGGGTGCCCTGGCTGGGCTCAGCCAGCTGCCCGGCGAAGTGCTTCCGCGTCAACTCCGGATTCTGGTAGTAGCCACCGGCCACGTGCTCGCCGTGCAGCCACACCTCGCCGATCTTGCCCGCGGGATTCTCCACGCACGTCTCGGGATCGACCACCCGCACCGTCGTCGAGCGCGGCGCCCCGAGGCCGATCTGCTCGGCCCCGCTCTGATCGTCATCGCAGCGCTCGGCGTGCCCGGCGGCCAGCTTCTCGTAGTCGAAGCGCACCGACGTCGGCGGCCGCCCACCCGCCGAGGCCACCACGTACACCGTCGCCTCGGCCAGTCCGTAGGACGGGCGCATCGCCGAATCGGGCAGTCCGAACGCCGCGAACCGCTCGTTGAAGCGGCGCACGGTCGTGCCGTGCACCCGCTCGGCGCCGTTGATCATGACGGCGACGGTGCTCAGGTCCTTGCCGGCCATGTCCTCGTCGGTGGTGCGCTTGACCGCCAGCTCGAACGCGAAGTTCGGCGCCGCGGTGAAGGCGCGGGGGTGCGAGCCCAGCTGCTGCATCCAGCGGGCCGGCTTCTGCATGAACGCGATCGGGCTCATCAGCACGCCGGGCCGGCCGAGCGTGATCGGGATGAAGACGCCGACGATCAGCCCCATGTCGTGGTAGAAGGGCAGCCACGACACGATTGTGGTGTCCTCCGGCGCGCCGTCGGGGTAGCTCTCGTAGTAATCGGCGAGCAGCTCCTCGATGTTGACGAGGACGTTCTTGTGGGTGACGACCACTCCGGCGGGCAGCCGGGTGGAGCCCGACGTGTACTGCAGGTAGGCGGTCTTCGGCAGCGACGCCGGGGCCGCCGGCCGGGCCGGCGACTCGAAGTCCAGCGTGTCGACCTCGAGGAACTTCGGCGCCCGCTGCCGGGGGTCGGCCTGGCCGTACCGGCGGATGTCGTCGACGACGGCCGAGGTCGTCAGCACGGCGACGGGCGTGGAGTCCTTCATCGCCCCGGTCACCCGCTCGTCGTGCTGGCGCAGCTGCGGCATCGTCAGCGGCACGGCGATGAAGCCGGCCTCGATGGCGCCGAGGAACCCGATGATGTAGTCGAGGCCCTGCGGGGCGAGAACCACGGCGCGGTCCCCGGGCGACCCGAGCTTCGCGAGCTTGTCGGCGACGGCCCGCACCCGGTCGTGCAGCTCCGACCAGGTCAGGCTCTCGGCGACGCCGGCGGGGTCGGCCTCATAGTCGACGAAGGTGTAGGCGGTGTCGTCGGGTTGCTCACGCACCCGCTGCGCGAGCAGCGCGGGAATGGTGGTGACAGAAGGTGCCGTCAGTACGGGCATCAGTGGTCCTTTCCGATCGCGCTCCCGACACGGTCTCGCTGTCCGAGGTGCCTCATCAGTTCGATTCGATGCTGTCGAACAACGAGTCGAGCAGGCTGTCGCCCGAGTCCTCGGCGGCGTCGTCGCCGCCGGCCTCGAGGTCCGGAGCGACCTGCTTGGCCAGATAGTCCGCGAACGTCCCGATCGTCGGGTGGTTGAACAACATCGTCGCCGACAGCTCGAGACCGACCAGCCGCTCGACCTCGCGGCGGATCGACATCGCCATCACCGAGTTGAGTCCCATCTCGGCGAACGGGCGGTCGGTGTGCACGTCGCTCTCGGGCAGGCGGAGTTCGGTGGCCAGGATGGTGCGCAAGCCGCTCTCGAGTTCGGTCCGCAGTTCCTCAGCCGACATCGCCGACCAGTTGCGGGTCGGCGCCGACGGGCGGTGGGCGTCGGCGGCGACCGTGGCCGCGTCCTCGGCGGAGTGCATCGGCGCCATCACGACCTGATCGACGTCGAAGCGGGTCACGAAGTCCCACGCGGCGAACGCCTCGGTCGCGGTGACCGGACGCGACCCCACGCGCTCGAGCTCCGAGACCACCACGGCGGCGTCGCTGCCGAAGCCCAGGCCCTGCCAGGCCACCCAGTCGAGGCTGACGGTGTTGTCGCCCGCGCGGTGCCGAGACCGGGCCAGCGCATCGAGGTACGCGTTGCCCGCGGCGTAGGCGCCCTGACCGGGGATGCCGAACACCGCGCCCGCGGACGCGGCCAGGTACAGGAAGTCCAAGCTGCCCGGGCCGAACACCTCGTCGAGGACGCGGGCGCCGGCGACCTTCGGCCAGACGGTGCGGTGCACGCGGTCGCGTTCGATCTCGGTGAGCAGCTGCGCCTCGGTCATCCCTGCGGCGTGGATGACACCGCGGATCGGCGGGGCGCCGTCGGCGTCGCGCTTGTCGAGCATCGCGGTCACGGCCTCGCGGGAACCGATGTCGAGGGCGACGGTGTCCACGGACACCCCGCGCTTCTCGAGGGCGCGGATCGCGGCGACCCTGTCCCGCAGCTCGGTGTCGGTGACCTCGTCCCACTGCCGCCGCGGCGGCAGCGCGGTGCGGCCGGCCAGCACGACGCGGCGTGCGCCGCGATCGGCGAGCCAGTCGGCCATCAGCAGACCGAGGACGCCCAGCCCGCCGGTGATCAGGTACGCGGCGTCGGGCCGGCAGCGCAGTGTCTCCCGCGCCGGCTCGGCGCCCATCTCCGCCAGCGACGAGACCAGGAACTGTCCGTCGCGCAGCACCGCCACCGATTTGATCGCGGTGGGCACAACGCCGACGAGCGCGCTGGCGGTGTCGAACTCGGTGTCGGACTCGGTGTCGGCCTCGGAGACGTCGACCAGCCCGCCCCACAACTGCGGCTGCTCGGCACCGATGACGCCGGCCAGGCCCCACAGCGGGCTCTGGCGCAGCGCCCCCTCGGACGCGGACTCGCGCACGCCGCGGGTGACGATCCACAGCGTCGCCGGGTTGCGGGGATCGCGCTCGGCGAGCCGGCCGACGAGCGCGGAGACCTCGGTGGTCAGCCGCACGGCGACGTCCTGGTCGGAGTCGCCCGTCGAGTCCGCGACGTAGACGATGTAGCGGGCGTCGTCCACGTCGGCGCCCTCGGTCACCTGCTCGCGCAGCGCGGCGGCGAGGCCGTCGTCGCCGATCACGGCGACCGACCCGGTGGCGGGCGCCGTTGCGGCCGGTTCCGCCGACCACGGTCGCCACTCGAGCCGGTGCGCGACGCGGCGCGGATCGGCGTCGACAGCGGCCGCCGCGTCGGAGTCCACCGGCGAGTAACGCACCCCGCGCAGGTCGACACACGACGCTCCGTCGGCCGTGGTCACCGCGATGTCGACGACGAGGTCGTCACCGTCACGGCCGCGGTTGCGGACGGCGATCACCGCCCTCGGCTCGGCCGGCGCGTCGACGAATCGCACGCCCGCCACCGAGGACGGCACCATCAGGCCGGGTGTCGACGCGTCGACGAGCCGGGCGAGGTTGACGGCGGCATCGAGCGCCGCGGCGACGGAGGCCTCGGCGAGCCCGACGGTCGTGCGCTGCTCCCCCTGTGCGGACTCGTGCGACTCCACGGTCCACGGGTAGGCGAGACCCTCGATGCCCCACGCGTTGTGCAACTCGGGCAGCGCCGCCGGGTCGTACCCCGAGCCGTCCACCGCGCCGACACTGTCGGTGTCCGCCCGACTCCCGGCGGAGACCTGCGCGGTGACGTGCCGGGTCCAGCGCTGCGCTGCGGCAGCCTCGGCGCCGGCGGGCGCTGAGGACACCGTGATGGTGTCGCCGTCGGAGAACACCTGCACGACGCGCGCCGAGTCGAGGGCGATCGGGAAGTCGAACCGCACGTCGGTCAGCGCCGAGGCGCCCGACTGGCTCGCCGCCAGTGACAGCGTCTGCAGCAGCACCGACAGCGGCACGATCTCGACGCCGGCGAAACGGTGGGCGTTCGGATACGGCTTGGCCTGCGGCGCCAGCCGTGCCTGCCAGAGGTGCCCGGCGAGCGGTCCGGCGACCGCCGTGTGCGCGCCCAGAACGGTGCCCGGGCGCGGGGCCGTGGCTCCCGTCGCCGCGCGCTTCTTGATCGCCCAGTGGCTCGTGTGGTGCCAGGGCGTCCTCGGCAGCGCGACGTGCGGTTCGCTGTGGTGCACGGTCTCGGGCGGATGGGAGGTCAACGTCGCGTTGAGCACGGAGTGGAACGTCAGCGTGTCGTCCGCGTCGCGCGCCAGCGTGCCCGAGACGTGATGCTGGGCCGACGCCACCGTGTCGTTGATCGCGTAGGTCAGGATCGGGTTGGCACTGACCTCGATGAAGGTGCCGATCTCCTCGGCTGCGGCTGCGGCGGCGATGGCCTGGCTGAACCGGACCGGCCGGCGCACGTTGGCCACCCAGTAGTCGGCGTCCAGCGTCGGCTCCGAGTCCGGCTCGGCGACGGTCGACAGGAACGGGATGGTCGGGGTCCGGGGCACGAGGTCGGCGAGAGCGGCCCGCAGGTCGTCGAGCACCGGGTCCATCAACGCGGTGTGGGAGGCGACCTCCATGTTGACGCGGCGGGCGAACCTGTCCTGGCCGGCGACGGCGGCGATGACGGCGTCGATCTCGTCGGGCAGGCCCGCGACCACTGTCTGGCGCGGCGAGACGTACCCCGCGACCTCGACGCTCGGATGGTCGGCGACGAACGCTTCGGCCGCGTCGGGGTCCAGTTCGACGAGCGCGACGGCGCCCTGTCCGGCCAGCCGCGACATGATCGTGGAGCGTTGGGCGATGACCTTGAGGCCGTCGGCCAGGCTCAGCGCGCCGGCCACGACGGCGGCGGTGACCTCGCCCATGGAGTGGCCGATGACGGCGTCGGGGTGCACGCCGTAGCAGCGCCACAGTTCGGTCAGGGCGAGTTGCAGGCCCATCAGCACCGGCTGGACCTGGGCGTCGCCGGTGACCGGTCGGCCGCCGGCGAGGATGTCGTGCAGCGAGAAGCCGACCTGCTCGACGAAGACGGGTTCGATCTCGGCGACGGCGTTGGCGAAGGCGGGTTCGTCGGCCAGCAGCTGGCGGCCCATGCCGGCCCACTGCGACCCCTGCCCGGAGTAGACGAACACCGTGCCGCGCTTGCGGGGCCCCATCTGCGCGGGCACGACGCCCGGGCCGGTCTGCCCGGCAGCCAGCGCCTGCAGCCCGGCGATGGCCTGATCGCGATCGCGGGCCACCACGGAGGCGAAGCGGCCGTGCTGGGTGCGGTGGTGGTTGAGCGTGTGGGCGACGTCGGCCAGCGACACGTCGGCGCCGGGGCCGGCCATCCAGTCGGCCAGTGCGGCCGCCTGCGACGCGATCCGCTCGGGCGACTTGCCCGACAGGATCAGCGTGGTCGCGGCCGGTGCGGCCTGCCCGTTGCGCGGCGTCGTCGCCGTCCTGGGTGCCTGTTCGATGACGACGTGGGCGTTGGTGCCGCCGAAGCCGAACGACGAGATGCCCGCCCGGCGTGGGCGGCCCTGCGGGGAGGTCCAGTCGGTCGGTTCCGCGACGACCTTGAGGCGCAGGTTGTCGAACGGGATGTGCGGGTTGGGCTTCTCGTATCCCCGGTTCGCCGGGATCTGGTTGTGCTGCAGCGCCAGCACGGCCTTGGCGAAGCCGGCGATGCCCGCGGCCGCCTCCAGGTGGCCCAGGTTGGACTTCACCGCACCGAGCAGCAGCGGCGCGTCGGCGGCCCGTCCGCGCCCGAGCACGGTGCCCAGTGCGCGGGCCTCGATCGGGTCGCCCAGCAGGGTGCCGGTGCCGTGGGCCTCGACGTAGTCGACGTCACGAGGCTCGACCCCGGCGGCGGCGTAGGCGGAGCGCAGCACCGCCATCTGGGCGGCCGGGTTCGGGGCCATCAAGCCGTTGGAGCGGCCGTCCTGGTTGACCGCCGAGCCCCGGATCACCGCGAGGATGCGGTCTCCGTCGCGCTGCGCGTCGGACAGCCGCTTGAGCACCGCGACACCGCATCCCTCGCCGCGCACGAACCCGTCCGCGCCGGCGTCGAACGCGTGGCACTGCCCCGTCTTCGACATCGCCTCGAGTTGGTCGAAGCTCCGGGTCACCGCGGGTGACAGCAGCAGGTTCACTCCGGCGGCCAGCGCAAGGTTGGAGTCACCGGCGCGCAGGCTCTGGCAGGCCAGGTGGATGGTCACCAGCGACGACGAACACGCGGTGTCGATGGTCACCGACGGCCCGCGCAGGTCGAAGAAGTACGAGACCCGGTTGGCGATGATGGACAGCGCGCCTCCGGTGCCGGACCAGGAGTCGACGTCGCCGAGGTCCACCGTGGACAGGTAGCCGTACTCCCCCAGGCAGGCCGCGGCGAACACGCCGGTCTGCGAATGCCGCAGCGTGTGGGCCGGGATGCCGGCGTGCTCCAGCGCCTCCTGGGTGACCTCCAGCATCAACCGCTGCTGCGGGTCCATCTTGTCGGCCTCGCTGGGCGAGATGTCGAAGAACTCCGCGTCGAACGCGTCGATGTCGCGCAGGAACGACCCCCAGCGGCTGGTGCCCGCCAGCGCGGCGGCCGCCTCCGGCGAGTCGATCTGGAACGACTCCCAGCGGTCGGCGGGAACCTGGCGCACCGCCGAGCGGCCCTCCGCCAGGAACTGCCAGTACTGTTCGGGTCCCTCGATGTTGCCGTCGTCGCCGGGGAAGCGCAGGCCGAGCCCGACCACCGCGATCGGCTCGTCGTCCGCGCCGTGATCTCGGCCGGCGCCACTGCCCAGGTTGGCCTCGGCCAGCGGCTCGACCTCGCCACCGGTGAGGAACTTCGCGAGCGCGTTGATCGTCGGGTACTGCCAGAACTCGACCGGAGACACGGTCCGGCCCAGGAGTTCCGACAGCTCGCCGGTCAACACGACCGCATCGCTCGACCCGACGGCCAGGTCGCTCAGCGGTGCATCGAGATCGATTTCGTCTGGACTGCAACCGATGTTGGTGACCAGATAGTCGACCAACCAGTTCCGTAGAGCGTCCTCGTCGAAAGCAAAGGTCATGTAGTGACGTCCAACCGGCTGAACTCGTCGTGGCGGTACCGATCCACGCACGCCGAGCGCCGTATCTTTCCGCTGGTGGTGATGGGAATCGAGCCGGGGGCGACCAGAACGAGGTCGGCCACCCGCACGCTGTGGGAGCGCTTGATCGCCGACGCGACCTCACGCTTGACCGCGCGGAGCTTGTCGAGGGCCTCCTCCTCGGAGCTGCCCTTCTTCTTCATCTCGACGACGGCGACGAGCTGCTCGCTGGTCTCGTCGAGCACCGAGATCGCTGCGACGCGGCCGCCGGTGATCTCCTGGATGGTGGCCTCGATGTCGTCCGGGTAGTGATTGCGTCCGTCGACGATCAGCAGGTCTTTGATGCGGCCGATGATGAACATCTCGCCCTCGCTCATCACGCCCAGGTCGCCTGTGCGCAGCCACGGGCCCACCGGGGTGCCCTCGGACGGGTTCACGACCTCGCCGCCGAACGTGCGCTCGGTCTTCTGCGGGTCGCGCCAGTAGCCCATCGCGACCTGGTCGCCGTGCACCCAGATCTCGCCGACCTTGCCGTCGGGGTTCTCGGTGCGGGTCTCGGGATCGACGATGCGCACGGTCGAGGACCGCGGGGCGCCGTAGGTGACCAGCTCGGTGCCTGCGTCGTTGCCGCACCGCTCGGCGTGACCGGCCGCGAGCTTCTCGTAGTCGAAGCGCACCGTCGACGGCGTGTGGCCGGTGGGCGCGGAGATGACGTACAGCGTTGCCTCGGCCAGGCCGTAGGACGGCCGGATCGTCGTCTCGGGCATGTTGAACTTCGCGAACCGCTCGTTGAACCGGCGGATGGTCGCCGAGTGGATGCGCTCGCTGCCGCTGATGATGCCGAGCAGGCCGCCGAGGTCCATGCCCTCCAGGTCGGCGTCGGAGGTGCGGCGCACGGACAGCTCGAAGGCAAAGTTGGGCGCCGACGACCACGCGTGCGGGTTGAGGGCCAGCTGCTGGATCCAGCGGGCCGGCTTCTGCAGGAACGCCACGGGGCTCATCACGATCGCGGGGCGACCCCACTTCGTCTCGCCCGCGTCCGGCGGGCACAGCAGGGCCGCGAAGACGCCCTGGATCAGACCCATGTCGTGGTAGAAGGGCAGCCACGACACCAGGGTGGTGTCCTGCGGGGGCACGCCGCCGCGATGCGACATGTAATCGGTGAAGATCTGCTCGAGGTTCGCGATCACGTTCTTGTGGGTCATGATCACGCCGGCCGGCGCCCGAGTCGACCCCGAGGTGTACTGCAGGTACGCCGTCTTGGGCAGCTGCCCGACATCAACGGTCGCCTCGCGCGGCGTGTCGAAGTCCAGCGCGTCCACCTCGATCACCTGTGGCGGCGTACCGCCCTGCAGTGAGCCGACATAGGTCATGATGTCGTGCACGACGGCGGACGTGGTGAGCACCGCGACGGGCTGGCAGTCGCGCAGCGCGCCGTTCACCCGCTCGTCGAGCTGACCCAGTGCGGGCACCGGCAGCGGCACGGCGATGAAGCCGGCGGCCATGGCGCCGTAGAACGCGATGATGTACTCGAGCCCTTGCGGAGCGAGGATCGCGGCACGGTCGCCCTTGCTCCCGTGGCGCAGAAGTTCCGCTGCGACGACCTGGACTCTCTGGTAGACCTGTGACCACGTCAGCGTCTCGGCGAACCCGTTGGGATCGACGTCGTAGTCGATGAAGGTGTAGGCCACATCGTCGGGCTGCAGTCGCGCCCGATCAGCGAGCAAGCCAGGAATGGTCGGCTCAAGCAACGGCATGGCGACGTCCTTTCGTCTACAACTCTGCGCCCCGGCCTCATTGCCGTGGAAGGCAAACCGATTCGCAGCCCGGTGGCCGCGCATCCCCCCGCTCGCCCGAAGGCTAGCACCGACCCGTCAATAATGTCGTCCGATTCGAGCAAGGATTACACCACGAATTGCTTGCCAGAAGAAACCGGGCAATCTGACCTTGATTCCACGTCCAGATCGCGCACGCGGGTGTTCAATTTACTTCGCTGATTGGCTACGCGGTTTTGCCAAGGGCTGAAACACCCCACCTCATCCAGGGGTTTCTAGTTGCTCAATTTTGCCGGTGCCGGGTGAGCGGTTTCGCGGCCGAAGCAGCCGAACAGCGTGCTCGTGTCATCTTGACGCAAGCGTAAGTAGTTTGCGGTAATTGCACGTCCGTGTCGATTTTCGTTCTGACCCGTTGGTAAGAACCAGGTCCGACCCCTTGGCTTAACCGGACGGCGAGACTCCCGTAACCCGTCTTTGCGTGTGCTCTGCAAGCCCGGCTGCCACAACGGTGTCGGATCGCCTTGTGGCGAATACCACACCGCCTCTGAGCAGGGGTTCAGGAACCGCGGGCGGCCAGGGCCGCCCAGATTTTCTCCTCGACGTCGGGTACCAGTGCGCCCAGGTGGTCGTTGAGATAGAAGTGGTGGCCCTTGAACTCCCGCGCGGTGAACGCCGCCGTGGTCCGCTCAGCCCACGGGGCCACTTTCGCGGCGGTGGCGATCTCGTCGTCGTCACCGTAGTACGCGTGGATGGGGGTCGAGAGCTTGACCTCGGGCAGGCAGGTGTAGTTCGCGATGGCCTTCAGCCCGCGCAGGGTCGGCAGGATCGCCGCGGCGAACTCGGGGTTCTTCATGAACTCCGGGTTGGCGCCCGTCATCGTGCTGACCGCCGCCAGCAGACCGTCGTCGTCGTCGGGAATGTCCTCGTAGCCGACATGGCCCGGGGCGGCAGCCGCCGAGACGAACAGCGCCGTGATCGGGTTGCCGGCCGCCTCGAACCGCCGGGCCACCTCGAACGCGAGCAGCCCGCCCATGCTGTGCCCGAAGAAGGCGATGGGACCGCCGTGGGCACTGCCTTCCTTCTCCGGGGAGACCATCCTGGCGACTTCGTCGGCCAGTGCGGGCAGGCTCGTGAAGGCGGCGAAGTCCTGCTTGCCGCGCTGCCCCGGGTACTGCACCGCCACCCGCTTGATGTCGGTCTCGAAGGTCTTCGCGAACGGCACGTAGTACTGCGCCGACCCACCCGCGTGCGGGAAGATGAACAACTTCGGCGGCGCGGCCCCCGGTGTGCCGGCCTCCCCAGCGCCTCCTGTCATGCGGTCACCTTATCGTCAGCCGCGGAGCGGTCAGGCGAAGGCTTCCACCGGCGGGCACGAGCACACCAGGTTGCGATCGCCGTACGCACCGTCGATCCGGCGCACCGGCGGCCACACCTTGGGGCGGAACGAGGTGCCCAGCGGGTAGGCCGCCTGTTCGCGCGTGTACGGGTGATTCCACTCGGCGACCATCAGGCATTCGGCGGTGTGGGGTGCGCCCCGCAGCGGGTTGTCATCCGGGGACCAGTGCCGGGCCGCGACTTTCTCGATCTCGGCGCGGATCGCGATCATGGCCTCGCAGAACGCGTCGACCTCGGCCAGCGACTCGCTCTCGGTCGGCTCCACCATCAGCGTGCCCGCGACGGGGAAGCTCATCGTCGGAGCGTGGAAGCCGTAGTCGGCCAGGCGCTTGGCGACGTCGTCGACGGTCACTCCGGTGGCCTTGGTGATGCCGCGCAGATCCAGGATGCACTCGTGGGCGACCATGCCGTTCTCGCCGGTGTAGAGCACCGGGTAGTACTCGTCGAGACGGCGGGCGACGTAGTTGGCCGACGCGATGGCGACCAGCGAGGCCGAGCGGAGGCCGCTCGCACCCATCATCCGGATGTAGGCCCACGTGATCGGCAGGATCGAGGCCGAGCCGTACGGCGCCGCCGACACGGCCAGCTGGTCGGACAACTCGGACGCCAGCGGATGGCCGGGCAGGTAGGGCGCCAGGTGCGCCCGCACGGCCACCGGACCCACCCCGGGCCCGCCGCCGCCGTGCGGGATGCAGAAGGTCTTGTGCAGGTTCAGATGGCTGACGTCGCCACCGAACCGGCCCGGACGGGCCAGCCCGACCAGCGCGTTGAGGTTCGCGCCGTCGACGTAGACCTGGCCGCCCGCGTCGTGGACCGCCGCGCAGATGTCGGCGATGTCGTGCTCGTACACCCCGTGGGTCGACGGGTAGGTGATCATCAGCGCCGACAGGCGGTCGGCGTGCTGGGCCACCTTGGCGCGCAGATCGTCGAGGTCGACGTCGCCGTTGGGCCGGCATCCGACGACGACCACCTTCATGCCGGCCAGCGCCGCGGACGCGGCGTTGGTGCCGTGCGCGCTGGACGGGATGAGGCAGACGTTGCGCTCGGCGTCGCCGCGTGCGATGTGGTACGCCTGGATCGCCAGCAGGCCGGCGTACTCCCCCTGCGAGCCGGCATTCGGCTGCAGCGAGATCTCGTCGTAGCCGGTGATGCCCGTCAGCCAGGCCTGCAGGTCGGCGATCAGCCGGCGCGACCCCGGGGTGTCCGACGCCGGGGCGAACGGGTGCTGACGCGCGAACTCGGGCCAGGTGATCGGCTCCATCTCCGCGGCCGCGTTCAGCTTCATCGTGCAGGACCCCAGCGGGATCATGCTGCGGTCCAGCGCGATGTCCTTGTCGGCCAGTGACCGCAGATAGCGCATCATCGCGGTCTCGGTGCGGTACTTCGTGAACGCCGGGTGGGTGAGGAACTCCGAGGTCCTAGTCGAGATGTCCGCACCGGCGCGCGCCGCGGGGACGCTGGTGGCGCCGGCGGAGAACGCCGCGAGGACGTCGGCGACGTGCGCGGCCGTGGTCGCCTCGTCGCAGGCCACCGACACGTGGTCGTCGTCGACGAGCCAGAGGTTGATGCCCCTGCGCTTGGCGGCGTCGACCACCTCGCGGCCGCGGCCCGGCACGCGGGCCAGCACCGTGTCGAAGAACGACTGATGCACGACGTCGACGCCGGCATCGGACAGCCCGCCCGCCAGCGCCCTGGCATGGTCGTGGACGCGCTCGGCGATCGCGCGCAGGCCGTCGGCGCCGTGGTAACTGGCGTACATGGCCGCCATCACGGCGAGCAGGACCTGCGCCGTGCAGATGTTGCTGGTGGCCTTGTCGCGCCGGATGTGCTGCTCGCGGGTCTGCAGCGCGAGCCGGTAGGCCGGGGCGCCGTCGACGTCCTTGGACACCCCGACCAACCGGCCCGGCAGCTGACGGGCGTGCTTGGCGTGCACGGCCAGATAGCCGGCGTGCGGGCCGCCGAATCCCATCGGGACCCCGAACCGCTGGGTGGTGCCGAACGCGACGTCGGCGCCGATCTCGCCGGGCGGCGCGATCAGCGTCAGCGCGAGCAGGTCCGCGCCCACCGCTACGAGCGCGCCGCGGTCGTGGGCCTGGGCGACCAGATCCGACCAGTCCACGACGGCGCCGCCGGCGCCCGGCAACTGCGCGATGACGCCGAAGAACTCGCCCTCGGGCAGGCCGTCGCGCAGGTCGGCGGTCACGATCTCGATGCCGAGCGGCTCGGCGCGCGTCGCCAGCACCGCCGCCGTCTGGGCGTAGACGTCGGCGTCAACAGCTAGCCGGTTGGACGAGCTGCGCACCGAGCGGTGCATCAGCGTCATCGCCTCGGCCGCGGCGGTCGCCTCGTCCAGCATCGACGCGTTGGCGACCTCCAGGCCGGTGAGGTCGGTGACCATCGTCTGGAAGTTCAGCAGCGCCTCGAGCCTGCCCTGGCTGATCTCCGGCTGGTACGGCGTGTACGCCGTGTACCAGGCCGGGTTCTCGAGGATGTTGCGCTTCAGCACCGCCGGGGTGAGCGTGTCGAAGTAGCCCTGGCCGATCATCGACACCGCGACGGTGTTCGACTCGGCCAGCGCGCGCAGCTCGGCGAGCATCTCGGCTTCGGTGGCGGCGGGCGGCAGGTGCTCGAGTCCGGGGGCGGTTCCGTCGGCGTCGAGCGCATCGAGGATTCCCGCGGGCAGCGCCTTGGCGGCCAGCTCGTCGAGCGACTCGACGCCGATCGTGCTCAGCAGCGTCTCGACGGCCGCGGCGTCGGGGCCGATGTGCCGGTCGACGAAGCCGAGTTCGGAACGGGGGTCAGAGGGGGTCGAGCGCTGAGCAGACACGTGAGGACATCTCCCGAGGATCGCCGCGGGCGCGAGGAGCGCATGCGAACGGGCTCCTCCCCCTCTGTCGTCGACCCGGACCGGGTGCCTGAGAGATTCGGCCGCTCCGACGTCTGTCGGCGTGACCTTTCCCCATGGGCGGGTGCGCCGTCGCCGTGCGCACCGCTTTCCAGAGGCATCGGGGCCGTGCGCGGTCCTGGGTGCCTGAGAGGTTGACGGAGAGGTGTTGCTCCTTCGGCGCCCGTGGCTGGCAGCCACGAGACTCTCCCGCGCAAGGGCGATGCGCGCCCGAGTCTACCTGCCGCGACTATCCGGCTCCGGCTCTTGGTCGGCTCAGCCGATCTTGCGGTCGCGGTGCTTGCGCCGAGACGCCAGCTCGTCCTCCGGCGCCGAGATCGACTCGCCGCCGTCGGCACGCTCGCCCGGGAAGTCGGCGATCGCACCGGTCAGCTCGCGCATCGCACCGGACACCGCGATCCCGAACACGCCCTGGCCGCCCTGCAGGAGGTCCACGACCTCTTCGGCAGAGGTGCACTCGTAGACCGTGGTGCCGTCGGAGAACAGCGTGATGTTGGCCAGGTCCTGCACCCCGCGCTGCCGCAGGTGGTCCACCGCGACACGGATGTTGTGCAGCGAGATGCCGGTGTCGAGGAGACGCTTGACGATCTTGAGGACCAGGATGTCCTTGAAGGAGTAGAGCCGTTGGCTGCCTGAGCCGGCGGCGCCGCGGATCGACGGCACGACCAGAGAGGTGCGTGCCCAGTAGTCGAGCTGGCGGTAGGTGATGCCGGCGATCTGGCAGGCGCTGGGCCCGCGGTACCCGACGAGCTCGTCGGGCACCGAGTCATCGGGGAACAGGCCGGCCTGCACGGGCTCGGTAGCCACTCGGGGAAGAGTGTCCGCCTGCGGGGAGCCTGTGGTCAGATCCAGCTGCTCCTGGCGTGGCGTGTCTCCCACTTGTCGAATCCTCTCGCCGATCGAACCCGCTCCGTGAGCTGCGTGGGCGCACGTTACCCGGCCCGAATGTGTTCGAGCATACGCTTGAGGGCCTTGGTATGACTGCCCGTCGGGACCAAGTATGGCTGCCCTCTTCGGTCTTCGGAGAAACTCGCGCCGCGTGTCGGAGCCGACGAGACGCATCCGTGACCATCACCTCAGCGCGGCCCGCGCCCCCGCGTTCAGGTCGCTTTGAAGTCGTCGGGCGACACGCTGTCGAGGAACTCCTTGAACTTCTCGACCTCGTCCTCGCGGACGGCGCCCGTGGGCTCCTCGTCGTTCTCGTCGGGGATCAGCAACCCGGCCTCGGCCAGCACGGCTTCCTCGACGTAGATGGGCACGCCGACGCGCAGTGCGATCGCCACCGAGTCCGACGGGCGGGCCGAGACCTTGATGTCGCGATCGAAGATCAGATCCGCGTAGAAGGTGCCTTCCTGCAGATCGACGATGCGCACCTCTTTGAGCGAATGCCCAAGCGCGGCAATGACATCGCGAATCAGGTCGTGGGTCAGCGGCCGTGTCGGCTCGACCCCCTGCTGTTCCAGCGCGATGGCGGCGGCTTCCGACTGCCCGATCCAGATCGGCAGATAGCGGTCGCCGTTGGACTCTCGCAGCAGAAGGACGGGCTGGTTCTGCGGCTGCTCGACTCGAATGCCGATCACACGAACCTCACCCATATGTGCCTGCCCTCCGCACCGGTGTTGCTGCATTGTGCCCGGTCCGCGAACGGCCCGGACGTGACGGGAACCCGTCGGCTTGAGTCTAGTCCTCAGCGATCCAGAACGTCGCGTACGGCCGATTTGATCAGTGACGTGTGGAGGGTGATCGCCAGGGCCGCGACTTCCCGTGCCAGATCGTCGGCGCGGTCGCGGGCTCCGGCCTTGCCGGCCTTGACCACTGGGCCCGCGATCTGGGCGATCAGATCGGACTGGCGGTCGGCGGCCGAGCGGAACGCGCGCAGATGCCGTGGCTCGACGCCGTAGTCGGCCAGCGCACGCGCACATTGGGCGATGACGACCGAATGCTCGTCGTAGAACGCGGCCCGCGGCCCCTTGAAGACCGGCGTGATGATGCCCGCCTTCACCAACGAGTTCAGCAGGTCCTCGTCGACGCCGGAGCGCTCCAGTACGTCTTCTCGGCTCAACCGCACCTGCGTGGGACCCGGCGGGCTGCCCAGCGCGGTGGTCCCCTCGCCGGTCACCTGCACCAGACGCGGTGCCGCATAGGCCGATCCGCTCTGCGGCAGCTCGCCGTCGGGTTGCGCGTCGAGTTGGGCCTTGATGACCTTCAGGGGCAAATAATGGTCGCGTTGGGCGGTGAGGATGAACCGCAGGCGCGCGCAGTCGTAGGCGGTGAACCGCCGGTAACCCGATGCGGTCCGCTCCGGGGTCACCAGCCCCTCGGCCTCCAGGAAGCGGATCTTCGAGATCGTGACGTCGGGAAACTCGCTCCGCAGCAGATCGAGCACGGCTCCGATCGACATCCCGCCCAGTGCAGGTGTGTCGGGTTGAGTCATCGGTTCGCGCGCGATACTCGTCGTACTGGTCGGCCCGGTTCGGCTAGCTCGGCCCGTTGCCGTCGTTGCCCTTGGGGCCGGTGAGGAACACCAGACGGAATTTGCCGATCTGCACCTCGTCGCCGTTGGCGAGCACCGCCGAGTCGACGGGCTCACGATTGACGTAGGTGCCGTTGAGGCTGCCCACGTCGACGACCTGGAACTCGCCGTTCTCCAGACGGAACTCCGCGTGCCGGCGGCTCACCGTGACGTCGTCGAGGAAGATGTCGCTGTCGGGATGGCGGCCCGCTGACGTGGTGGGCTGGTCGAGAAGGAAGCGCGAGCCCGCGTTGGGCCCCCGCTTGACGACCAGCAGCGCCGACCCGACGGGCAGGCCCTCGACGCCGGACACCGCGGTCTCTCCGCCCGGAGCGGGCGGAGCGTCCAATTCGTTGAGGAAGTCGGCGCGGAAGACCGATGTCGTTTCCACCGTGACTTCGTCAGAGTCAGCCCCCGAATTGAAGTCTTTGTCCGTCACCCGCTGCTCCTCACTGGCTGCTGTGGCGGTATCCGGCCGGACTTCCAGCCGTCGCGCCGCTGGTGTCGACCGTACCGCGCAGTGGACCGAGTTGGGTCCACCACGGCCGGATCCGCTCATTGCGCTTTACTTGCACTGACCTCGCTTGGGTCTGCACGACCCTAACAACACCGTCAGTCGGTCACGTGGGCGCGGTAGGCCTCCACGTCCAGCAGTTCGCTCAGACCGGCCTGCAGCGACTCGCCGTCGGCCCGCAACTCCACCAGCCAGCCCTCGCCATAGGGATCGGAGTTGACCAGCTGCGGATTGGCCTCCAGATCACCGTTGACGGCAATGACTTTCGCGGTGATGGGCGCGTAGAGGTCCGAGACCGACTTCGTCGACTCGACCTCGCCGAACGACTCTCCCGACGTCACTTCCGAACCCACGTCGGGAAGTTGGACGAACACCACATCGCCGAGCGCCGACTGCGCGTAGTCGGTGATGCCGACACGGACCGTGTCGTCGCCGGTCCGCTGCACCCACTCGTGTTCGGCGGTGTAGGACAGGTCGGCGGGGATGTCGGTCACGGCGCTCCTTGATCTCTTGCGACCTGGCGGTCACTTCATTTGACGGGCTGAGCGTATTGGCGCGCTTTCGGTTGCCGCAAGGCGGTGACGTCGACCCGGTCGGATTGTTGTATCACCATCGAGCCGCCGACGCGTTCGATGCTGTCCATCGCTCCGCCGGGAATGTTCATCGCGGCGGCCAGTGTCGGCGGATCACCAATCGCCAGAACCGAATACGGGGGCCCGAGGGTGGTGGAGTCGACGACGAGCGCGCCCGCCGCGCCGACGACCCAGGTGTCGACGCCGACGCGCACCGCGGCCTGCTGGCCGTTCTGTTCACCGTGGATCTCCATCGCCTCGGCGCCCGCGGCCCGCAGCTCGTTGATGACGTCGAGCATGGTCTCGGCGGCGACGCCGTGCGCGGGATCCTGGATCGTCAGCGTCACGCCGGGGCCGGTCGCGGGCACCGTGCCGATCAGGATCGACAGCGCCGCCAGCCGGGCGCGGGCGTTCTCGATCGCCGCCTGGTCGCTGCTGCCGGAGGCCTGCAGCTGGTCCAGTGTCCGCTGCAGGTCGGCGACCTCGGTGTTGAGCGCGGCTTCGCGCTGTTGCAGGGAGTCGAGCAGCACCAGCAGGTCGGCCGGCCGCGCCGTTTCCAGGGAATCGCCCGAGCCCGTCTGCCGGACCTGCGTCGCGATCGCGACGCCCAGCAGCAGACACAGCAGCACGGCCAGCACTCCGAAGACCTTCTGCGACCGTCCGCGGCGCAGCATTCCTTTCAGCCCGCCGCCGTGCAGTGTGCCGATCTCGGGGGCGGGCTCGTCGCGCGGCAGTTCGTGGCGGCCATGATGGTTGGCGGCGTGGTCGGCGGCATGGTGTGGGGCGTGATGGGGGGCGGGCTGCTGGGGCGCCTGGTCGTCGGTCATCGGGTGCTCCCGGTCACGCCCCGAACAGCCGGCGCCGCAGCGCGGCCGCGTTGCCGAAGATCCGGATGCCGAGCACCACGATGATCGCGGTCGACAACTGCGTCCCGACACCGAGCTGATCGCCGACGAACACGATCAGCGCGGCCACCAGGACGTTGAAGACGAACGACACCACGAACACCTTCGAGTCGAAGATCCGCTCCAGGTACGCCCGCAGCCCGCCGAAGACCGCGTCGAGGGCGGCGACCACCGCGATGGGCAGGTAGGGCTGGATCGCCTCGGGAACGCCGGGGTGGAAGACCACGCCCAGCACGATGCCGACGACGAGTGCGACGATGCCTATCAAAAGAGGATGCCGATCGAACGAGTGATGCCGATCGAACGAGTGATGCCGATCAAACGAGTGATGCCGATCAAATGAGTGATGCCGATCACTTGGCCCCGATCTCCTTGGCGTAGTTGATGTCTCGAACCGATCCGGCCGGCAGTGTCAGCCCGTCGCCGGCGGTGACGCTGACCCCGACGCCGTAGGACGCCTCGAGAAGCCGGAGGCGCTGCAGGCCCGAGCTGTGGTCGAAGTTGTCGGCCAGCGCATGCGGAGGTCCCACGGCGAGGATGGCATACGGGCTGAAGATCGGCTGGTTGTCGACGAGGATGCCGCCGCCGGCCTGGCGGATGGTCACGTTGGGTCCGATGCGCACTCCCCCGACGGAGACGGCCTCGGCCCCGCTGACCCACAGCGAGTTCACGACCAACTGCAGATCCCGGTCGAGAATCACCTGCCGGCTGCCCTGCACCCGCTGTTTGGAGACGTCGGTCAGGTCGCGGGAGACGCCGGGGTCGGTGACGGTGACGGTGAGCCCGGGACCGATCACCGGCGTGGCGGCCGACGCGAAGTTCGCCGTGTCGAGATCGGTCAGCAGCCGCCTGCCCTCCGCGTCGCCGGCCAGCCGGCTGCGGCGTTCGGCGTCCACGGCGGCGGCAAGCTGGTTCCGTCGCGCGGCGATCTCGTCCGTCGTGGTCTCGGCGGCGCGCACACTGCCGGCCAGCACCTGCTGAGACTCGCGCACCCCGGGTGCGGTCGCCCGCGCCTGCGACCACGCCAGTGCGAACACCGCCGCCACGACGACCGCGGCGAGCACCTGCCAGGTCCAGTCCGCGGTCCGGCCGCGCCGCCGCGGGGACTGCGCCGCCGCCGCATAGCCGGGATCGAGGTGGTCGGTCAGCAGCGAGCGCAGCAGTGACGGCACCGGGATCGGCGTCGGGCTGTTCGCCGCGTGTGCGCTGCGGCCGGAGCCCGGGTCGTAGCCCCCCAGCGAGCTCATGTCCCGATCGCCTTCCGCGGCATCGCGCGCATCACCATGACGACCTGGACCAGGTAGAGCACACCCGACCACAGATACATCGCCAGGCCCCAGAGAAGAAAGCCCCAGCCGCAGGCCAGTACCACCCGGCTCCACAGCGCGTCGTACTGCCCGAGCAACACCAGCGGCAGACCGGACATCAGCGCGAAGGTGGCGGCCTTGCCGAGGTAGGTGACGGGCAGCGCGGCCAAACCACGGCTGCGCAGCAGCGGCAGCGTCGCGGCCAGCGTTGCGTCGCGGCCCAGCAGTACCACGACCAGCCACCACGGGATGACGCCGGCGACGGCCATCGCGACCGGGACGACCACCATGTAGATGCGGTCGACGAGCGGATCGAGCAGTTCGCCGAGCCGGGAGGACTGGTTGTCGAACAGCCGTGCGATCTTGCCGTCGGCCCAGTCGGACGCACCGCTGAACATCAGCACGCCGACCGCCCAGCCGTTGCGGTCGGCGACCAGCAGCAGGTACAGGAACACCGGCACCAGCACCAGGCGGATCACCGACAGCGCGTTCGGCACGGTCAGCACTCGGTCGCGCGGCGGGCCGGCCTGCCCTTGTTTCAACCCGCGGGCCATGGCTTAGAACCTAGCGGAACACTCCCGGAAGGCTCAGCGCCGCGAGGGTGTCGTCGTTGAGCGGGTTGTCGTGGACCATGTACGTCCACGTCGACGTGGGCCGCGCGAGCTTGGAGAGGTCCACCCCGGGTTCGTCCTCGATCGAGGGTGCGGTGTCGAACGTCTGCTGCGCGGCCTCGATCGCGTCCGCGGCCAGCGAGGCGAACGCGTCGACGGCCAGCCGGTGGAACTCGTCGAGGGGGTTCTGCCTGCCCAGCGCACGCAGATGGATGCTCTCGCGGATGTCGGCGAGGTAGGCCAGGTGCTCGGCCCAGCCACGGTCGAGGTGGTAGAGCATGATCAGCCGGCAGATCTTCTCCAGCTTCTCCTCGGCGTCGGGGCCGAGTTGCTCGACCAGCTCCGCATACCGGTCCGGGGACAACTGCGCCAGCTCGTCGCGGGCGGTGGTGGTGCGCAACAGGGTGTCCCGGCGCTCGACCAGGATCGCCCGCTGCTGGGCGATGAGCTGGTTGTAGCGCCAGGTGTTGGCGTGCACGTCGAGCAGCCGGCCCTCGGCGACGCGCTGGGCGTGTTCGAGCAGGGTGGCGGCCTTCGGGCTGCGCACCCGGCCGTTCTCGTCGCAGTCCAGAGGCAGCTTGCCCGCGTCCAGGTGGGCGACGACCACCTCGTCTTCCCAGCTGGAGAAGAACACCGTCGAGCCGGGGTCGCCCTGGCGTCCGGCACGACCCCTCAGCTGGTTGTCCAGCCGCTCGGTGTGGTGGCGTCCGGTGCCGATGACGTGCAGGCCGCCGAGTTCGGCCACCCGCGTCTTCTCGGCGTCGTGCTCGCCCACATCGGAGCCACCCAGCCGGATGTCCGTGCCGCGGCCCGCCATCTGGGTGGACACCGTCACCGCGCCGAGCTTGCCGGCTTCCGCGATGACGGCGGCCTCCTCGGCGTCGTTCTTGGCGTTGAGCACGACCGCGGACACGCCGGCCTTGACCAGGCGCCGGTGCAGATCCTCGGACTCGGCCACGTCGCGGGTGCCCACGAGCACCGGCTGGCCCGTCTCGTGCACCTCGGCGATGTGGGCGATGACCGCCTCGTACTTGGCGGCGTCGGTGACGTAGACGCGGTCGGCCTCGTCTTCACGGATGTTCGGGGTGTTGGGCGGGATCGGTGAGACGCCGAGCTTGTAGAACTGGCGCAGCTGTTCACCGGCGGCCAGCGCGGTACCGGTCATGCCGCACACCCGCGGGTACCGGTCGATGAGGGCCTGCACGGTGATGGTGTCGAGCACCTCGCCGGTCTCGGTGGTCTCGATGCCCTCCTTGGCCTCGACGGCGGCCTGCAGGCCGTCGGGCCAGCGCTGCAGCGTCGCGATGCGGCCGCGGGAGGCGTTGATCAGGTGCACCGCGTCGTCGCGCACGATGTAGTGCACGTCGCGCTGCAGCAGCACGTGCGCGTGCAGTGCGACGTTGACCTCGGTGAGGGTCGTGGCGACGTGCTCCTCGGAGTACAGGTCGATGCCGCCGAGCTTGGCTTCGACCTTCTGGGCGCCCGCCTCGGTCAGGTGGACGTTGCGACCCTCGGCGTCGGTCTCGTAATCCTTGCCGTCGACGAGCTCTCCGACCAGCCGGATCAGCTCGACCCGCGGGGTCTCGCGGTGGCTGGTGCCCGCGAGCACCAGCGGTACCAGCGCCTCGTCGACGAGCACCGAGTCGGCCTCGTCGATCAATGCGACGTCGGGGTTGGGCGACACCAGATCCTCGACGTCGGTCACCAGCTGGTCGCGCAGCACGTCGAACCCGATCTCGTTGACCGACGCATAGGTCACGTCGCACTGATACGCCTCGCGGCGCTGCGCGGCCGTCGACTCGGCGGTGATCCAGCCGACCGTCAGCCCCATCGCCTCGATCAGCGGGCCCATCCACTCGGCGTCGCGGCGGGCCAGGTAGTCGTTGATCGTGATCACGTGGACGTTGCGACCGGCCAGCGCGTAACCGGCGGCCGCGATCGCGCCGGAGAGGGTCTTGCCTTCGCCGGTGGCCATCTCGACGACGTCGCCGGCCAGCATGCGCAGCGCACCCAGCAGCTGAACATCGAAGGGGCGCAGCCCGGTGGTGCGCTCGGAGGCCTCGCGCGCGATCGCGAGGAACTGGGGGATGTCGGCGGCGTCGGCCAGGTCTTCGAGCTCCAGCAGCGTGGCGGCCTTGCGGAGTTTCTCGTCGTCGAGCTCGGCCGCCTTGTCGTCGAAGTCGGCCGACCTGCCCACCTGCTCCATCGAGCGGCTTTGGTCCTTGTCGGTGCTCGCGCCGAGCAGCTTCCAGAAGCGATTCGACAGCCGCCCGCTCTTGGCCTGGGGCGACTTGGGTGACTTGGTAGGCGTCTTCGAAGAGGTGCGTGCCACACGATCACGGTACGCGGCCATGCTGCGCAGTACTTTCGCCCATTCCGCGCCGCGGGCCTTCGCATCGGCCCCGCCCGTCTGGAGTAACTTCGCCGCAGGGCGGCTTGCGCGGTAGGGGAGGTCACGCGTCATGAACACCCAGACGTTCCAGCCGGCGCTGGACTGGAGCCGCGAGTGGCTGAACTCGGCGGTGTGGGTGGCGCTGACCTTCGTGCTCACGGCGATCTGCCTGCTGCTGATCCTCACCGTGATCGGGCGGTTCACCGAGTGGGGCCGCCAATTCCGGCGCATCTCCGGGGCGTACTTCACCGGCAGGCAGAGCGTGCCGGTGTGGATCCTGGCCGCGGTGCTGCTGCTGTCGGTGATCATCGCGGTGCGCATCAACGTGCTGTTGACCTACTACGTCAACGACCTCTTCACCGCACTGCAGATCACCTTCCAGGGCGGCACCACCGACGCCGAGGCGACCCGGGCGAGCGGCATCGCCGGGTTCTGGGCGGCGATGCTGGTGTTCGCGGTGCTCGCCGGCTGCTCGATCGTGCGGGTGCTGCTCGACATGTACCTCACCCAGCGGTTCATCATGCGGTGGCGGATCTGGTTGAGCCACCGCTTCATCGACGGCTGGCTCGACGAGCTCGCCTACTTCCGCGCGCAGTTCTCCAGCCGGCCGATCGACAATCCCGACCAGCGCATCCAGCAGGACGTCGACGTCTTCACCACCGGCGTCGGAGGCGATCCGAACAACCCGATCTACAACTCCGGCAACACCCTGCTGTTCGGCGCGGTGGAAGCGGTGCTGTCGGTGTTCTCGTTCGGCGCGATCCTGTGGCGCCTCTCGGAGCCGGTGACGATCGGCGGCCTGACCCTCGAACGGGCGCTGTTCTGGATCGTCCTGGTCTACGTGCTGGTGGCGACGATCGTCGCATTCGTGATCGGCCGGCCCCTGATCCGGCTCAGTTACCTCAACGAGCTGCGCAATGCGGGGTTCCGCTACGCCCTGGTCAAGGTGCGCGACGCCGGGGCCGCGATCGGTCTCTACCGGGGCGAGACCGCCGAGCGCTCGGTGCTGCGCAACCGGCTGGACGCGGTGATGGACAACTACCTGCACTGGCTGCACCGCATGATGCTGTTCTTCGGCTGGAACGTGTCGATGACCCAGACGATCAACCCGTTGCCGTGGCTGGTGCAGGCCCAGGGCCTGTTCGCCCAGCGGATCTCCTTCGGCGGGGTGTGGCAGTCGTCGAACGCCTTTGTCGCAATCCATGATTCGCTGTCGTTCTTCCGCAACGCCTACGACCAGTTCGCCAGTTACCGTGCGGCGATCATCCGGCTCGACGGGCTGGCCGAGCAGAACTCGCGCGCCGGCGCTTTCACCACGCTCCGGACGGAGGAGTCGCCGGAGGGCGCGCTGGAGGTCAACGGTGTCGAGGTGCGCCGACCCGACGGCACGCCGTTGATCCGCACCCTCGACCTGCAGGTGGAGCCGGGCGAGGCGCTGGTCATCTGCGGACCGTCGGGCATCGGCAAGTCGGTGCTGCTGCAGAGTCTGGCCGGACTGTGGCCGTTCGCGTCCGGCGAGGTGCGCCTGCCCCTGGGGCGCGACGAGGTGATGTTCGTGCCGCAGCTGCCCTACCTGCCGGTCGGCGACCTGCGCACCGTCGCCGCCTATCCCCTGGCTCCCGGCGCGGTCGACGACAAGGCGATCCAGAAGGCGCTGCTGGACGTCGCGCTGTCGCATCTGATGATCCGGCTCAACGACACCCAGGACTGGGCCAAGGTGCTCTCGGTCGGCGAACAGCAGCGCATCGCGTTCGCCCGCGTGCTGCTGAGCCGGCCCACCGCGGTGTTCCTCGACGAATCGACCTCGGCGATGGACGAGGGCCTCGAGCAGATGCTCTACCGGCTGCTGCGCACCGAGCTGCCGGACACCATCGTCGTCAGCGTGAGCCACCGCAGCACGGTCCATCCGTTCCACGACAGCCGCCTCGAGCTCGTCGGCGACGGCGCCTGGCGGCTGGAACGACTCGCACCGTCGGGTTGAGTGCCTCCGGCACGCTGTTCACGGGTTGCCGCGGTACCTTGCCCGCATGGAAATGTTCACCCCGACGCTCGACTGGGGCAGCGAACTGGGCGCATCGCTGATCTGGATCGCCAAAGGCTGGGCCATCGCAGCGGTGTGCACACTCGTCGTCCTCGTGCTGCTCGGGCGTTTCACCACGTGGGGCAAGCAGTTCTGGCGCATCAGCGGCGCCTACTTCACCGGCCGGGACAGCGTCAAGGTGTGGCTGTATCTGGCCGTCATCCTGGCCATGGTGATCGTCGGCGTGCGCATCAGCGTGCTGCTGAGCTACCAGAGCAACGACATGCTGACCAGCTTCCAGGTGGTGGCATCCGGCCTGACCTCGGGCAACGAGGAGGTCAGACAGTCCGGCATCCGTGGATTCT
Organism: Mycolicibacterium chubuense NBB4; assembly: GCF_000266905.1. The sequence goes on along the minus strand of NC_018027.1, from coordinate 2,840,536 downwards.
GGCTCTCCATCGGGGTTTTCAGCATCCTGGCGGTCATCTTCATCGCCCGGCTGCTGCTCGACATGTATCTGTTCCAGCGGTTCTGCCTCCGGTGGCGGGCGTGGCTGACCGACCGGATGACCGGGGACTGGCTCGACGGCAAGGCCTACTACCGGTCCCGCTTCATCGACGACACGATCGACAACCCCGACCAGAGAATCCAGTCCGACATCGACATCTTCACCGCGGGCAACGGTCCGCAGCCGAACCTGCCGTACTACGCGTCGGGAAATCACCTGCTGTTCGGCGCGATCTCGGCGGTGACGTCGATGATCTCGTTCACCGCGATCCTGTGGAACCTGTCCGGACCGCTGACGCTGTTCGGCATCGAGCTTCCGCGCGCGATCTTCTGGATCGGCATCGTCTACGTCGTCTTCGCCTCGATCATCGCGTTCTGGATCGGCCGCCCGATCATCGGCCTGTCGTTCCTCAACGAGAAGTACAACGCCGCTTTCCGTTACGCGCTGGTGCGCCTGCGGGACGCCTCCGAGGCCGTCGCGTTCTACCGCGGCGAGATCGCCGAGCGCACCGGACTGCGCCGGCTGTTCGCCCCGGTGATCTCCAACTACCGGCGGTACGTCAACCGGTCGCTGCGGTTCAACGGCTGGAACTGGTCGATGGGCCAGATCATCGTGCCGCTGCCCTACATCGTGCAGTTCCCGCGCTTCGCCGACGGCGAGATCCCGCTCGGGGCGCTCAACCAGTCGGCGTCGGCGTTCGGCGCGATCCAGGACGGACTGTCGTTCTTCCGCAACGCCTATGACCTCTTCGCCGGCTACCGGGCCGCGATCATCCGCCTCGACGGTCTGGTGACGGCCGACGAGGAGGGCCGCGCGCTGCCCGAACTGGACGTCGCGGGCTGCACGGGCCAGAACGTGACGCTCGAGAACGTCGAGGTCCGCACGCCGGACGGCACCCGCCTGGTCGACCCGGTGAATCTGCGCCTGGAGCCGGGCGAATGCCTGATGATCACCGGGGAGTCCGGCACCGGCAAGACCACGCTGCTGCGCAGCCTCGCGCAGTTGTGGCCGTTCACGTCCGGCCGGCTGACCTATCCCATCGACGAGAACGAGACGATGTTCTTGTCTCAGCTGCCGTATGTGCCGCTGGGCGACCTGCGCGCCGTGGTGTCCTATCCGAACAAGACCGGCGACATCAGTGACGACCGGCTGCGCGCGGCGCTGTCGAAGGTCGCGCTGCCGCACCTGGTCGACCGGCTCGACGAGGTGCAGGACTGGGCCAAGGTGCTCTCCCCCGGCGAGCAGCAGCGGATCGCGTTCGCCCGCATCCTGCTGACCCGACCGAAGGCGGTGTTCCTCGACGAGTCGACCTCGGCACTCGACGAAGGCCTGGAGCTCACGATGTACGACCTCGTCCGCACCGAGCTGCCGGACACCATCCTGGTGAGCGTCAGCCACCGCAGCAGCCTCGAGCGCCACCACACCCGGGAGCTGAAGCTGCTCGGGGGCGGCGCGTGGGAGCACGGCGTGATCGGGGGCGAACCCGCGCGGGTCTGACTCAATTCGCGCTTGGTGGTGGTTGGGGTTGGAAGGGTTCGTACCACCACCAGTCGGCGCGTTCGCCGGTGGGGCCTTTGTAGGGTGCCACCGCGGGTGGCGGTGTGGTCGGGGGGCGGGCCAGCGATGCGCTGCTCAGGGCCCGGCCGGCGCCGTCGGTGACGACGAGCTGGTCGGCGGGTCCGGTGATGGTGATCAGGCCGCGGTGGTGGGCCCGGTGGTGGTAGGGGCAGAGCAGGACGAGGTTGTTCAGGTCGGTGGGGCCGCCGTCTTCCCAGTGCCGGATGTGGTGGGCGTGCAGCCCGCGGGTGGCCCCGCAGCCGGGGACGGCGCAGGTGCGGTCGCGGTGTTCGAGGGCGCGGCGCAGCCGCCGGCTGACGGTGCGGGTGGTGCGGCCCGCGCCCAGGGTTTGGCCGTGGCGTTCGAACCAGACCTCGCAGGTGGCGTCGCAGGTCAGGTATCGGCGGTCGGCGTCGGAGAGCAGCGGACCCAGGTGCAGGGCGGCGACCGGCTTGTCGAGGTCGAGGTGCGCGACCACGGTGGTGTGCTGCCCGTGCGGGCGGCGGCTGGCCTCGGCGTCCCAGCTCGCTTCGACCAGGGCCAGGAACGCGTCGGCGGTGGTGGGCATCGGCGGCCGCTGCCCCGAGCCGGGTTGCCCCGAGCCGTGCTGGCCTGAGCCGTCGCCCGGCTCGGTGTCGTGGTCGCGTTTCCAGTCGGTGATCAGCGCGTCCTGGTGGGAGGCCAGCGCGGCGTCGAACTTGGCGGCCTCCAGTGCGGGCAGGGTGATCCGCCAGGTGGTGCTCTGGCCGTCGGTGGTCTTGCTGATCGAGGGCTCCGGCGCCGGCGCGGGCTCCGGTGTGTGGTCGGGCTCCGGCTCGACCTCGGGTTCGGGCCGGGGTTCGGGTTTCGGTTTGGGGGCGAGTTTGAGGGCGAACCGCAGCTGGGTCACCGTGGCCGAGGCGGCCAGCTCGGCGTAGTGCTCGTCGGAGCCGTCGGCGGCCCGCTCGGCGATGGTGCCGACTTGATCGAGGGAGAGTCGGCCCTCGCGCAAGCCTTGGTGGCACAGCGGGAACCCCTCGAGCCGGTGGGCGAGGGTGGCGATGGTCTCCGCGCGTGCCGGGGTCACCCCGGCCTTCCACGCCACCAGCGACGCCACCGACCGCGCTCCCGCGGCCGCCCACAGCCGGTCGCGGTCGACTTCGGCGACGATCTCGACGATGCGGCCGTCGATCGCGTTGCGCTGGCCGGTCAGCTCGGCCAACTCCTCGAACAACACCGCCAACCGCTCATCGGCACGCCGCGAAGCGGCCAAAGACGGTGCAGGCGAGGACATGCCACCATCATCACAGAAGGGTCCGACAATTCGGCGCCGTCAACGAGGCGCCCGGCGGTTCCGGCTGCCGCACAACCTATTTCGTTGAGGCGTGCTCGCCCGCCCGCCCCGCGGCGTGCTCTCCGGCCCGTCGCGCTGCGTGCTCTCCGGCCCGTCGCGCTGCGTGCTCTCCCGCCCGCCTCGCTGCGTGCTCTCCCGCCCGCCGCCCGAAGAACGAGCCTTCACCGAGCTGCGTGCCGCTGGCGTAGCCCTTGCCGTCCTGGGCGATGTTCGATGCGCAGGCGCCGGCCGCGTAGAGCCCGGGGACCGTGCTGCCGTCCTCGCGCAGCACCTCGCCGTCGATCGACACCTTCAACCCGCCCATCGTGAACCCCGAGTACATCGCGCGCCCCAGCGACAGGTCGAACGCCGCCCACGGCCCGTGGTCCTGTGCCGCAACGTATTCCGGCTGCTTGTGGAAGTCCGGATCCTCCCCGTTGGCGGCGTTGGCGTTGTAGCGCTCCAGGGTCGCCGCCAGGTTCCCGGCCGGGATGCCCAGCGCCTCTTCCATCTCCGCGACCGTCTCCCAGCCGTCGATGAACTTGATCAGCGGCATCTCGGGCATCTTCATGTGCGCCTCGTCGACGATCAGGTACGCGACTTGGTCGGGCTGCTCGAGCACGAACGCCGACGTGCGGGCGTGGTAGGAGTCCTCGGCGACGAACCGCTTGCCGTCGGAGTTGACGATCACGCCGGTGAGCAGGATCTCCGGCGGATAGGCCGCGGCGGTGATGAACAGCTGATCCATGTTCGTCGCGACACCGCCTGCGGAGACACCGAGCCCGATAGCGAGCCCGTCGTCGTTCGGGTTGCCCAGGATGTAGGGCGCCACCGTACCGTGGTGCTTGGTCTTGCGCTCCGCTCCGAGCGCCGGGGTGTACTCGGCGACCATCTCGGGGTTCATCGCGAACCCGCCGGCGGCGATGATGACGGCTTCGGCCTTCACGGCGCCGGTCTCGCCGAAGTGCTTCCACCGCACGCCGACGACGGCGCCGTCCTCGTCCAGAACGAGGGCGGTCGCGCCTGTTTCGTAGCGGAACTGCACGCCGAGGTCGGCGGCGCGTTTGAGCAACAAGTCGATCACCATCGCCGCGCCGCCCAGTTCGCCCGGCACCGGCACGGAGTGACCGCGCGGCGCAGGCCTGGCTTGGTCGCAGAACGGCCACACCTTCTCGTTGCCGGTGTAGGAGAGCCCCTCGGTGCCCGGCGGGACGACGACCTTGCCCGGATAGAAGCTGCGCTCGAACTGGAAGCCAAGACCTTCGAGCCAGTTGAAGTGTTCGACGCTGCCGTCGCAGTAGGCCCGGATCTTGTCCAGTTCCGGATCGCGCGACTGCGAGACCAGGTACTTGTACATCTCCTCCGGCGAATCGTCATGCCCGGTCGCCTGCTGCACGGCGGTCCCGCCGCCGAGGTAGAAGTGTCCGCCGGCCATCGACGTGGTGCCGCCTGCGGCCGCGGCTTTCTCGAGCACCAACACCCGGGCGCCGGCCGCGGCCGCACTGACGGCCGCGCATCCGCCGGCGATGCCGAACCCGAGGACGACGACGTCGGCGTCGTCGGACCAGGAGGTGACGTCACCGGCGGGCACGGTGTCCGGGATGTTCTGCATGCTCACTTCTGCTCCTGTTTGACATAGTCGAAAAAGGCACGGATTTCTGGTGGTACGTAAGCGAATTCGATGAACGGCACACCGGAGGCCTGGGCGGACACGTAGGCGAACCGCATGCCGCCCGGCATCGTGCCGGCCATGACGACCGGCGCACCGGCGCGTTCGGCGTCGCGCAGTGCCGCGTCGAGGCGGTCGGTGTCGGCGGCCTCCATGCAGAGGTGGTGCAGTCCGGGTCCGCAGCGGTCGAGGTACTCGGTGTAGATGCTCGGGCCCGACACCGGCGCGATCAGCTCGAGCTGGGTGTCCCCGGCGTAGCTCAGCGAGATGTCGGCGACGAAGTCGGCGGGTTCCCCACGGTAGGAACATGTGTCAGGCCCGAAGTGCACACCGGGCATCCGCACCCATTTCTTGGCGCCCGTCAACGAGGTGAGGACGGCTTCGGTGGTCGCGAGGTCGCGGGTCACCCAGGCGATCTGGACAGGTGTCTGGTCGAGCATCGGTTCGTAGGATATCGCCAGCCGGGGAGGCTGGCTAGAACGTGTTCTAATTCCGGGCGGCCGCGTCGCTAACGCGACGGTGCCGCCGGCCGATATCCCGGACATGCGTGCGCTCGTCATGCCCGTGCTCTTGCCTGTCGTCGCCGCCTCGAGCCTGATCGCCGGCGCAGGCGTGGCCCACGCGGCTCCGCCCGGGTTCCCCGACGTCGACGCCTTCTCCGCGGTAGATCCCTCGGGATATCAGCTGATGGGTGCGCATCCCAGCATGTCGGGATGGGTGTTCAGCACGCCGGCAGGACTGCGGTGTCAGGACAGCCTGATCCCCGACCTCGGCGTCTTCTGTCAAGGCCCGATCGCAGGATCGGCACCGGGGACGACGATGGTGTCGGTGTCGCTGACGACGGAAGGCGCCTTCAGCCGGTCCGATCTCGATCCCGGGGCGGGGTCGTATCCGCTCCTGCCGACCGGTGCCAAGCTCGCGGCGGGCAACGGCGTCGTGTGTGCCGTACCGACGGCGGACACGCTGGCCTGCCGGGCCGGTAAGCCCGACTCGTGGGCGGCCGACACCCCCGATCCGCCGGACCGCCACTACGGCGAACACGGCTTCGTCGTCAGCCCCTCGGGCAGTTGGGCCTACTGACGAAGCATCTCGGTCAGTAGCGCCATCTGGGTGTCGAAGACCAGAGCGGGGTCGGCGAAGGTGTCCTGGCCGTACTGGCCGAACACCTCGAGGCTGATGGCGCCGACGAGCGCCGCCCACACCACGAGGCACCTGGCGATCACCGTGTCGTCGACCGCGACGCCGAACTCCGCCCGGACCTCGGCGAACTCGGGTGACAATGCCTGGGGCACAGCGACATTCGCCGTCGGGATGTCGCCCGTCTGGACGCCGGCCGCCACGACCGCCAGCAGCGAGCCCACCACCCGGGTGCCGGGCTCGACTGTTCTCTCCCGCGGAGCGTGATAGCCCGGAACGGGGCTGCCGTACAGCAGTGCCCAGCTGGCCGGCTGCTCCACCGCCCACCGGCGGGCCGCGCCGGCCATTGCGGTCAGCTGCCGGTGCCAGGTGTCCCCGGCCGCCGCGCGGGCCTGCTCGACCGCGTCGGCGAGCTCGGCGTAGGCGTCGACGAGCAGCACGGTGAGCAGCTCGTCGCGGCTGGCGACGTAGCGGTACACCGCCGAGGACACCATGCCCAGATCGCGGGCGATCGCGCGCAGTGAGAGTCCGGCGGCGCCTTCGGTGACGAGGTGCTTCCTGCCGAGCTCGATGATGCGGCGCTCGGTCCGGTCGCGGGCGTCCTGTCGTTTTCCCACCCGGCCAGTGTGGCACAAACCGAGATCACTGCTCTTGCTTTACTGCCTCCGGCGTGGCAGTCTCTTTTAGAGAGCACTGCTCTCGAAGTGGAAGGAGTTCCCGATGTCCATGCGTTACGACGCCCCCGGCACAGGCGCCCGCCTGGTCAACGACGTGATCCGCAGGCTCGCCGAGCGTGGGATCAGCATCGCCGGCACCACCGCGGTGCGCGTGCGCGGCCGCGCCACCGGCAGGCTGCGGTCGGTCGTGGTCAATCTGCTGACGGTCGACGGCCGCGACTACCTGGTCTCCCCGCGGGGCGACACGCAGTGGGCGCGCAACGTCCGGGCGGCCGGCGAGATCGAGGTGGGGCCGGCGCGGCGCTCACGACGGCGGCGCGCCGTGGAAGTCGGCGACGACGCCAAACCCGAACTGCTGCAGCGCTATCTGGACCGCTGGTACTGGGAGGTCAAAGGCCACATGGGTGGGCTGACACCGGCCTCCACGCGGGACGAGATGCGGGCGGTCGCGCCGTCGATCCCCGTGTTCGAGATCGTCGGCTAGGCGGCCGGCGCCTGCTCCGGCGCGGTGGTGACGGTCGCCGACGCCGCCGAGATGGTGTCCTCGCGGGCCTGCTGGCTGGCAGCCTGCCACGACACCGCGGCAGGGAACGCGCCCCACGTGCTGTTGAACATGCCGATGAGGACCGTGCGGCCGTCGGGAGTCGGCGTGTACACCGGTCCGCCGGAATCGCCCTTCTTGCTCACCACTCCGTTGGTCATGGTGAACCAGCCGTTGTTGACGGCGTCGATGGTCCCGCAGCTCTCCCCCGTCACCACGCCGAAGTGGCACACCGGCATCCCGGCCAGGGGCACCACGCCGGGGTCGGTCACCAGGACCCGACCGCTGGGCAGCACGTTGTTGACCGCGACGCTCGGGGTCAGCTGGATGACCTCCCAGTCGGCGATCTGGTGGTTGGTGTCGATGGTCGTGCCGTCGGGGGTGTTGTCGCGGTAGGACCCCTGGGCGCCGATGACGGCGCCGCCCTTGTCGGTGACCGTGCCCGACGCGCGGCAATGTCCCGCCGTGAACGCGGTGCGGGTCTGCGGATCCACGTAGCCCAGGGTGCACAGCACCGAGTCCTGGTGGATCTCCATGCCGGGGTAGACCAGCGTGCCCGGCTGCGCGCCGGCCGGCGCCATCGGGGCGATCAGTGCGGCGGCGGGAGCGGCGGCAGCGGCGAGCAGCACCTGCAGCCAGCGCTTCGGCGATCGTGTGCGTGCCCGACTGGACGACCGGATCGACACAGTCCCCTCCGCTCTCCCCGTGTGATGAGGTTGGCTACTGATACCCGCTGACGCGGCGGGTGTAACTGGCTCATCGCGGTTCGATAAAGCCGCGTTACAGGCGGCGCGCCGCAGTGGACAGCGGGCGCGCCGAGGGGTCAGGAGTCGAAACCCAGCCCGACGGCGTCGAGGATGCGCAGCAGCATGTTGCGCCGTCCGGCCGCGTGATCGGCGCGGTCCAGGGACCAACGGGTGGCCTGGATTCCGGCGCTGGCCAGCGGTTCGGGCGGGAAGGGCACCGGTTTCTTGCGCACCATCTCCAGTTGCGTGCGTGCTGTCGGCTCCCCGTCGAGCAGGTCCAGGCAGACGTCGGCGGCGAAGCGGGCGGCGCCGACTCCCAGCCCGGTGAAACCGTTCACATACGCGACGCGGCCCTCCCGGGCCAGACCCCAGTGCGCGCAGAACCGGGTGTTGGTGTCGATGGCGCCGGCCCACCGATGGCTGAACCGGACGTCGTCGAGCTGGGGGAAGGTGATGAAGAAGTGCGCGGCGAGGCGGCGGTAGCTCTCGGTGCGGTCCTCGTAGGCCGACTTCACCTGCCTGCCGAAGTGGTACACCGCGTCGTAGCCCCCCCAGACGATGCGGTTGTCGGCGGTCAACCGGTAGTAGTGGAACTGGTTGCCGGAGTCCCCGATTCCCTGCCGGCGCCGCCACCCGATGCGGCCGAGCTGCGCCTCGCTCAGCGGCTCGGTGGCCAGCACGTAGTCGTAGACGGGCACGGTGTAGAGGCGGTTGCGTCGCAGCAGGCTGCGAAAGACGTTGGTGGCCAGCACAACCTGCCGGCAGGTGAGCAGTGGACCGTCCGTCTGCAGGCGCACGGCCGCCCCGCCCGACTCGATCTGGTGGACGGTGGTTCGCTCGAACACCTCGACGCCGGCCTCCCGGCAGGCCCGCGCCAGCTCCAGCGCGAGCTTGGCGGGGTTGACGAGCGCGCACGTCTGATCGCTGTACAGGCCGGCCAGGTAGGTCGGCGAGTGCACCTCGTCGCGGATCCGGCGCAGGTCGAGCAGCTCCCCCTGGCCGGCGCCGGAGGCCTCCTCGAGCCACTCGACCTGGTGGGGTTCGGTGGCCACGGCCAGCATTCCGGTGCGTTGCCAGTCGGTGTCCAGGCCGAGTTCGGTGATCTCGGCAGCCATGCCGTCGAGGTTCTCCAGGCCCAGCGCTTCGAGAGTGTCGAGCTCGTCGGGCCAGCGCGACTTTCCGTTCTCGTAGCCGTGCGTCAGGCTCGCGTCGACGAAGCCGCCGTTGCGCCCCGACGCGGCCCAGCCGATGCGGTGAGCCTCGACGAGCACGATGCGCCGGTCCGGGTGGCGGCGGGCCGCGTGCAGCGCGCTCCACAGGCCGGTGTAGCCGCCACCGACGACCACCAGGTCGGCGGTGACCGGTCCGGACGGTGGCGGGAACTCCGGCCGCGGCATGTCCAGCCACACCGACCCGAGGGTGGTGCCTGCCAGTGAGCGGTCCACGAGGGCCGGGTCGACAGGAGCATCGAAGACCGTCTGCACACCGCGCAGACTACGGCGAGACAGCCGGTGCCGTCGCCGTTCGGTCGTCCGCCGGTTGCCATCCCGGCGGACCGAAGACGTAGCCGAGCTTGTCGCGCAGCCCGCGGGCGGCGCGGACGTCGCGGCCGATGGCGACGTACTCGCGCGTCTGCAGCTTCCAGATGTTGAAGGTCTCCACCGGCTTGGTCAGTCCGTAGTGCGGCCGGAACCGCTCGGGGGCGAAGCTGCCGAACAGGCGGTCCCAGATGATGAGGATGCCGCCGTAGTTGCGGTCCAGGTACTGCTGGTCCATGCCGTGGTGCACCCGGTGGTGCGAGGGGGTGTTGAAGACGAACTCGAAGGGCCGCCACAGCGTGCCGATGCGCTCGGTGTGGATCCAGAACTGGTAGACCAGGCTGATCGAGAAGCTGACGAACACCATCCATGGAGGAATACCCAACAGCGGCAACGGAATCCACACCAGGATCTCGCCGCTGTTGTTCCATTTCTGCCGCAGCGCGGTGGCGAAGTTGAAGTACTGGCTGGAGTGGTGTGCCTGGTGAGTGGCCCAGATCAACCGGACCCGGTGGGCGGTGCGGTGATAGGCGTAGAAGAGGACGTCGACGCCGAGGATCGCGATGACCCACGTGTACCACTTCGTCGCCGGCAGGTGCCAGGGTGCGACGTAGGCGTAGAGGGCCGCGTATCCCAGCAGCGCCAGGAATTTCCACGTGCCCATCGTCAGGATCGACACCAGACCCATCGAGATGCTCGCCCACGAGTCGCGCGCCAGGTACGCCCCGGCGCCCGGGCGGCCGGACTCATCGAGGTGCTCGAGCTTGCGCGCGGCGGTCCCCTCGATGGCGAGCAGCAGCAGGAAGAACGGGATCGCGAACAGCACGGGGTCGCGCATCTGCGGCGGCAGCACGTTCAGGACCGCGGGCACGTCCATGGCCGGCTCCTCTACCGGAAGCTCAGGACGTCGTCGCCCCACGCCCGGCGCACGTGCGCGTCGAGGTCGTGGACCACGGCGTCCTTCTTGTCGATCACCAGTGTGGCCCGGTCGTCGGCGTCATAGGGATGCCACTGCGGCTCCCCGGCCGGTCCGGACGGCACCCCGTGCCGGGCGAAGTTCGTCCAGCGGGTCCGCAGGCGGGCCGAGAGCTCTTTGCCCGCCTTGAGACCACCGAGTGCGAACGTCGGATCCTTGCGTCCGGCAACCAGATTGCCCCACACGTACGGAAGCTCGGTGGCGTGCGCGGCGTGCAGCCGGATCAGCCGCAACATCGGCGTGGCGAAGTCGAAGCGGTACAGGTACACCGGCGCGACGGCGCGGTGACCTTCGGCGAACCAGAGGGACGGCATGCGGAATCCGAGGTCGCTCGACAGGCCGAGGTGCTTGGCCTTGCCGCGGCCCCGGTAGGTGCCGGCCAGCGCCTCCTCGCTGGGCAGCTGCACGGCCGGCTGCTCGGCCGCGATCTCGCTGAACATCGACTTCACCGCCTCCGTCGTGATCGGCATCAGCGGCGACTTCATGTAGCGGAACAGTGCGGCTTCGTGCTTGTTGGTCCCGATGATCAGCGGCACCGCGTGGGTGGCGCCCGCCTGGGCCAGCTTGACCGGGTAGTCCGGGACGATGTCCTCGTCGACGATCGGCGCGAACGCCAGCCTGCCGGGGGTGTGTGCGGGCACCTCGTCGAAGACGGTTCTCGACGCCTCCACCAGCGCCTGGGTCGGCAGGTGCGCCAGCCGGCTCAGCGCGTCCCGTCCCACGCCCAGGACCTCCAGGAAGCGGTGGGCCACCCGGCCCGCGCGCTCGGTGTCGTACGAAGAGGTCACCGGTGAGCTCTGGGCGATGGCGGAGCTGAACAACCCGGCCGCGGCGGGGCTGCCCAGCAGCGTGGTGACGATCCCTCCCCCGGCCGACTCGCCGAAGAGCGTGACGCGCTGCGGGTCCCCGCCGAAGGCGGCGATGTTGTCGCGGACCCACTGCAGAGCGGCCAGCACGTCGCGCAGGCCTACATTGGTGGCGAACCGCTCGCTGTCGGCGCCCACGGTGGGGAGTTCGAGAAAGCCCAGCGCGCCGAGGCGGTAGTTGACGGTCACGACGACGACGTCGCCGTCGGCGGCGAGCCGGCGCCCGTGGTAGAGCGGCTGGCTGGCCGAGCCCAGGATGTACGCGCCGCCGTGCACCCACACCATCACGGGTTTGCCGGCACCGGGCGCGGTGTTCGACGGTGCCCACACGTTGAGGGTCAAGAAGTCCTCGCCCTGCGGCGCACCGAGATCGATGGGGATGCGCGGGTCGGTGGGCTGCGGGCAGACCGGCCCGACGCGGCCCGCGTCGAGGGGCTCTGTCCAGCGTTTCGGCGGTTGCGGCGCGCGCCAGCGCAATTCGCCGACTGGTGCGGCGGCATAACGAACCGCCTTCCACGCCTTGACGGTGCCGTCGTCGACGCCGCGGACGGGGCCGTTGGTGGTGTCCACGACCGGCCGCCCACCTGCAGTGCTGCGCGTCGTCGCGTCAGCGGTCATGCCCAGCTCCTTCGGTCGCATGCCTGGTACGGGCCCGGTACGTAACTGTACCAGCGGGCCGTGTCCGTGCGGCCCGTCGTGGACCACCCTAGGCCGCTCGACGTTTCCGCCGCCGACGATTCTCACCCGGTGTGATCAGGCGTTTCCGCGTCCCACGACGTGCGCCCGTCACTGCCGGCGCGTCGCGAGGACGCCGGCGAGCGCGAGGAGCGCGAGGCCGGCCACCGGGACGCTGAGCAGGCCGACCCGCAGGCTGGTCGCATCGGCGACCACACCGACGATCAGCGGCGCGCCGAGGAATCCCAGGCGCATCAACCAGGTCAGTGCCGTCAGCCCGGTGCCGGCCCGCAGGCCGGGTAGCTCGTCGGCGGCCCGCATCGCGGCGGGCACCGCGGTCGCGACCCCCAGCCCCGCGGCGGCGAACCCCGCGATGGTGCCCGGCACCGACGGCATCGCGAGCGCAGCACCCATCCCCGCGACGGTGATGAAGCCCCCGGTGCGGGCCACGGCCCGTTCGCCGAACCGGTCGACCAGCCGGTCGCCGGCCAGCCGCCCGACGAACATGAACCCGACCAGCGCGACGTATCCGAGCACCGCGAGCGGCCCCGGAGCGCCCAGGCTGTCCCGCAGATACAGAGTGGCCCAGGAGCTTCCGGCGTCCTCGACGGTGGCTCCGGCGATCGCGATACCTACCAGTGCGAGCAGCGAGAGGTAGACGAGAGGTCCCGGCCCGACACCGGCAGGGTGCCGGGCCGCGGGATGATCGTCGTGGTCCGGGCCGTGCAGCAGGTGCGGGTACGCAACGGCGACGACCCCGCAGAACACCGCCGCAGCGACACCGAGGTGCACGGCGCGCGGAACGTGCAGCGCGATCGCCGCCGCGCCCATCAGGCCGCCGAGGATGGCGCCCATCGCCCACACCGCGTGCAGCGAGTTGATGATCGACCGGCCGTAACTGCGTTGCAGCCGAAGCCCGTTGACGTTCTGCGCGACGTCGGTGATCGCGTCGGCGGCGCCGGCGATGAACAGGGCCGCCGCGAACAGCAGCGGCGCCGGCGCCAGCGCGGCGCAGACGATGAACACGGCCAGCGCCACGGTGGTGGCCAGTGCGACGCGCGCGGAGTCGAAACGCCGGATCAGTGCGGCCGCGGACAGCCCCGCCAGCAGCGCGCCCGCCGAGAACGACGCGATGGCGCCACCGTAGCCGGCGTTGGACATCGCCAGATCGGCCTTGATCTCCGGATATCGGGGCAGCAGATTCGCGAACAGCGCGCCGTTGGTGAAGAACAGCGCGGCCACTGCGATGCGGGCGCGGGAGTCGGGTGCGTCGGCGCCGTCGAGCGGGTCAGGCGCCATGGTGGGGACCCTACCGAAGCGCAGCGCCCGGACCGCTCGGCGTTCGTCATCGCCGCCGAGGAGGCAAGATTGACGCCATGCCGCAGGAGGTCCAGGACACCGAACCGTCAGCGTCGCTCGTGGAGCTCGCGCACAGGTACGGGGTGGCCACCGAGTACCAGGACTGGACGGGCCGTTCGTCCACCGTGGCGGCGCCGACCCTGGTCGCGGTCCTCGATGCGCTCGGGGTGCCCGCGGCGACCGAGCGGGACCGCGCGGCGTCGATCACCGAGCACGATCGCGACTACTGGGGCCGTGCCCTGCCGCCCTCGATCGTCGGCCGCAGCGGCACGACGACGCCGTTCTGGGTGCACGTCACCCACGGCGACCCGGCCCGCCTGTGGCTGCGGCTGGAGGACGGCAGCGTGCGCACCGGGCTTCGTCAGCTCGAGAACAACCGGCCCCCTTACGATCTCGACGGCCGGCTGGTCGGCGAGGCCACCTTCGAGCTGCCTGCCGACCTTCCGATGGGGTACCACCGGCTGTACCTGCAGGTCGACTCGTCCGACATCGGGACCTCGGTGATCGTGGCGCCGGCCTCGCTGCCCATCCCGGCCCGGCTCGGGTCCGGCCGTGCCTGGGGGCCGGCCGTCCAGCTCTACAGCGTCAGATCCGAGAAGTCCTGGGGTGTCGGCGATCTCACCGATCTGGCCGAGCTGGCCGTCTGGTCGGCGGCGCGGCACGGCGCCGGTTTCGTGCTGGTCAACCCGCTGCACGCGGCCGCGCCCACCGCGCCGATGGAGCCGTCGCCGTATCTGCCGACCTCGCGGCGCTTCGTCAATCCGCTGTACCTGCGCGTCGAGGCCATCCCCGAGTACGCCTACGTGCGGCATCGCGGCCGCATCCGCAAAGCGCAGACGCAGGTGCAGACCCGCGCCCGCCGGTCCGAACTGATCGACCGCGACGCTGCCTGGAAGGCCAAACGCGCCGCGCTGGAATCCCTGTACCTCGTGGAGTTCTCCGCCGGCCGCGAGATCGCGTATCAGGCCTTCTGTGAGCGGCAGGGTCGCAGCCTCGACGACTTCGCGACCTGGTGTGCGCTGGCCGAGAGCTATGGAGCCGACTGGCACGAGTGGCCGTCGGAGCTGCAGCATCCGCGCACCGAGGCGGTGGCCGACTTCGCCGCCGAGCACAGCGCCGAGGTGGACTTCCACCGCTGGCTGCAGTGGTTGCTCGACGAGCAGTTGACCGCCGCGCAGGGCGCCGCCGTGCAGGCCGGCATGGCGCTGGGCATCATGGGCGATCTCGCGGTCGGCGTGGATCCCGACGGCGCCGACGCCTGGGCGCTGCAGGACGTGCTGGCCCTCGGGGTCACCGCGGGCGCGCCGCCGGACGAGTTCAACCAGCTTGGGCAGGACTGGTCGCAACCGCCGTGGCGTCCGGACCGGCTCGCCGAGGCGGCCTACGAACCGTTCCGGGCACTGGTCCACTCGGTGCTTCGACATTCCGGCGGGGTGCGCATCGACCACATCATCGGGCTGTTCCGGCTGTGGTGGATCCCGAAGGGCGCCCCACCGACCGAGGGCACCTACGTGCGCTACGACCACGAGGCGATGATCGGCATCGTGGCGCTGGAGGCCCAGCGGGCCGGGGCGCTGGTGGTCGGCGAGGATCTCGGGACGGTCGAGCCGTGGGTGCGCGACTATCTGCGCGACCGCGGTCTGTTCGGCACCTCGATCCTGTGGTTCGAGAGCGACCACGACGGCCCGGGCGCAGCCGGCGGACCGCTGCCCGCCCCGCGATGGCGCGAATACTGCCTGTCCGCGGTCACCACGCACGACCTGCCGCCGACAGCGGGCTATCTCGCCGGTGAACACGTCCGCTTGCGGGACGAACTCGGGCTGCTGACCAGGCCCGCCGACGAGGAGTTGGCCGCCGACCGGGCGCAACAGGCGGCGTGGATGGCCGAGTTGAGGCGGGTCGGCCTGCTCGGAGACGACGAGACGGACGTCGACGCCACCGTGCTGGCGCTGCACCGCTACCTGGGGCTCACCCCCTCGCGGTTGCTCGCGCTGTCGCTTGCCGACGCCGTCGGTGACGTGCGCACGCAGAACCAGCCGGGAACCACCGACGAATATCCGAACTGGCGTGTGCCCCTGAGCAATCCGCAGGGCAGGCAGATGCTGCTCGAAGACGTCTTCGAGGATCCGCGCGCGGCCGCCTTGTGCGAGGCGATGAAGGCGGCGGTCACGCCACCGGTGTGAATGCCGGGAGTCTGCTGATTTGTGTAACGTTCGGCGACTCTGCAGCGGTTTCACATTCGTCACTGCTGCGATATGTTCGCACCGCATCACCGAAGCGAGGGAGTTGTCGTGAGAAAGCTCGTCGTGCTGAGCGGAGGGCTCGTCGCCGCCGGAACAGCCGCCCTGATCGGCGCCGGTGTGGCGATCTCCCAGCCGGCAGTCGCGCCCAGCCCGTACAACGTGACCGGCGAACAGTACGGTCGTGCGCTCGCGATCCTCAAGAGCCAGGGCGTCAAGGCCTACTTCGGTGGCTCCCGGGGCAGCGTGCTCCCGCAGTCGGCGTGCCTGGTCGACCAGCAGAAGGTCACCAGCGGCGGCCGCATGCTGCTGTCGCTGGACTGCACCCAGGCCGCGGCCGACCAGATCAAGGCCAACGGCTCCTCCGGCGGCCCGACCGTCGGCGCCAACGGCATCACCACCGTCACCCCCACCCCGATCGTGCCGATCGCCGGCGCACCCGGTGCCGGCGCCCCGGTGGCGGGCGCCCCGCCGGTCATCAACGGCAGCCCGCGCTGATCGCCGGCCGGTAACCGCCGCCGAGCAGCTATCCGGGACCCGAGGTCCCATGTAGTCGCCGCCGGCGTCATAGACTCGCGAGATGTCACGTCCGCAGGCACTGCGACCGCGCCGCTTCGATGCCGAGATCGATCCGGGGCCGGTACAGATTCAGGCTCGCAAAGTGCATTTCGACGTCGCCGGCATCCCGCTGCACTGGATTCCCGGGCATCCGGTGGCCTCGCACGTCGTCAGCGTCCTCAACGCGGTGCTGCCCGCCGGGGAGCGCTGGTTCGTTCAAACATTCAACGAAGCCCTGCCCCTGGTCGAGGATCCGAAGCTGGCCGACGACATCCGGGGGTTCATCGGTCAGGAAGCCACGCACGCCGATGTGCACGACACGGTGCTGCACGACTACATGGTCGGGCACGGGGTGGACCCGGCGCCGCTGCTCGCGCAGATCGAGCACGTCTTCACCCGCATGCTGGCGCCCTCGCAGTCGGCGGACCCGGCGCGGCGCCTGAACCACCTCTGTGACCGGCTGTGGCTGATCGCGGCGATCGAGCACTACACCGCGGTGATGGGCGACTTCGCGCTGAACTGCACCTGGGACGATCACGGAGCCGACCCGACGCTCGTCGACCTGTTCCGCTGGCACGGCAGCGAAGAGGTGGAGCACCGGTGCGTCGCCCACGACGTGGCGGTGTACTTCGACGACAGCTATCTGAGCCGGATCCGCGCCATGACCGTCGCGGCCTCGCTGCTGGCCGTGTTCTTCCAGCGGGCGGCGTGGTATCTGATCCGCACCGACCCCGGCGTGAACGTGAACTGGTGGACGTTCAACCGGATGCGGATGCGCGACTCGAAACTTGGTCTGCTGCCCCGGTACCGGCGGCTGTTCGGGTCCAGCACGCTGGCGTACTTCCGGCCCGGCTATTCGCCGGAAGCCGTCGGATCGACGTCGCAGGCGGTGGCCTATCTGGCGGCCTCGCCCGCGGCGCGCGCGGCGCACCTGTGATGCGGCTGCTCGAGCGCTATCGCCGCATCCCGCCGAGCGTGTCGGGCCACCGGCGGCGCGACCCCACCCTCGGCGTCGCCGACGCGCTGGTCTCGGCACTGTTCGCCGCGACGGCGGCCACCCGGCGGATCCCGGTGCCGTCGGGCGCCGGAGCGACGCTGCCGCTGCGTGTCACGCAGCGCCGTGTCGTCGCGCTCGACCAGGACGTGATCGAGCTGACGCTGGCCGCCGCCGGCGGTGGCGCGCTGCCCCGCTGGTATCCCGGCGCCCACCTCGACGTGCACCTGCCCAGCGGGCGGGTCCGGCAATACTCGCTGTGCGGGGACCCCGCCGCCACGGACGCCTACCGCATCGCGGTGCGCCGGATTCCCGGCGGCGGTGGCGGATCGGTCGAGATCCACGACGACGTCGCCGCCGGCGCCGTCGTGCACACCCATGGCCCGCGCAACGCGTTTCCGCTCACGGTGCCGGGCCGCGGGTCACCGGCCCGCCGGTTCCGCTTCATCGCCGGCGGCATCGGCATCACGCCGATCCTGCCGATGCTGCGGCTGGCCGAGCAGGTCGGCGTCGAGTGGTCGATGATCTACACCGGCCGCAGCCGCGACAGCCTGCCGTTCCTCGACGAGGTCGCCGGATACGGTGCCGCCGTCGAGGTCCGCACCGACGACGAGCACGGACTGCCCACCGCAGCGCATCTGCTCGGCGACTGTCCCGGCGCCACGTCGGTGTACGCGTGCGGTCCCGCGCCGATGCTGACGGCGATCCGCGCCGCGCTGGTCGGCCGAGACGACGTGGAACTGCACTTCGAGCGCTTCGCCGCGCCACCGGTCGTCGACGGCAGGTCCTTTCCGGTCACCGTCGCCTCGAGTGGACAGAGCATCGCCGTCGGCGCCGACGAGACGCTGCTCGCCGCGCTCGGACGCGCCGGCGTCCATGCGCCCTACTCGTGCCGGCAGGGCTTCTGCGGCACCTGCCGCACCCGGGTGCTCGCCGGCGACGTGGACCATCGCGACGCGTTGCTCACCGACCCCGAGCGCGCGGCGGGCATGATGCTGACCTGCGTCTCCCGCGCCGCCGGCGACACCGGTCTGACGCTGGATCTCTAGCGCCCCTGCGAACCGCCGCGCAGCGCCGCTTCGAGCGCGTCGAGCAGCGGACGCTGGCCCTTCAGCAGCTTCACCCGCGCGGTCGGCACGTCGAACCAGCCGATCCGGTCGATCTCCGGGAACTCCTTGAGCACTCCTGAGCCCTTCGGCCACTCGAGGGTGAACGTGTTGCTGTAGGTGCCGTCGAGATCGAGGTCGCCTCGCACGGCGAACACGGTGACGACCTTGCCGCCGGGCTGACGCAGCGGGGCCAGATCGATCCTCGGGCCTGCCGGCGCCGTCTTCCCGAGTTCCTCGGCGAACTCCCGCCGAGCGACCGTCCAGGGATCCTCCCCCTCGGTGTACTCCCCCTTCGGAACCGACCATGCGCCGTCGTCCTTGCGGGCCCAGAACGGGCCCCCGGGATGGCCGATGAGCACCTCGAGCACGCCGTCACGCTCGCGGTAGAGCAGCAGCCCGGCCGATGTCCGCACACCGCGACGATAGCGGGGCGCCCGTGCGAGGATGGTCCACACCATGACCCGTCCCCACCCGTCGGCGCGGTCGGTGCGCAGGTTCGATCCGTTCCGGCCTCTCGACATGCTCACCTCGCTGTGGTCGGCGACGGCGATGGTGCCGGTCAACAGCGGTGCCGCAGCGGCGTACCGGACGCTGTTCATGACGATGCGCAGGCTCGTGGTCGGGCGCCGCCTCACCGTCCGCCTCGACGACGGTGACCTGACGATGACCGTCACCGAGTTCGACTCCCGGCTCGACGTCCGCGGGCTGTCGGTGGGCCAGCTCAACGACGTCCGGGTAACCGCCCGTGACATCCGCTGGCGGACAAGCGCATTCGACAAGGCGTCGGTGACGTTGCACAACGTGCACATGAAGCCGGGCGCTCCCCCACAACTGGTGGCCGCGCCGGTGGAGTTGACACTCGAGCTGCCGCCGGAGGTGCTCGACGAGGTGTTCCGGCGCGCCGCGCCCCGGCTCGCCGGTCACATCGGCGCCGACGGCGTGGCGCGGCTGAGCCTCGCGGGCCGGCGCCGGCTGGGTCACCTGGAGGTCGCGGCCCGGGTGAACGGATCGACACTATGGCTCACGGCGCGCCGCGTGGTGGTCGGGGCGAGGCGCTGGCGCCTGCCCGCCCGCACCCCCGCCTACCCGGTGCAGCTGCCCGAGCTGGCGCACGGTCTGCAGCTCACCGGCGTCGACTTCGGCCCCGGCGTCGTCCAGGTTTCGGGCACCCTGCCCGAGTGGCGCAGCGAGCTGCCGCGCAAACAGCTGGAGGACATCATCAGTGCGCTCAGCGTCACCGGGGTGGTGCTCAATCTGACGCGACTCGGCCGCCGCTAGAGTCACGTTCGTGCTCGGGTACTCCCGGTATGTCGCCCTGGGCGACAGTCAGACAGAAGGTTTGTGGGACGGCGACGACGAGACGGGTCTCGTCGGCTTCGCCGACCGCCTCGCGACGATGCTCGCCGAACTGCGACCGGGGCTGCGCTACGCCAACCTCGCGATCCGCGGCAAACAGATCGGCGACGTGCTCGACGATCAGCTGCCGCGCGCGCTGGACATGGGCGCCGACCTGATCACGGTCTGCATCGGGATGAACGACATGACCAGACCGGGCCCGGGATTCGACCGGGCGCTGGCGCAGCTCGACGAACTCCACCGGCGGCTCGCCGGATCCGGGGCCACGGTGGTGACGACGACGTTCCCGAACCTCGCGAGGATCCTGCCCATCGGGCGGGTGCTCGCCAGACGCGTCGTCGCGATCAACGCCGAGATCCGGGCCGCGGCCCACCGTCACGGTTTCCGGCTGGTGGACCTCTACGCCGCGCCGTCGATGACCCAACCCGCCACCTGGAGTGCCGATCGCGTGCACGGCTCCGCCGACGGGCACCGGAGGTTCGCCGCTGCGGCCGCCGAGGCGCTGGGTTTGCCGGGCAGCGGCCACGACTGGGCCGAGGCGGATGCGGCGGCCGAGCCGCCGTCGCTGCGGTCGCGGACGTATTCGCAGGTGCTGTGGACGCAGAACATGCTGATGCCGTGGCTGTGGAATCATCTGCGCGGCCGGTCCAGCGGCGACGGTCGCACGCCGCGGCGGCCGGTGCTGGAGGAGTTGAGCGGCTGAACCGCGCTCAGATGCCGTCCCACGCCGCGTCGAGGCGCTCGGCGACGTCGATCACCTTGGCACTCTGCGATGCCGGGCTGTCGATCTCGCCGGCGACGTGCAGGGCGATGAACCGTTTGATCTCGGCGTCGACGCCGCCGACGATGCGCACCACCTCGGCGCGCAGCGATTTCGACGTGACATGGATGGCGATGTCGGCCGGCCGCGGCTTCTCCACGTCGAGGATCAGCAGCAGCGGTTCGGCCGCCCTGGCGGTCGCGCGCAGCGAGATCTCGCCGAACACCATGAACTTCGGCTTGTCGATGCGCAGGTCGACGACCATGTCGATCTCCAGCGGGATCCGGATCGCGAACGTGATCGCATCGCCCACCCGCCGGGTAACTCTCGGGCTCATGATCCGCACCTTGGCGGTCACCTTCGCCAGTTTCCCCGGACCCTGCGCGATCGGCCCCATCTCGAAGGCCTCACCCGCGATCTCGCCGATCGCACCGCCGACGCGTTCCTCGGTGACCGCCACTTCGAAGAAACGGCGGCCGAAAGCTTCGTAACTGACGTACTCCGCAGGTGTCATGGTGCTGCTACGTTCTCACGCCCGCGGCGCGCAGTGCGACAACGGGGCCGTGGCGCCCTCTCACCAGAGTTCGCCGAACAGGCGCAGCCGCGACAGCACGGCGCGATTCTGCCCCCGCCGCCGGCTCGTCTCCGCGATCAGCACGCAGCGGCGCCCTCCGCGTTCGACGCGCGCGGCCACCGATCGTCCCGATCGGATCAGTTTGTCCCAGGTGCCACCGGAGAGCTGCCGGGCCAGCTCCGAGGTGGTGAGCGGCTCGGTGTCGCCCCGCGTGATCGCGGTGTCGGCGGTGTGCCGTCGCAGTCCCAGTTCGTCGCCGCCGCACGCGGCGTCGAGGAACCGCGTGAAGAGTTCCCGGCGGCCGGTTCCCGAACCGCGGAAGCCGGTCAGGAATCCGAGGCTGCCGCTCATGCCCTGATTGGCGACCATCGCCCTGCCGAGGGAGGTGCCGGCGGGGATCGCGCCGAGCCCGCCGCGGACGAACTGCCCCACCATCGCGGGCAGCTCCCAGTACGCCGAGAGGGCCGCGATCTTCAGCTCGTCGCCCTCGGCGGCCCCGTCCGAGCCGGCGCCGGTGCTGATGTCGTAGCGGATGTAGGTGGGCACCCGCATCGTCAGCGTCGACGCCATCCCGATCTCGAGGAGGACGTCGCGCACCACGGTGGTGGCGACCACGAGATCCGACTCGGCCGAGAAGGAGATCGACCGCGGCGCGATGAAGGTGTCGTAGAACTTCGCGATGGCCTCGCGCCCGCGGTGAGGCATCGATCCCACCGGATCCTCGACGCGCCCGTCGGCAGTGAACAGGCCGATCCAACCGTCCCGGTCGTGCGCCTCCGCGGCCGCCAGACTGCGCTGCGCCGCCGCCAGCAGGTCGGCTTGTGTGAAGGGCATATCGTTGCCTACCACCTCGGGCGGGCGGTGGTCGACGCCGACCTGCCCCGGCGGGCACACTGGTCGTATCCGCTGCGCTGCGTCCGGCGCGGCCGTGGAGGAGGAACGACCATGAGCAGCAACAGCCCTTTCGGGTTCGACCCCGAGGATTTCGACCGTGTCGTGCGCGAGGCCGGTGAGGGGCTGCGCGATGCCCTCGACGGGTTCGGCAGGTTCGTGAACACCTCCGGTGAGCGGGCCGGGTGGTCCGCGCTGTTCGACGAGTTCACCCGGGGCACCCGGCCCAGGACGCGTCCGGAGACCACCGGAGAGGCCGGCGACGGGGTCTGGGCGATCTACACCGTCGGGCAGGACGGTGGCGCGCACATCGAGCAGGTGTATCCCACCGAACTCGACGCGCTGCGCGCGAACAAGGACAACACCGATCCGAACCGGCGGGTGCGGTTTCTGCCCTACGGCATCGCGGTCAGTGTCCTCGACGCCCCCGAGGGCGGCGAGACCACGCAGTCCCCGTCCTAGCGGCTCACGTCCCAGCGGCTCAGCCGACCAGCATGCGCAGGTGCTCCCAGCCGCGGACGGTCGATGTCGGCGCCAGCCGGGCGGTCTCATGGTCGATGTCCCATTCGGGCCACCGGTTGAGCAATTCGTCGAGTGCGACGCGGCCCTCCAGCCGGGCCAGATTGGCGCCCAGGCAGTAGTGCAGTCCCTTGCCGAAGGTCAGATGGCTGATGTTGTCCCGGCCGATGTCGAATCTGTCGGGGTCGCGGTAGCGGCGCTCGTCGCGGTTGGCGGCCCCGAACAGCAGCAGCACCGCGCTGCCCGCCGGTACCGTCGCGCCGTGGTACTCGGCGTCGCGCAGCGTGTAGCGCGCGACGTGCGGGCCGGTGGGTTCGAAGCGCAGCGTCTCATCGACCGCCCGCATCAGCAGCGACCTGTCCTCGACGATCTCGCGCCGCTGCTGCGGGTGCTCGGCAAGCACCTTGGCCAGCCAGCCGATCAGCCGGCCCGTCGTCTCGTTGCCCGCACCGGCGACCACCTGGGTGTAGTGCAGCACCTCGTCGCGGGTCAGCTTGCGGTACACGCCGTCGTCATCGGTGAACTCGACATTGAGCAGTGCGGTCATCAGGTCGTCGGAGGGGTTGGCCGCGCGCCACTCGACGTAGTCGGCGTAGATGCGGCCGTCGGCGATCCGGGCGGCATCGGCGACCTTCATCGGGGTCCCCGGCCTGGTCCGCAGGTTGGCGTCGTTGGCGTCGCGCACCGACACCTGCTCGGACTCGGGGATGCCCAGCAGCATTCCGATCACCCTCATGGGCATCATCGCCGCGAGCTCGGCGATGATGTCGAAGCCGTCCGTTCCGATCAGCGGGTCCAGGCAGTTCACGCAGTACTGCCGGATCTGGTCCTCGATCTCGGCCATCCGCCGGGGCGTGAACACCCTCGACATCAGGCCCCGCAGCATCGTGTGGGCCGGCGGATCCTCGAACATCATCACGCCCCTGGGCATGTCGAACCCGGACTGGACGAGTTCGAGGATGTCGCTGCGGCTGTTGGAGAACGTCTGCCAGTCCAGCAGCGCCTTCTCGACGTCGGCGTGCCGCGACAGCGCCCAGAAGTCGTACCGCTCGTTGTGATACAGCGGAGCCTCGTCGCGAAGCCGGGCGTAGGTCGGATACGGGTCGGTCGTGATTTCGATGTCGTAGGGGTCGTAATACACCTGCGTCGGCATCCGCGCACACTCCTCGCGCAGGTCGTCCGGTGGGCCTGCCGAATGTGTCTAGCAGCGGGATCGGCGGGCGGTCAAGGGAATCCGCAGCGGCCCGGTGGGGGTGCGGGCCGCTGGAGCGAAAGTGACGTGGAACGCACCGTCGCCCCAACAGTTAGCAGCAGCACAATAGGTTGAGCTAATCTGTGGCCGAATGAGAAGTTATACGGGCTAAGTTACGATCAGCAGAACATCAGTCACGAATAACCAGAGGGATCAATGCGCGGCAACGGGTGGGAGCAGGCGTCGTGATCGGGCTCGCCAAGAAGGTCTGGCTTCCCCTGCTCATCGTGGTCGTCGTGGTGATCGCCGGCCTGACCGTCTCCCGCATCCGGACATTCTTCGGGTCCGAAGGCATCATCCACACTCCGCGCAACTTCGCCGAACTGCCCGAGCCGTTCAATCCCAAGGTCGTTCGCTACGAGATCACCGGAACCGGCTCCTACGCCGACATCAACTATCTGGATCTCGACGCCAAACCGCAGCGGGTCGACGACGCCGCCCTCCCCTGGTCGCTCACTCTGAGCACCACCGAGCCGTCGGCCGCGCCCAACATCGTCGCCCAGGGCGACGGCAGCTCCATCACCTGCCGGATCCTCGTCGACGATGAATTGAAGGACGAGAAGACGACCACCGGCTTGAACGCCCAGACCTTCTGCTTTGTGAAATCGGCATGACGACACCAGTTCACGACGCCCCGACCGAGGCGTTCCCGCCCGCGAAGAAGCCGCACCGGCCGTTCATTCCGCGGATGATCCGGCTGTTCGCGCTGCCGATCGTCATCGGCTGGATCGCGCTCATGGTCATCCTCAACGTGGTGGTCCCGCAGCTGGAGACCGTCGGCCAGATGCGCGCGGTCTCCATGAGCCCCGACGACGCGCCGTCGATGATCTCGATGAAGAAGGTCGGCGAGCTGTTCAAGGAGGGCGACTCCAACAGCCAGGTGATGATCGTCTTCGAGGGCGACAAGCCGCTCGGCGACGCCGCCCACGCCTGGTACGACCAGATGGTCAACCGGCTCGAGGCCGACACGAAGCACGTGCAGTCCGTCCAGGACTTCTGGAGCGATCCGCTGACCGCGTCGGGATCGCAGAGCAACGACGGCAAGGCCGCCTACGTCCAGGTCAAGCTCGCCGGTAACCAGGGCGAAGCGCTGGCCAACGAATCGGTCGAGGCGGTGCAGCACATCATCGAGAGCCTGCCGCCACCGCCGGGGGTCAAGGCCTACGTCACCGGACCGGCAGCGCTGGCCGCCGACCAGCACATCGCCGGCGACCGCAGCATGAACCTGATCGAGGCCGTCACGTTCACGGTCATCATCATCATGCTGCTGCTGGTCTACCGCTCGATCGTCACGGTGCTCATCACCCTGCTGATGGTCGTCATGTCACTGGCGACCGCCCGCGGTGTCGTCGCATTCCTCGGCTACCACGACATCATCGGGCTCTCCACGTTCGCGACCAACCTGTTGGTGACGCTGGCGATCGCCGCGGCGACCGACTACGCGATCTTCCTGATAGGCCGCTATCAGGAGGCACGAGGGGCCGGCGAGGACAAAGAGAGCGCGTTCTACACGATGTTCCACGGCACCGCTCACGTGGTGCTGGGCTCGGGCCTGACGATCGCCGGTGCGACGTTCTGCCTGAGCTTCACCCGGCTGCCGTACTTCCAGACGCTCGGCATCCCGCTGGCGATCGGCATGTTCGTCGTCGTCGTGGCCGGCGTCGTGATGATGGTCGCGTTCATCTCGGTGGTCACCCGCTTCGGGAGGATCCTGGACCCCAAGCGGCAGATGCGCATCCGCGGCTGGCGCAAGATCGGCGCCGCCGTGGTGCGCTGGCCGGGGCCGATCCTGGTCGGGACGATCGCCCTGTCGCTGGTCGGACTGCTGACCCTGCCCGGGTACCGGACCAACTACAACGACCGCCAGTACCTGCCCGCCGACCTGCCCGCCAACGAGGGTTATGCCGCGGCGGACCGCCACTTCGACCAGGCCCGGATGAATCCCGAGCTGCTGATGGTCGAAAGCGACCACGACCTGCGCAACTCGGCGGACTTCCTGGTGATCGACAAGATCGCCAAGGCCCTGTTCAAGGTCCCGGGGATCGCGCGGGTCCAGGCGATCACCCGGCCCGACGGCAAGCCGATCAAGCACACGTCGATCCCGTTCCAGATGAGCATGCAGGGCACCACCCAGCGGCTCAATCAGAAGTACATGCAGGACCGGATGGCCGACATGCTGGTCCAGGCCGGCGAGATGGACAAGACCATCGCGACGATGCAGAAGATGTCGAGCCTGACCAAGCAGATGTCCGAGATCACCCACAGCATGGTGACGAAGATGGACGGAATGGTCGTCGACGTCGAGTCACTGCGGGACAGCATCGCCAACTTCGACGACTTCTTCCGGCCGATCCGCAACTACTTCTACTGGGAACCGCACTGCTACAACATTCCGGTGTGCTGGGCGATCCGCTCGGTGTTCGACACCCTCGACGGCATCGACGTGATGACCGACGACTTCAAGCAGATCATCCCCGAGATGAAGCGGCTGGACTCGCTGATGCCGCAGATGGTCGCGCTGATGCCCGAGATGATCGACACCATGCGGACCATGAAAACCATGATGCTGACCATGTACCAGAGCCAGAAGGGCATGCAGGATCAGATGGCGGCCATGCAGGAGGACTCGGACGCCATGGGCGAGGCGTTCGACGACTCGATGAACGACGACTCGTTCTATCTGCCCCCGGAGATCTTCGACAACAAGGACTTCCAGCGCGGCCTGAAGCAGTTCCTGTCCTCCGACGGCCACGCGGTCCGGTTCATCATCTCTCACGACGGTGACCCGCTCAGTCCCGAGGGCATCGCCAAGATCGACGCGATCAAGCAGGCCGCCAAGGAGGCCGTCAAGGGCACTCCGCTGGAGGGGTCCAGGATCTACCTCGGCGGTACCGCGGCGACGTTCAAGGACATGCAGGACGGAGCCAACTACGACCTGCTGATCGCCGGGATCTCCGCGCTGGGGCTGATCTTCATCATCATGCTGTTGCTCACCCGGGCGATCGTCGCCGCCGCGGTCATCGTCGGCACGGTGGTGGTGTCGCTGGCTGCGTCGTTCGGTCTGTCGGTGTTGTTCTGGCAACACATCCTGGGCACCGAACTGCACTGGATGGTGCTCGCGATGGCCGTCATCATCCTGCTGGCGGTCGGCGCCGACTACAACCTGCTGCTGGTGTCGCGACTCAAAGAGGAGATCCAGGCCGGCATCGGCACGGGCATCATCCGCGCCATGGGCGGCAGCGGTTCGGTGGTGACGGCCGCTGGGTTGGTGTTCGCGCTCACCATGATGTCGATGGCGGTCAGCGAGTTGACGGTCATCGGGCAGGTGGGTACGACGATCGGTCTGGGCCTTCTGTTCGACACCTTGGTGATCCGGGCCTTCATGACGCCGTCGATCGCTGCGATAATGGGCCCCTGGTTCTGGTGGCCGCAACGGGTGCGCAGACGCCCGGTCCCCGCCCCATGGCCGAAAGCGCAAGAGCTGCAACGGGATCCCTCGGAAGGAGTGCGAACATGAAGCGAATCCTGATCGGGATCGCCACGGTGGCGGCGACTGTGGGGGCACTGGCCACCGCGGCCCCGGCGGTGGCGGACCCGGACACGAATTTCGCCAACGAGTTGCACACCTACGGCATCTACGGCCAGAAGGACTACAACGCCTGGATCGGCAAGATCACCTGTAAGCGGTTGTACGCGGGCGTCGATCACGACGCGTTCGCCTCGGCGAACTTCGTGCACAACCAGCTGCAGAAGGATGCGACCACCGATCAGGCGTGGAAGTTCCTGGCCGCCGCGCTGCGGACCTACTGCCCGGAGAAGCTGCCGGTCCTCGACGCCGCCGCGGCGCACCCGCAGTAGCCGTGCCGTCGGCCACCCGCAGGCGGTTCAACGAGGCGGTCACCCGGTTCTGGAGCGTCGCCGCCCCGCTCTATGACACGGCGGTCGTCCAGCAGTGGGTGTACCGCCCCGCGCAGGACGAGATGATCGCTCTGCTGAGAGCGCACGGTTCCCGCCGGGTAGCCGATGTCGGTTGCGGGACAGGCATTCTCGCTGACCGCATCGCCCGGGAAGTGCATCCCGATCAGATCTTCGGTGTCGATCTGTCCGAGGGGATGCTCGCCCAGGCCGCGCAGCGGTCGACGACGGTGCAGTGGTTGACCGCGCCGGCCGAGCAGCTCCCGTTCGACGACGGCAGCCTCGATGCGGTCGTGAGCACTTCGGCGTTCCATTGGTTCAATCAGCCCGCCGCGCTGCGCGAGTTCCACCGCGTGCTCGCCCCGGGCGGCTTCGCCGCCGTGGCCACTCTGAGTCCGCGCCAGCGCTTTCCGCTGCAGATGCTGCCGGCCCCGCTCTACGAGGCGCCAGACCCGGCGCGGATGCGCACCCTGTTCACCGACGCCGGCTTCTCGGTGGACGATCAGCATCGCGTGCGCCGGCCGCTCTGGACCCAGGTGCTGTCCGACCTCATCACGGTCGGCGTGAAGGCCTGAGACCGCCGGTCAGAGCCCGAACTGGTCCTCGATGAGGCCCAGCCACACCTGGGCGGCGTCGATGGCGACCTTCTCGCTGATGAAGGCGTGCTGAGTGCCGGTGTAGATGTCGCGGAAGGCTCGTTCCAGACGGCTCCCCTCGCGGATCGCGGACGTGCCCGCCACCAGATGCGCCCATTCCGCGCACGCCCGCGCGGTGTCGGTGGCGAACACGGCGGCCACGCGCATGTCCGCCCGCAAGGTCGGGGTCAGCGCATCGCCGGCGGCCACCGCCGCCTCGGCGGTCGAGAACGCGTCGAGCACCAGCAGTCGCGCCGCCCGCCACGCCGCGACGTGGTGAGCCAGCCCCTTCTGGAAGGTGGGGCGACTGGCCAGCGCCGCCATGTCGCTCATCCGGTACTTGGTCGCCGCCAGTTCGGCGACGTCGTCGAGCATGCTCTTGGCCACCCCGAGCGCCCACGCGGCGTGGCCGGCGGCGGTCACCGGCATCATGCCCATGCGGGTGGCGGGCGAAGCGCCCCGCCGAGGTTCGCGGGTGAACAACGGGAACGTGCGGCCGTGCGGGACGAACACGTCGTCGATCGCGTAGTCGTAGGACCCGGTTCCCTTGAGGCCCTGCACGAACCACCCGTCGTTGAAGGTGACCTCGGCGCGCGGCACCACGGCCACCTGCATGTCGGGCACCCCCTCGCTGATCCAGCGAATCTCGCCGTCGACCATCGGCAGGAAGCCCGCGGCGACGTACTCGGCGTGACCGGTCCCCGAGCCGAAACTCCACGACCCGGTCAGGCGGTAGCCGCCGTCGACCGCGACGCCCTGACCGTTGGGGAAGAACTGGCCGCCCATCGTGACGTGGTTGTCGTTGGCGGTGAACACCTCGGCGAACCCGGCATCGGACAGATACGTCGCGGCCGCGAACGACGACGGCAGATTCGCGATCCCGACCCAACCGAAAGAGCCGTCCTGCCAAGCCATTTCGATCCAGGTCTCGATCATGTCGGCGAACGAGGGCTCCATGCCGCCCGCGGATTGCGGATTGAACGCCGTCATCAGGCCGGACGCCCACATCGCATCGACGACCGGCGCGGTCAGCGTCCGGTTCCGCTCGGATTCGGCGGCCTCGGCGCGGACCAGGTCGCGCATCTCGCGGGCCAGATCGACGGGGTGGGCGGTGCGGGCGCGAGACGATACCGCTGTCACGGCTCGACCGTACGCTGTCAGGGCAACGGAGAAGACAGATTGACCGGATCTGTCGTCTGCGGTCCGGGCAGGGGTCCGGCGAACTCGTCGGCCGGGCCGGGCAGCGGCCCGGGACCCATCTCCGCCGGCAGTTCCGGCAGGTGCGGTGATCCGGCCGGCGGCAGGTGCGGCACCTGCGCGGGCTCGGTCTCGGCGCGCACCGGCGCTTCCGGCTGGGGTGCTTCGAGCACGGGGGCGTCCGGCTTCGGCGTTTCGAGCACGGGGGCTTGCGGCTGCGGCGTTTCGAGTACCGGGGCCGCGGGTTGCGGTGTCGCGAGTACCGGGGCCGCGGGGTGCGGTGTGGCGAGCATCGGCGCCGCGGGGTGGTAGGCCTTCGGCGCGGGTCGACTCTTCGACGGAGTCGCGGCGACCACCTTGCGGACTTGCTGCGCCGCACGGTCCGACGGTGCCGGCACACTCACCCAGCCCGGGTCCGGGGCGGTGGTCTGCTGCAGGCTCGCTGCGGCGGGCACCACCTGCGGCGGGGAGCCGGCGGCGGCGAGGAAGAAGATCGAGAGGACCGCAGCGGCCGCGGTACCGACCGCCGCGGCGACGATGCGCCGGCGATGACGACGCCGGGGGGCGTTCTCGCGCAACCGGATCGGCATGGTGATCGCATCGTGCAGGCCGACGTCGGCCCGTGCGGCGCCGTAGGCGAGCGCGAGTCGCGGCGCCATGTCCACCGCCTGCGCGGCGACGGGAGCCGCCATGGCGCACGTCAGCGGTACGGCCTCCACCTCGGCGCGGCACGAGTGCGCCAGTCGCGCCTGTAACCGCACGCCGTCGTCTTCGACGTCCTCGCTCCAGACCAGCCGCACACGATCCACCTCGAGGCCGCCCGCCCTGGCGATGTCCTCGGCGCCGCGCGCGGCCTCTGCCGCCAACCGCGAGTCCGTGTCGAACTCCAGGGCGTCGTGGTCGAGCAGCGCGCCGTCGGACGCATCGACCAGCGCCCACACGATGTCGCTCGCGGTGAGAGACAGCCCCAGTACCGCACCCACCGCGAGCTCCTTTCCGTCGTCGCACCGGTATGTGTGACCTATCGCACCCTGCCGATCCGCTGTTACAGCTGTGCACGATGAGACGCTCGGGGAGCGCCAGCGCTCGGCAGACGGCAGGAGCGTAACGCCGGTCGGCGGGTTGCGCGCGCTGTTCACCGAGCCCTTGCCCGCCCGTAATCTGGCGCACAGTTTGCCCGCGGGCAGGCGGGGTGGGGCAACGCTGTGCGCTGCGCAAAAGCCGGATTCCTCGGAGCGACGACGGCCGGCAGCGGGCCCAGCCGCGGAATCGCCGTTTCGGAACTGCCCCAACCTGCAGGTATGGTGCGTGCCCGTGGGAAGGCACAGCGCAACCACCCAACGACGCCGTCGATGGTCGGCGCCGGCGGCCGCGCTCGCCGTTCCCGCCGCGGCGCTGCTGTCCGCGGGCGCCGACGCGCTTCCGCGAGCCGAGGTCGTCGACTCCCCCGCTTGCTGCGCGGAGTTGATCGCGGCCGGGCCGACCGACGCGGCCGCCGCGAACTACCAGTTCCAGCCGAGCACGCCGCAGGCGATGCTGGCATCCCGCGCACTGCGCCGGAGCCCGGACGCCGCCCTGCCGGCAGGTGTCGCCCCCGAGAGCGGCCTGCAGGTCAAGACGATCCTCGCCGCGCGGGCGGTCAGCGCGATGTTCCCCGAGATCCAGAACATCGGCGGAGTGCGCCCCGACGCCCTGCGCTGGCACCCCGACGGGCTGGCGATCGACGTGATGATCCCGAACTACAGCAGCGACGAGGGCATCCAACTCGGCAACCTCATCGCGTCCTATGCGCTGCAGAACGCCGACCGCTTCGGGCTCGACGACGTGATCTGGCGCCAGACCTACTACCCCGCGCACGGCACGCCGCACCCGATGGCCGACCGCGGTTCGGACACCGCTAACCACTACAACCACGTGCACATCGCCACGGTCGGAGGCGGATACCCCCACGGCCACGAGGTCTATATCAGCTGAACGGGGCCGGCCCTCAACGCCCGAAGCCCGCGTCGCGCAGCGCCTGGGCCATCGACCCGCCGGGCCGGTCGGCGTTCGTGCGCCCGGTGCCGTCGGCGCGGCCGGTGCCCCGCGGATCGCCCCGGCGCGGGCGGTCGTTGCGGGCCCGCGGACCGCTCCCGCGCTCCGGCCGCCGCCCGCGGTCGGCGGATGGTGCGTCGTTCAGCCGCAGGCTCAGTCCGATGCGCTGACGATCCACGTCGACCTCGAGCACCTTCACCCGCACCACCTGCCCGGACTTCACCACCTCGTGCGGGTCGGAGACGAAGCGGTCCGCCATCGCGGAGACATGCACGAGCCCGTCTTGGTGCACCCCGACATCGACGAACGCCCCGAACGCCGCGACGTTGGTGACGACGCCTTCGAGCACCATGCCGACCTCCAGGTCGGCGACCTTCTCCACACCCGCGGCGAAGGCCGCCGTGGTGAACGCCGGGCGGGGATCGCGGCCGGGCTTCTCCAGCTCGCCCAGGATGTCGGTCACCGTGGGGATGCCGAACCGGTCGTCGGCGAAGTCCGCCGGGCGCAGCGCCCGCAGCGCACGCTCGTTGCCGATGATCTCGGCCAGCGTGACCCCCGCCCGGTCGAGGATGCGCCGGACCACCGGGTACGCCTCGGGGTGCACGCCCGAAGCATCGAGCGGATCTTCTCCGTCACGGATCCGCAGGAAGCCGGCGCACTGCTCGAAGGCCTTGGGCCCCAACCGCGGGACATCGAGCAGCGCGCGCCGGCTCGGGTACCGGCCCGCACGGTCGCGGTGGGCGACGATCGCCTCGGCCAGCGTCTCGGTGATCCCCGAGACGCGCGCCAGCAGCGGCGCCGACGCCGTGTTGAGATCGACGCCGACGGCGTTGACCGCGTCCTCGACCACCGCGCCGAGGCTGCGCGCGAGGATTCCCGGCGTCACGTCGTGCTGGTACTGGCCGACCCCGATCGACTTCGGTTCGATCTTGACGAGCTCGGCCAGCGGGTCCTGCAGCCGCCGGGCGATGGACACCGCTCCCCGCAGGGTCACGTCGAGATCCGGCAGTTCGCGGGCAGCATAGGCCGACGCCGAGTACACCGAGGCACCTGCCTCGCTGACCATGGCCTTGGCCGGCGGGGCCGCGCCCGCGGTGCGCATGTCGGCGAGCAGTTCGGCGACCAGCGCATCGGTCTCGCGGGACGCGGTGCCGTTCCCGATCGCGATCAGTTCGACGCCGTGGCGGGCGACCAGTGCGGCCAGCGTCGCCTTGGCGGTGTCCCAGTGCTTCTGCGGCGGGTGCGGATAGATCGCACAGGTGTCGACCACCTTGCCGGTGCCGTCGACGACGGCGACCTTGACGCCGGTGCGGAATCCCGGATCCAGTCCCAGCGTGGTGCGGTTGCCGGCCGGGGCGGCCAGCAGCAGGTCCTTGAGGTTGCGGGCGAACACCGCCACGGCATCCTCCTCGGCGCGCAGCCGCAGCCGGATCCGGGCGTCCACCGAGGCCGAGACCGACATCCTGGTGCGCCACGCGAACCTGACCGTGGCCGCGAGCCACGGCGTCGCAGCCGCGGCCGCGGACAGGTCGACGCCGAGCGCCTCGGCGATCATCACCTGGTACTGGTCCTCCTCGCCGCCGTCGAGGGTCAGGGCCAGCGCCTGCTCCTTCTCGCCGCGCAGCACCGCCAGCACACGGTGCGACGGCATGCGGTCCAGCGGCTCGGAGAAGTCGAAGTAGTCCTGAAATTTCTGCGATTTCTGCGCCGCGGCGCCGCCCTCGGCCGCCTCGGTGGCGGCGCGGGTGCGCACAGAGCCGAACTGCCAGAACCGTTCCCGCAGCGCCCCCACCAACTCGGCATCCTCTGCGGCACGCTCGACGAGGATGTGCCGCGCGCCGTCGAGCGCCGCGGCCGCGTCGGCGACCTCGTCACCGACGAAGGGTGCGGCGGCCTCCTCGGGCACCGCCGACGGGTCGGCCAGCAGCCGATCGGCCAGCGGTTCGAGTCCGGCTTCGCGGGCGATCTGCGCCTTGGTCCTGCGCTTGGGCTTGTACGGGAGGTAGATGTCCTCGACGCGGGCCTTGGTCTCCGCGGCCATCAGCGCGGCCTTCAACTTGTCAGTCAGTTTGCCCTGTTCTGAGATCGACGCCAGCACCGCGTCGCGCCGGTCGTCGAGCTCCCGCAGATAGCCGAGGCGTTCCTCGAGTGCGCGCAGTGCGCCGTCGTCGAGGCTGCCGGTGGCCTCCTTGCGATAGCGCGCGATGAACGGGACCGTCGCACCCTCGTCGAGCAGCCGGACCGCCGCGGCGACCTGGACTTCCTTTACGGCCAGTTCCTCAGCGAGACGGGCGTTTACGGTCTTTACGGCAGCGCTCGAAGTCACTCGCGGAACCCTACCCAAAGGGTGCGACGACACCGCTCTCGGACACGGCGCGTGGCGAGAAGACGCAGGAGCCGACGTTTATCCGGTTCGCCGCCGGGTACAGCCGCGGAGCCCCGCCCAGCCACCCGCCCCCACCACCCGACGGAGCCGCCGATGCCCGCGTCACGCAAGCCCGATCAGTCCTCACCAGCAACTGTGAGCCCCACCGGCGCGTCGAAAACCGCAGCGGGTGAACACGATCCGCGAGCCCAGACGGGTCGCTTCCTCACCACCGCGCAGGGCGTGCGGATCCCGGACACCGATCACTCCCTCAAGGCCGGTGACCGCGGACCCACCCTGATGGAGGACTTCCACCTGCGGGAGAAGATCACCCACTTCGATCACGAACGCATCCCCGAGCGGGTCGTCCACGCCAGAGGAGCTGCGGCGCACGGGATCTTCGAGGCTTACGGCAACGCCGCGAAGATCACCCGGGCGGGCTTCCTGGCGACCAAGGGCAAGCAGACCGACGTGTTCTGCCGGTTCTCCACCGTGCTGGGTTCCCGCGGGTCGGCGGACACCGTGCGCGACACCCGCGGTTTCGCGGTCAAGTTCTACACCGACGAAGGCACGTTCGACCTCGTGGGCAACAACATGCCGGTCTTCTTCATCCAGGACGGCATCAAGTTCCCGGACGTGGTCCACGCGGCCAAGCCGCACCCCGACCGGGAGATCCCCCAGGCCCAGTCCGCGCACGACACCTTCTGGGACTTCGTGTCTCTGCACACCGAGGCCACCCACCACGTGTTCTGGAACATGAGCGATCGGGGGATCCCGCGCTCCTTCCGCACCATGGAGGGCTTCGGGGTCCACACCTTCCGGCTGGTCAACGCCAAGGGGCGGACCAGCCTGGTGAAG
The DNA here is from genome assembly GCF_000266905.1 of Mycolicibacterium chubuense NBB4. Next base: position 2,806,167 of record NC_018027.1, on the reverse strand, counting down.
TTCCACTGGAAACCCGCCGCCGGGGTGCACTCCCTGGTGTGGGAGGAGGCTCAGATCGCCGCGGGGTGCGATCCGGACTTCCATCGCCGCGACATGGCCGACGGCATCGAGGCCGGCGCCCCGCTGGAGTATGAGCTGGGCGTCCAGGTGATGCCCGACGACGGCACGAACAGCTACGAGGGCATCGACCTGCTCGACCCCACGAAGCTGGTGCCCGAGGAGCTGGTGCCGGTCGAGAAGATCGGCAAGCTGACGCTCAACCGCAACCCCACCAACTACTTCGCCGAGACCGAGCAGGTTGCGTTCCACATCGGCAATCTGGTGCCCGGCATCGAGGTGACGAACGACCCGCTGCTGCAGGCGCGGTTGTTCTCCTACCTCGACACCCAGCTGACCCGGCTGGGCGGCCCGAACTTCACCCAACTCCCCATCAACCGCCCGCACTGCCCGGTCAACGACATGCTCCGCGACGGGATGCACCAGACGGCCGTGCACACAGGGGTGGCCCCCTACCGGCCGAACAGCCTCGACGGCGGGGAGCCCGACGTGGCCGACGCCGACGAGGCCGCCTACGTGCCGAGCCCGCGGCCGGTCGAGGCAGGGTCGAGCGTGCGCAGCCGGCCTCGTTCGACGACCACTTCACCCAGCCCGCGATGTTCTATCGGTCGCTCAGCGCCGTCGAGAAGGCGCACGTCGCCGAGGCGTTCACCTTCGAGCTGGGCAAGTGCTACGAGCAGGCGGTCAAGGAGCGCCAGCTGCAGGTGCTCGCCAACGTCGACTCGGACCTGTGCGCACAGGTGGCCGCCGGTCTGGGGCTGGCGGCGCCGAAGGGCAGTCCCCCGAAGGACGTGACCGGCTCCTCCGCACTGTCGCAGGTCGTCACCACACCCGGGCCGGTCGCCGGACGCAAGGTCGCGATCATCGCCGATGACTCCGCGGACCTGGCCGGCATCGCGAAGCTGACGAAAATTCTGGACAAAGCGGGCGTGCAGGTCGCGATCACCGCCCCGGTCGGCGGCCGGCTGAAGTCGGGCCGGCGCACGGTCGTGGTGGATCGCACGTTCACCACCGCGCGCTCGATCGAGTTCGACGCGGCGGTGATCGCGGGCGGTGCGCTGGAGAGCATCGACATCAAGCTCGCCGTCCTGTTGCACGAGATGTTCCGGCACTGCAAGCCGGTCGGCGCCTGGGGCGACGGGCGCGCGGTGCTGGAAAGCGTCGACATCGCCCTCGACGGTCCCGGTGTGCTCACCGCCGACGACGCCTCGAACGCTTTCGGAGCGGAGCTCGTGGCCGCGCTGGGGCGCCACCGAGTCTGGGAGCGGGCAGAGGCGGTGATGGCCTCGGCGGTGCCACCGGTGCTGACCAAGACCCGGCGCAGCCGCAAGTCGGGAAGGTCCTGACCGAAAACCGCCTTTCGTTTTTCGGATCGGCAGCGGACGGCTGTTCGTTCCATGATCTGTCGCTGAATCGTTGCGGTGTGCAATCATCCCGGAGCACGTGAGGTCGAACGGGACGAGAGGCACTGGTCGTTGAGGCTTTCAGAAGGTGGAGGCGAAGTGCCCGGCCGACGGTGTGAGGCGTGGGCGCGTTAGCAGCTGTCGCCAGTCTCGACACAGTGAACGCGCGCGACGAGCCACGCCCTGCGGCGCGGTCCGAGTTCTCCAGCGACGATCCGCGCCGGATCCGCGAGCACCTGCGATCGGTCTACGGCTCAGGTGTGCAGATCGAGTGTCAAGGCTCGCCCCACGCCCGCCGGTTCACCCACATACGGCACAAGTCCAGTGGGCTGATGATCGACCAGATCAGTCATTCCGGCGACGGGGCGGTGTCCACCGACCACCTCGCCGACACCCTGGTCCTCTGGGTGCACGCCGGCAAGGTCGCCTACTCCTCGGCCGACGACCATGTCCTCGCGGCACGCGGTGATGTCTTTCTGCTCGGCCCCGGCCGCCGCACCGTGTGTCTCCAGGCGATCGATGCCCGCTTCACCGCGGTGCATGTGATCCATCCGGCGCGCCACGGCGAGCAGACCACGGCGCCTCCGTGTCTGCGGCCGCGTTCGGAGTCGGCCGCCGACTCGCTCAAGCGCACCATCGCGTACGCCAGCGACGTGCTCAACACCGGTGACGACGTGGTCGCCGAAGTGATGTCCGAGGCGCTGCCCGAACTGGTGCGGGCCGCCGTGTACGCCGGGTTCCCCCACCCGTGCTCCGGCGACGGCGCACCGAATCAGCCGAGTCAACCTGTGGCGCTGCGCCAGGCCATGGCCTACATCGAGGCCAACGCCGCCCGCCGGATCACGATCGCCGATCTGGCCGCCGAGATCTATGCCACCCCGCGAACGGTGCAGTACCTGTTCCGGCGCCACCTCGGCACCACGCCCACGGCCTATCTGCGCCGGGTCCGATTGAGCAAGGCGCGTCAGGAGTTGCTCACCGGTGATCGGACCGTGACGACGGTGACGGCGACGGCCACCCGGTGGGGTTTCGCGCATACGGGGCGTTTCGCCGTGCTGTATCGCGAAACCTACGGTGAGAGCCCGCATCAGACTCTCAGCCGGTGAGGGCGCTCACGCGACGTGCGGCGGGTCCAGCATGCCGTCCCGCAGCCGGGCCAGCGACTGGGTCAGCAGCCGGGACACGTGCATCTGCGAGATGCCCATCCGCTGGGCGATCTCGGTCTGCGTCAGTGATTCGAAGAACCGCATGATGACGATCCAGTACTCCCGCTCGGGCAGGCATTCCAGCTGTGCCCGCAGGGCGTCGCGGTCCTCGACTGTCCCGATCCCCGGATCGGGTCCGCCCATCCGATCGACCAGGGTCGGGCGATCGTCGTCACGCGAGGAGCTGTAGTCGATCGAGCGAGCCTTGAAACCCGCTGCGGCGGTGAGCGTTTCGACGACCTCGTCGCGGTCGACACCCAGCGCCTCGGCCAACTCCCCCGCGGTCGGCGACCGCCCCAACCGCTGCGTCATCTCGGTGGTGAGCGGCCCCAGCGCGGGGTAGAGATCCTTGAGCCGGCGCGGGACGTTCACCGACCAACTGCAGTCGCGGAAGTACCGTTTGACCTCCCCCAGCATGGTGGGAATCGCGAACGCGAGGAATTCCGAACCCGCGTCCGGGTCGAATCTGTTCACGGCGTTCATCAGGCCCACCCGCGCCACCTGGACCAGGTCGTCGTGCGTCTCTCCGCGCCTGTCGTACCGCCGGGCGATGCGCTCGGCCAGCGGGAGGCACTCCTCGATGATGCGGTTTCGCAGCCGGCCGTACTCGGTCGACTCCTGCGGCAGCCGGTGCAGCCGGACGAAGGCGCTGTGGATCCAGGTCGAATCGGGCTCGGTGGCGGGCCACCTCCGCGGTGCGTCGGCCCTTCGGTGCTGCACTTCGGCTCCGGCAGTTCGCATCCGTGGCCTCCTACTGACTTCAGTCCAAGACGGCGTCCGTCGTGAACTCGGACTCACCGTGCGTACCCGTCCGGGCGGCGGCATCGTTTCCGAACCCACCGCGCCGAGCTGTTGAGAAAGCCGAAAACCCCTGCCCACAAGTATGAATCGTCATGCCGGCGGCGCGCGCCGGAGGGCGAAGTCTTCGCAAAACGGACCTGTGCGATCAAGTCCTTCGTGCCCCGGCTGCCGCGATCGCCGCCGTGGCCGGTGACTGTTCCCAACGTACGCTTTTCGCGATCCGGACTGCCAGGGTTCGTACAGGGGATTCACGAGAGCGAAACTTGCGGGAAACCGTTGCCGAACGAGCCGTCGAAGCTTCATCATTCCGTCGTGGTTGTTGATGCTGACCCCTCTGGTACCGGCGATTTCGAGTTCGTCGGCAGCTTCCGGTACCTCAATGCCGACGACCGATGGGAATGGTCCGACGCGGTCGCGGCGATGCACGGCTACGCGCCCGGAACGGTCCAGCCGACGACCGAACTGGTGTTGTCGCACAAGCACCCCGGGGACAAGTCCACCGTCGCGGAGATCATCGACCGGGTCCGTCACCACGGGGCGGCGTTCTCCAGCCGTCACCGCATCATCGACACCCGGGGCGACGAGCACGTCGTCGTCGTGGTCGCCGACCAACTCAGAGGCGAATCCGGCGAGGTCATCGGCACCAGCGGCTTCTACGTCGACGTCACGCAGAGTTTCGAGGCCGACGTGCAGCGCTCGGTCAGCAGGTACGTGGCCGACCTCGACGAGAAGCGCGCCGTCATCCAGCAGGCGGTCGGGATGATCCGGATGGCCTACGGAGTCAGTGCCGGCCGGGCTTTCGACGTCCTGGTGTGGCGTTCACAGGAAACCAACGTCAAACTCCGGGAGATCGCCGAGCGTTTCGTGAATCGCGTGTCGGCGGCTCCGCTGTCGGGCGATGCCCGCACCCGGCTCGACCACGTCCTGCTCACCGCCCATCAACCCGACGACTGACCTGCTGCCGCGCCGGGGTATCCGGGCCCCATGACGAAAACCGCCACCACCGCCGCCGATTTCCTGCCCGCCCGCCGCGACCTGCCGGACCTGGCCGCGGCATCGCGGTCCTGTCGCGGTTGCGGGTTGTTCTCCGACGCCACCCAGACCGTGTTCGGGGCGGGTCCGGCCACCGCCCGTCTGATGTTCGTCGGCGAACAGCCGGGCGACCGCGAAGACCTCGCCGGCGAGCCGTTCATCGGCCCGGCCGGCAAGCTGTTGGACAGGGCGCTGATGGAGGGCGGGGTAGACCGCGAGCCGGTCTACGTCACCAATGCGGTCAAGCACTTCAAGTTCGTGCGCGGCGAGCGCGGCGCGCGCCGCATCCACAAGACGCCCAGCCGCACCGAGGTCGTGGCCTGCAGGCCGTGGCTCGTCGCCGAACTGCAGGCCATCGATCCCGAAGTGCTGGTCCTGCTGGGGGCGACCGCTGCGAAATCGCTGCTGGGCCCCTCGTTCACGCTGACCGCCCACCGCGGGGAGGTCCTGAGTCTGCCCGCCGACGTCGCGCCTGCCGGAGTCGACCCGCAGGTGGTGGTGACCGTTCACCCGTCGTCGGTGCTGCGCGGGCCGTCGGAGGCCCGCGCGGAGTCCTTCGCCTCACTGGTCGCCGATCTGCGGTTCGCCGCGGGCTTGCTCGACCGGTGACCGATGTTTGCCCGGCCTCGCGACGGGCACCCGGTGGTCGGACAGACGATCGACGGCAGACACCGTCGCACGAGGAGGAATAGCCATGCAGCCGAACCGCTTTCGCCCGCTCGTCGATGCGAAGGGTCCGTTCGCCTCCGTCTGTGTCGACGACTCGCACAACACCGCCGACGCGGAGAAACAATCGCAGCTGCGCTGGCGGACGTCGCCGACGAGGTCGCTGCGGCGTTCGACGACAGCGATCCGAAGCTGGTGTTCGTCGTCGGCGAGGCCCGGTCGCGGGCCGACCTGATTTCGAACCTACCGAAGCGCGTCGGCGAGACCGTCGTCGACACAATGGACGAAGCGGCGCAACGCTTTCAGGCCGAGGTGCAGCGCGGGTCCGGGTTGGCCACCGAGGGTCTGCCCGGCGTGTGCGCGGCCCTGCGCGAGGGAGCGGTCGAGACGCTGCTGGTCGGTGAGATCGGCGAGGCCACAGTGCTTCTCGGTGACACACTGACGACCGTGGCGCCGACGCCGGAGCTGATGTCCGAGCTCGGAGCGGGTGACGTGGCTACGGTACGCGCCGCACATCTCCGCCGCGACCCCGGTCCGGCTGTCAACCCGTCACTTCCATCAGCAGCAGTGCACCGTCGCCCGCTTCGTCCCGGCCGCGGAACGCCGAGCACAGCACCCGCACCTTCGTTGCGCGGCCCCGCCGGTTGACCGCGTCGACCGTCGCCTCGCCGGTGGCGTCCGAATCGACGAACACGCGGTCGATCAGCGGCTGGACGGCGTCGACGGGCAAGCCGATGTCCAGGGCGGGCAGCAGTTTTCCGACCGCCTCGTCGGAGCGTAGGCCCCACAGCTCTTCGCAGCCGCGGTTCCACACCGCTACCTGCATCCGGCGGTCGACCACCGCGAGCCCCAAACGGATCGAGGACTCCAGCGATTCCAGGAATGCCGTCGACTCGTCCAGCTCGATGCTGCGCTCACGCAGCGTGTCGTTGATCGTGTGCAGCTCGTCGTTGGTCGACTGCAACTCCTCGTTCATCGTCTCGAGTTCTTCGTTGGTCGACTGCAGTTCCTCGTTGGTGGTCTCGAGCTCTTCGACGGTGGACTGCAGTTCCGCGTTGGTGGTCTCGAGCTCTTCGTTGGTGGACTGCAGCTCCTCGTAGGCGGTTTCGAGTTGCCGGTTGGTGTGCACCACCTTGTCGACCAGCGCGCGTGTCGCCGTGACGTCGAAGAAGACGATCGAGATGCCGAGCAGACCGTTCTCGGCGTCCACGAGCGGGTTGACGTGGATCTCGAACCACACGGGCTCCATTCCGGCCCGCTGCCACTGCACGTCCTGGATCCGCGCCGAGCGTCGCTCCACCTTCGCCTTCTCGAGGTGGGCCCGCAGCTCGACCGGCCTGAAGGACACGTCCAGGTCGCGCAGCAACCGGCCGATGTCGCGCGCCGACAGGCCGAAGGTCGTCTCCGCCTGCTGGTTGATCATCGCGACGGTGTCGTCCCCGGTGACGACGATCTGGGCGACCGGGCTGGCGCGGAAGGCCAGATCGCGGATCGAGGCGAGCCCGGTGGCGTCGTCGTGCCGTTCCAACAGGGCTGCCGCGGCGTGGCGTTCGATGTTCTCCCCGGGCGTCGGCGCCTTCCGGAAGAAGCGGTACTTCAGGTTCAGCGGGGTGAAACGGTCGGCGTGGCTGAGCAGCATCTCGGCGTGCCCGAGCAACAGCACGCCTCGCGGAGCCAGCGCGAAGTGCAGACGGCTCAGCACGTTGCGCTGCGTGTCGGCGTTGAGATACATCAGCGTGTTGCGGCACACCAGCAGGTCGACGCGGGAGATCGGGGCGTCCTTGACCAGGTCGTTGCGGCCGAAGATCACCGCCCGCCGGAGATCCTTGCGGAAGACGTACCTGCCGTTGACCGGCTCGAAGTAGCGGTCGAGCAGGTCGGCGGGCACCGCCGTTACGGCCTTGGCGTCGTAGGACGCCATGCGCGCCTCGGCGAGCGCCTCCTCGTCGACGTCGGTCGCGTAGATCTTCACCCGGCGCCGGAACTCGTCGGCGCCCATCGCCTCGGCGAGGATCATCGCCAGCGTGTAGGCCTCCTGTCCGGAGGCGCAACCTGCGCTCCACACCCGGATCGGGTCGCCCGTGTTGCGCTCGGCCAGCAGGGTGGGTACGACCTCGTCGCGCACGTACTCCCATGCGGAGGGATCACGGAAGAAGCTCGTGACGTTGATGAGGATCGTGTTGAACAGTGCGGCGAACTCGTCGGCGCTGGCCTGCAGCGTGTCGAGGTACTCCTCGAAGGTCGCGTGGCCGGACTGGTCCATCCGGTGCCGCGCCCGCCGCATCAGCGAGGTGCGCTTGTAGCCGGTGAAGTCGAACCCTCGCGCATCTCGGATGTAGCGCAACAGAGCCTCGAATGCCTCGGTCGCCTCTCCGTCGGACTGTACGTTCAAATGCGATCCATTCACCGTGTGGTCGGGCGCCCTAGATGTATCCGGCAGTCAGGTTGGTGACAGTCGGCTGACCGGAGGTTGGTTTCCGATGGCTGAGTGGCGTCGTTGATTGTTGTAGTGCTCGAGCCACGGGGCAAGGGCAGCGCAGCGATCGTCGTTTGAGTCGAAGACCTGCCGGTAGGCCCACTCGGTCTGCAAGGTCCTGTTGTAGCGCTCCACCTTTCCGTTCTGCCAGGGGCAGTGCGGTTTGATGAAGATGTGTTTGGCGCCGATCGCGGCGATGACGGCAGCGACGTCGTAGGAGCGTCGGTAGCTGAAGTGGTTGTCGGTGATGACGGCCTCGACGGTGGTGATGCCGTGGTCTGCGAAGTACGCGGCGGCACGGGCCAGGAACTGTGCGCAGGTCCGCCCTTTCTCGTCGTCGAGGATCTCTGAGTAGGCCAATCGTGAGTGGTCATCGACGGCTGAATGGACGTAGTCAAATCCGATGCGGGCCTTCTTCTGCGCAAACGTCTTACCCATGTGTCGGCCATGAGCTTTCCAACCGCCACCGTCAGGAATGCGGCCAATCTTCTTGACATCCATGTGAATCAGCTCGCCTGGTCGTGACCGTTCGTAGCGCCGAGTAGTGGCTTTCGACGCTCGGATGACCTCACCGGTCAGCGGATCGCAGTCACGCAGGTAAGGCAGTTGATGGCGCCGAAGTACCGCTGAGACAGTCCGGGCGCACAGTCCGAGCTCATCGCCGATCCACTGTTGGCCGCGCCGCTCGTCCAGCCGAAGTGCCACGATCGCGGCCTCGACATGGGCCGGTGTTCGGGTCGGGCAGCGCCGGGGTCGAGACGACCGATCCACCAGGCCGGCTGGGCCCTCCTCCCGGTATCGGCGCACCCATCGATACGCGCACTGGCGCGACACGCCGAGTTCAGCGGCCACGTGTGCGGGCTTACGGCCATCGACGAGGACTCGATCAACGAGTAGTTGTCGGCCATGAACGGTCAACCGGGCATTAGCGTGGGGCACGAGGACCTCCGTGTGTGAGTAGAGACGTCAGACATCTCCACTAAGCCCGGAGGTCCTCCCTTCTCACAGCAGAATCGTCAACAACGTCCCTGCCGGATACACCTAGAACTTACTCGGCCTCGCCCCGCGGGACCCGTACTACGAGGCACCGGCGTCCTGCCGGCGCGGTGTTTGGTGCGCCGCCTCCGGGGTAAGGGGCCCGGCATCGAGCTCATCTAAATGTGGGGACGCGATGCGCAACGAATTCCACGACGCCCTCGACGGTCTCACCGCGGACCTCGGCGACATGTGCGGGCGGGCCGGCGCGATGATGCGGTCGGCCACGATGGCCCTGCTCGAAGCCGAGTCGTCGGAAGCCGACCGCCTGCAGGTCGACCTCAAGCGGCTCACCAGTCTCGGCGCAGCCGTCCATGACCGCGCCTACAGCCTGCTGGCGCTGCAGGCTCCGGTGGCACGCGACCTGCGGACCCTGGTGGCGGCCCTGCACATCGCCGCCGACGCCGACCGCATGGGTGCGCTGGCCGCGCACGTGGCCCGCACGGCGAAACGCCGCTACCCCGACTGTGCCGTGCCCCCGGAGGTGCGGGATCTGTTCGACCAGATGGGCGTCGTCGCCGTGGACCTCGCCGCGCTGACGCAGTCGGCGGTCCTGGCCTGTGACGCCGAGGAGGCCGAACGCGTCAGCGCTGGAGACGACCGGATGGACGACCTGCACCGGCAGTTGTTCGCGCGGGTCATCACCGACCGGTGGCAGCACGGACCGACCGCAGCGGCGGACGTGGTGCTGGTGGGCCGGTTCTACGAGCGCTTCGCCGACCACGCCGTCGAGATCGCGCGGCGGGTGTATTTCCAGGCCACCGGAACGCACCTCGGCGCCGCCTCGTCCAGGCTCTGACGGGTCGTCAGAAGCCGTCCGCCCGGCCGTTGCCGAGATAGTGCAGCCCCGCCGCCTCGACGACGTCGCGGTCGAGCAGGTTGCGGGTGTCGACGACTACGGCCCCGGGAGCCTGGTCGGCGACCGCGGCCCAGTCCAGGTCGCGGAACTGCGGCCACTCGGTCAGCACCCAGCGACGTCCAACGCGGGGTGTGCAGAAGACCCGCCTGCGCGACACCTCGTCGAGCACCCGTGCGCCTGACACGTCACCGCGTCCGGTGACCGCTCGCGGGATGCGCGAGTCCTCGTTCAATTGCGTTGTGCCCATGCCCCATACGTCGATCGGCGCGTGAGCGCTCAATGCGGGTAGCAGGTCCGTGCCCACGTACACCGCCGGGATGTCCACGCCGGGGCGGCGACCCAGATGTCTTGCCGTGAGGTCGATCTCGAGTGGGCGTTGCAGGACCACCAGATCGACGTCGTGGGTCGACAGCTGCCGCAGGGGTACTTCTCGCGCCTGCGGCCAGTGCCGTCCGAGCAGGCCGCGGCCGCACTCGTCGCGTTGGTCGTCGACCGGGATCAGACAGCGGTGCCCACCGGCGACGAAAGACTCGGTCCACGAACCGTGTACGTGCCAGATCAGCACGCTACGTGGGCTCGCGGTCGGCGTCATGTGGCGCGAAATACCCTTGAGGGAATTCGTCGAACGTCATCGCGTCAGAAGGCCATGGCGGTCGTGCGCGCCGAAGTGCGTGATCAACAAGGGATTTCGACAAGAATGACGATCAGCGCGACGCGGTCGCCATGCCCTCGACCCGCACCGCCGCCTGGTACGCCACCTCGGCATCGGTGGCGACACGGTCCCAGCTGTACCGCGACCGGGCCCTGGCGCGGCCGGCCAGTCCCATCCCCTGGCGCAGGACTTTCTGACTGAGCAGGGAGCGCAGCGCGCGATTCAACGCCTCGGCGCTCCCGGGTGGTACGAGCAGACCGGTGACCTCGGAGACGACTGCATCGCGCGGTCCCCCGGACTCGGGTGCGACGACCGCGGCGCCGCACGCCATGGCTCGCAAGGCCGCCTCGGCGTGCGCGTCGTACGGCGCAGGGCACGCCACGACGTCTGCCGATCGCAGTAGCGCCGCAACCTCGCGCTCGTCGACGGCGTTGACCAGGTGTACCCGGCCGGCCACGCCGATGTGGGAAGCGAGCCCGAGCGCCCGTTGCGCGTCGATGTCGTCGGCGGCGTTCGTCGCGATGAGTACCAGTTCGGCGGCGGGCAGAGACGGCAGCACCCTGATCAACTGGCCGAAACCCTGGTGTGGGGAGAAGTCCCGGGCCAGCGCGACGATCCGCTGGCGCGCGTCGTCGCGCGGCGCGCAGGTGCCGACCACGTCGAAGTCCTCGACGTCGATGCCGGCCGGTAGCACCGACGCCCGCGCGCGCGGGCACCCCATGCGGATCACCTCCCGCAGGTCGTCCGTGCACGCGGCCGTCACCACCGTCGCGTTTTTCACCAGTAGGGTCTCGAGTTGGATAGCGGTCTCCGAGTTCGACTCGGGCCCGCAATGCCGCCGCGCAGTGGTGGCCAGACCGTGGAACGTCTGCACCGTGGGCGTCGGCTTCCTCCTGGCGGCCAACTGAGCCGCCATCCCGTAGGTCCAGCCGTAACAGTGCACCACGTCGGGCGCATGGCTCTCCCACTCGCCCACCAGGTGGCGGGCCACCTCGCCGATCGCGGGCATCACGGTGTCAACCTCCGCGAACTCTGACGGCTCGACCGGGATGGGTGCGACGGCGAACTCGCCGGCGATCTCGCCCAGCGTCGCCTCGGACGTGTTCTGGGACGCGGTGTGGATGCGAACGTCGTGGCCCCGGCGCGCCAGCGCGCTGGCCAGACTGGCCACGTCGTACGTGCCGCCCATACAGTCGGGTCCGGCGGTTCCGGACAGATCACCCACTAGCGCGAGTTTCATGCCGTCCCTTCGCGGCCGATGGTTCATCGGCCTCCGATTGTTGAACATCCATCTGGAGGCCCGCCGAAACGAAACCGGAGAGTCACTTCGCCTGCTGTCCCCCACTCTTCGCCTAATGGACGTCAGCCGGCGTCATACTGCGGTTACCGCGACAAAGCGCGGGTACGACGGAAGTGGTGAGCATCTCACCGGAGCAGGAGCTGCGCGGGGTCGTGGCGATGGGTGGCTCGGCAGGAGGCGTCGAGGCGCTGACCAAGGCTGCCGCGGGCCTGCCGGAGGACCTCCCGTACGCGGTCTTGATGACGCTGCACCTGCCCGCCCATGGTCCCAGCGTCCTGGCGCAGATCATCGATCGCGCCGGTCCCCTGCCGGCCGTGTCCGCCGAGGACGGGGCGCCGCTGCGCGCAGGCCACATCTACACCGCTGTGCCGGGCCGCCATCTGCTGGTCCGTGACCACCACATCGCGTTGTCGGAGGGGCCCACGGAGAACGGCCACCGCCCCGCGATCAACGCGCTGTTCCGCTCGGCAGCCGTCGCGTTCGGACCGCGCGCGATCGGGGTGTTGCTGTCCGGGGTGCTCGACGACGGCGTGCTGGGTCTGGTGGCCATCCGGTCGCGCGGCGGGACGACGCTGTGCCAGGAACCGGCCGACGCGCTCTTCCCGACGATGCCGAGCAACGCCCTACGGGCGGGTGTGGTCGACCAGTGTGCCGCCGCATCCGACATCGGCCGGCTACTCGGCAAGCTCGCCGAGCGCGACCAGGCGGTCCGGTCGTCGGCACCCGATCCGTACATGGAGCTGGAGAACCGCATCGCGATGTCGGAGCGGTTCGCCGTCGACATGGACACCGAAAAGCTCGGTCCGCCTTCGGGATTCACGTGCCCGGACTGCAGCGGCTCGCTGCAGGCCCTCGGCGACGACAACTACCGGTGTCACATCGGGCACGCGTGGACCGCCGAGGCGCTGTTGTCGGCGCGTGATCACGAGGTGCAGAACGCGCTGTGGATCGCGGTGCGCAGCCTGGACGAGAAGTCACGGCTGGCGCACCGGCTCCGCGGGCAGGCGACGTCGGCGGCCATGCGCGAACGCTTCTCGACGATGGCGTCCGAGACCGAGCACGCGCTGGCCGTTCTCCGTGAGCGTCTCGACCTCATCGAGAATGGCTCGGGGCCCCGCGATGGTTAGGCCCAGCGAGGTCCGAATCTCAGCGACCGTGTCGCCGGGGTACGCCCACCTCAGCGTCTCCGGAACGCTGGACAGCTCCACCTACCGTGAGGTTCGTGACAGCGTGATCAAGGCTGCGCTGGACGAGCCGACGGCAGTGATCACCGAGGTCAGCTCGCTGGTGGTGCCGTGTGACTCCGCGTGGACGGCGTTCACCAGTGCCCGGTGGCACGTCAGCACCTGGCCGGACGTCCCGGTCCTGCTGGTGTGCGGCCACGCGGCCGGACGCGCGGCCATCGCCCGCAGCGGCGCGGTACGGTACGTCCCCGTCTATCCGGATCAGGCGACCGCGCAGGGCTCCGTCACCGATCTCTACGGCGTGCGGCGGCGCGCGCACGCCGAGCTGTTCGCCGATCTGACGAGTCTTCGGCGCGGCCGCCGGCTGGTATCGGCGTGGCTGACCGCGTGGGACCGGCCGGCGATGATCCTGACGGCGTCCACGGTCGCGACGATCTTCATCGAGAACGTACTGGAGCACACCTCGAGCCGTCCGGTCCTTCTGCTCGAGGCCTCGGATCGTCGAATCACCGTCGCGGTGAGCGACACCAGTTCGAGTCCCGCGGTCCGGCACGAGGACGCGGGGTCGGGCGCCCACACCGCCTCCGGCCTGGCGATAGCCGCGGCGCTGAGCCGCGCCTGGGGCTGTAGCCCCGTGGCAGGCGGGAAGACGGTGTGGGCGGTGCTGGGGCCGGAGAACCAGCTCTGACGCTGCCGCGTCAGGCCAGATCGAACCTGTCGTTGTTCATGACCTTCACCCAGGCGGCGACGAAGTCCTCGACGAACTTGCCCGCGTTGTCGTCCTGCGCGTACACCTCGGTCAGCGCACGCAGGATCGAGTGCGAGCCGAAGACCAGGTCGTTGGCGGTCGCCGTCCACTTCTTCTGGCCGGTCGCGCGGTCGACGCCGTCGTAGACGTTCTCCGTGGTCTCCGACACCTTCCACTCCGTGCCCATGTCGAGCAGGTTGACGAAGAAGTCGTTGGTGAGAACACCGGGCTTGTCGGTGAACACGCCGTGCCTGGTGCCGCCGTGATTGGCGCCCAGCGCGCGCAGACCGCCGATGAGCACGGTCATCTCCGGAGCGGTGACGTCGAGCATGTACGCCTTCTCCAGCAGCAGCTCCTCCAGCCGGGCCTTCTCCCCCGGCCGGACGTAGTTGCGGAAGCCGTCGGCGCGCGGCTCGAGCACCGCGAACGAATCGACGTCCGTGTCCTCCTGCGTGGCGTCGGTCCTGCCGGGCGCGAAGTAGACGTCGACCTCGTATCCCGCGTCCTTGGCGGCCTTTTCGACCGCCGCCGAACCGGCGAGCACGATCAGATCGGCCAGCGAGACCTTCTTACCGCCGCCGGCGTTGAAGTCCTGCTGGATCTTCTCGAGCACCGGCAGCACCTTGGCCAGCTCGGACGGCTCGTTGGCCTCCCAGCTGCGCTGCGGCTCCAGCCGCAGACGCCCGCCGTTGGCCCCTCCGCGCTTGTCCGTGCTGCGGAAGCTCGCCGCCGCCGACCACGCCGTCTTGACCAGCTGCGGCACCGACAGGCCGGAGTCGAGCACCTTGCTCTTCAAGGTTGCGATGTCCGATTCGCCGATCAGCTCGCCCTCGACCGCGGGCACCGGGTCCTGCCACAGCTGCGGTTCGGCCACCCATGGGCCGAGGT